>DUAE01000050.1 GCA_012960975.1 Candidatus Poseidoniales archaeon
CAGCTCCCCTCTTCTAAATCCCTTGGTCTTATTGTTTAAACATACCCAAGGATAAGGAACAGATTGCTTGTCTGGTCTTTCTAACCAAGCACTTCTAAGTTCAGAAGCTCCTTGTATGTCACTGGGAGTCCAGGTCTTTGATCGCCACCAACAATTCTCTAGTTCCTTAACAAGCCCTGCCTTAAGCATATCACTTGCATCCTTGTACCCTTCAGGTAGTGACATGATCTTTATCTTATCAGGACTAAAGAGTTCTAATGCTTTCTCAATAGCTAGTTGACCTGCTTCATCGTTATCAAATGCTAAGACTATAGATTCAAATGATTCAAGAAACTCTAATGATCCTTGAAGGGACTTAGATACAGAGGATGCTCCATTCTTTAAGCTGACTACTGCCCACTTACCATTGAATACTTCGGCTATAGACAGACAATCTATCTCACCCTCTGTTATTGTTATGTACTTCCCTCCCTTATCCCAAAGGTGTTCCCCGAATAAGGTGGTATCCTTGAACTCTCCATTTGTCTTGAAGTCTTTTGTATCTACTGCCCTTGTCTTGTACGCAGAGATTCTCCCTTTGTTATCCATAAAGGGATAGTGATGCTTGGCTATCTTGCCATTGCTTCCATATTCTATTCTTACTTTGTATTGCTTTGCTACCTTCTCAGATATTCTTCTATCAGGGATAGCACCATAGACACCTTCATGTCTTAGTTGCGGGTGAGTATACTGCTGTTGTGGGATAGGTTCTTCCTCTTCTGTGCCTCTTTCATAGTAGTCACAGCTAGGAGAGAAGCAATGTTGATGGTCATCATAGATGGCTAGGTTATCTTTAGATCCGCACTTGGGACACGAACCATGCTTAACAAATACACTCATGTTGAAATCTCTCTATTGTTTATAGGGAAAGGCATCTCACCTTATTGGTTGTTGCTTCGCAAGTTTAACCTCGGCTATGGGACAACTAACATTAGGAGGGTTCTTAAGGAAGGTTCTTACAGGACGTTATTAGAAAGGAATATCGTCTACACTAGGCGTACTCTTAGCAAAGAACTCTTTGTCTGCATCTGATTCTTTATCTTCAGCAAGCTCAAGTATCATCACTCGCTTCGCATAAGGGACTTCACCTGCTGTAGGATGTTTCTTGGTTGTGTACTCAAGACGTACTCTGCTACCTGATGGAAGCTCGGTAACATCTTCAGGAGACACTCGACCTTTAGCATCAAAGACTTCAATTGCATAACGTGAGCTGAACTTACGGAGAGACTGCCCTTCATACATCTTTGTCTTTACACCATCATCAGTCAGCTTTGCAACTTGTGCTTCTGATAGTTTTAATTGCAGTCCAAACTTTCCAGTAGACTGTCCTTGGTATTCTTCATGAACTGTTAGGTGAGTTCTGAAGATTGTTTCAGCTTCGATTATAGGCATATTGTTTCCTTTAGTAATAGTTAAGTTAAATTGTTTATTGATCTATTGGTTCATCTTCAAAGTACTGCCCTACTATAGGCACAGTCCTTGATGTATTAGCTATGTACACCATAAGCAAAGCCATTGTCTGGTCAGGTGTTGCGTGTAAAGCTTGGTATTCTCTCTTCACTTTACTTATATGATTGGGTGTTATCCCTGTTGCTTCTCCTAGTTCCTTGTTTGTACACTGGGCATCTCGTAGTACTCTTCGTACTAGAACTGCCCAATCTACATTCTTAACAGGAGAGATTAAGCTACTCATCTTCCTCTGAGGATTCAGAGTTACGAGAACGTACCTCGTAGAAGTCATCACCCACTTTAGATATTGACTCAAAGGACTCAAGTTCTACAAGCTTACCCTTCTTGTACATAGTTAA
>DUAE01000051.1:0-37124 GCA_012960975.1 Candidatus Poseidoniales archaeon
TGGCCCTGACCTTGTCCTTGACCTTGACCTTGACCTTGGCCTTGACCTTGGCCTTGACCTTGGCCTTGACCTTGTCCTTGACCTTGACCTTGACCTTGACCTTGGCCTTGACCTTGGCCTTGGCCTTGACCTTGGCCTTGTCCTTGACCTTGGCCTTGGCCTTGACCTTGACCTTGGCCTTGACCTTGTCCTTGTCCTTGACCTTGTCCTTGACCTTGTCCTTGACCTTGACCTTGTCCTTGTCCTTGACCTTGTCCTTGGCCTTGACCTTCTCCCTCGCCATTTTCACCTTCGCCGCCGCCGTTAGTTCCGCCGTCGCCGTCGCCTTCTTCGTTTCCTTCAAAGTCGGGATCATATGCATCTGGGATACCATCGCCATCCTCATCGGATGACGAACCGTCGTTAGGATCGTTAGGGAACGGGTCGTCGCCGTCAGCCACACCATCTCCGTCGGTGTCCGCACTGTTCGGGTTAGTTCCCGCTGCGTACTCCTGAGAGTTGGTTAGGCCGTCGCCATCCGGATCCGCGTTCGCATCGCTAGCCGAATTAGGATTTAGCCCGTAAGCTACTTCCCAACCGTCTGGCAATCCATCGTTGTCAGTATCTGGGTTGTTCATATCTGTGCCTGCAGCTTGCTCCTCAGCATTGGTTAATCCATCGCCATCCCAGTCGGCTCCGCCGTCATTAGGATCGTTAGGATCAGATCCGGTAGCTTGGACGCCAGCCGAACCTGCCATTAGCACAAGGAGTAGTGCAATCAACATACTCGTATTCTTCATATTCTTCATTTTTATCATTTTTTTCACTTCCAAAAATTATAGTTGTAGAAAACCCGCTGTTCTCTCTTTCCGCTCGAATGCTCACGCTCGTTCTTTCGTGAACCATTCAAATCGGGAGGATTCGGATGTGATAATTAACAGGAGCAAAGATAGTAATTCCATCGATAAAAACGACATACTGCGGCCGAATTTAGTAATTTGGAATAGTCATTATCTCGATTTGCTCCTCCTATTTTTATCATCCAGTCTCGCGGTCGTTCTTAGGGAACCCACTGCTCCCTCTAACTTTCACAGGCAGATATACCCTATTTCAAAGGTTGCAGATGATGAATCTGAGGGTTTTATGGTGTTAACTTAGATAATTCAGCACCAAAACGTGCAGTTCCAAGATAATGTAAAACTGGAGTTGCTAATGTTCCAACAATGAGGGTGGCGAGGAATAGGTTGGACCAAAGTTCAATTCCTCGTCCGAATGAATTGTAGAGTACCCAACCTGAAAGAACTGCAATCCAAGGACGGTATCGCCGTCCGAAAAGAGTGAAACGTTGTTTGACAAGTTCGTCAGAGTAGAGTTGAGGGACCTCTTCAGGAGTTGCGAGATCATGATCAAGGGCACAGCGAACACAGACCTGATAGCGCGGCCCGTTTCCACTGACAAACTGACTGCGCGGGTAGTTGCTTCTGCACATCCTACATGTCGGCATGTTGCTTCATCCCCCGCCACTTGTAGTTGCTAATTCAAGACTGCGGTCGCCGGTTTTGTCGAACCTGCTCCGACAGAATGGTGTGTATCGGCTCGAGGTCGATAAAAGCCGAGATGATTTTGACACCATCTGGACTTCCAACCGATTCAGGATGGAATTGAACTCCATGAATCGGTAAAGAGTCGTGTCGCAATCCCATTACCAGTGTTTTTGTTTGATCCCAAGCCGTCGGTTGGAGTTTGGAATTAGACGGCTTGAGAACAAGAGAATTGTATCTCATTTGGATCATAGGGTTATCAATTCCGCTGAAAATTTCTCCGGCGTCATGGTATATTTTTGATGGGACGCCGTGAATTGCACCGAGCGGAGATTCAACCAAATCCCAACCCACTGCTCGACCAAGCGCTTGATGTCCGAGACACCAACCGAGCAAAGGGATGTGGGAATCATTGAGGATAAGTCTTCCATCGATAGCTCGGTTAGCGATTTCCATGGTAATTTTAGACACTTCAGGCCGGGAAGGACCCGGCCCAAGGACGATATGTGTAGGCTGGAATCCTTCTATCAAATCGTCAATCTGTCCTGATACATTCACCGAGTTTGCACCTCGTCCAGCAACAATTCTCACCTCAGCGCCAATCCGTGCAAAAGCATCGGCAATATTTTCAGTAAAGGAATCTAAATTATTGATCAATAATACTCGTTTGTTTTCTCGTTTAGAAAATCTACTAATTTTTCCTGGAGAAAGACGCCCGAGTGTGCCTGCAATGTTTGGGACTTCGAGCATACCAAGTTCGCGCTCGGGTAATTCTTTAGCAGAAAATCCTGTTCGAAATCCCCAAGCTGCTTCAGTGACCGCTGCTGCTTTCCATCGAGCTTCTTCGACTTCAGCGCTGGCAGCAGATCCGATGACGATTCCACCACCAGCTTGAACGGTTCCGAACCAATTTTGTGGTCCGCTCTTTGCCTCCAAAGTTCGAATCAAAATATTAAATTCTAATTTTTTTGCACCGGAATGAATGTGCCCAATTGAACCAGTCCATGCACTTCTCGGTGCGCCTTCTAATTCATCGATAGCGGCCAGCGTAACAGTTTTCGGGCAACCTGTAATTGAGCCACCCGGAAAAAGAGCAGATAGAGCAGCACCGAAGGAGACGTTTGGAAGAAGTTCTCCGCTCACCCCACTGACAAGGTGTTGAACAGTGGGTAAGGCCTCGATACGCCAATCAGACCAATACACCGAACCGGTTTTGCAAACTCTCCCTAAATCATGCCTCTCAAGATCGACGAGCATGAGGTGCTCGGCGATTTCTTTCTCAGATGATGCCATTTCGAGTCGCAATCTCTCATCTTCAGCGCGGCTCGACCCTCTCGCTCGTGTACCTTTTATGGGTCGGGTCGAGAGTGTGTTTTGCTGTAATTTTAGCAATCTTTCAGGACTTGCAGAAGCCACCGACCAACCATGATCATCGAGATGAAGCCATGATGAAAATGGTGCTGGATTCGATTCATTCAATCGGAGGTAAGCATCCCATGGGTGGTCGACCATTTTACTTGTCCACCGACGTCCATAATTGACTTGGTAAAAATGTCCGCGGCGTATCCCATCACGAATTGTTTCGACTTTTTGGGCATGTGAAGCATCCGTTTCAGAATTTGGAACAAGAGAGTAAGAAAGTTTTGACACATTTGGTTTGATGATTTCGGGGGCTTCATTTATCGAAGCCCAAGGATGATTTTCAAGTGAGAGTAAACGAAGTTTTTCTTCCTCGCGATCATGTACCCACCAAGCATCACATCGCCATAAAACTCCCAGTAGTTCTCCATCTTTGGGAGTGTTTTCCAATTCTACTTCTACTGACCATCGACTTAAATCATAACCTAATATTCCTGCAAAACCCCCTGGGACAATCGGCATTTTCTCATCTAAGTTAGTGGGTATAATTTCCCATTTTTCAGTGGCTTCAAGAGCTGCTGCCAATGTCTTCGGATGCAATTCATCAATACTATTCCAACGCCCACTCCGCCATTCTTGAACTAGCATAACCAATGGTGGAGCAGGAGTGAGTGAAATTTCACCGGATAGTGCTGAACGAGTTGATTCAGAGGTCGAGCCACTTGAGGAAAAATCATCAGACTGCGGCTCGAAAAACAAAATACGAATGCTATCTAAAGAAGGTAAGAATGACCGCTGGGAAAGGTCGGTAATCGGGCCACCAGAGTGAAGCAACAATTCATCTCGATTAGGTAATTCACCTATACGCAAACCAGCAAGAATACCGACGAGGGGGTCTACTTGTGAGCAAGGAAATTCTGACTCAACAATTCTAACCATTCGCTCACTCCAAATCTTCAATTGACTGCCATGCACTATCTAATCGCACAAGCCACGAATCTCGTGCAGCTTGAAAGAGCCTTCCTTGCGGCCGACCAATCTGCCGACCATCGATGCTCGCCAAGGCTTGAACACCCATGCCACTTCCGAGTACAATCATCTCAGAGGCTCTTAGAATCATTCCAAGTGTTAGTTTGGCGGACCTAACAGGAATACCTGCAGACTCAAGAGCTGGTTTTATCTGCTGGATAGTGACTGAATCCAATGCTCCATCACTGTGGTTTGGATGATAGGCAACTCCATCATTATCCAGTAATAGAGGAGCACAGCGATCTCCGTCTATCAGGATACTGTCTTCGAAGAGAAGACCAATGTCGACTCCATTCTCGATTGCTAAATTCCTAGCTTCCCTATGCGGCCTCCAGTCTCCATGCTTGGTGCCTCTAACTGGTTGATTCCATGTGGGAGCCTCTAGAGAGATTGCAGATAGTGGTCTATTTGGCCACTTCTGGAGAGTAAGAGGATCGATGAATACCTCTCCATCTGACCTGACACCCATCACTAACAGGAATGGGGCTTGTCCGGGGCTATCATTAGGAGTCCCGGGAGTCTCAATATCTTCAAGTAAATCAAAAACCCTTTTCGGAAGATCTTCAGGCACCTCTATTCCAAGAACAGTAGAATGCCGACGGATTCTTGCGAAATGCATGTCAGCAGACATTAGAGATGCCTTGCCATCCCAGCCAGTTGCTGACCAAACCGCGGATTGGGGGTCTCCGTGGTTCACCATATGCTTCGCTTGAGCCACAAGACTTCAAATTCTGCTATCGAATATCACAACAAATCGTCTAGGAAAGAGGTGTCAACATCCTCATCTTTATCGTCTAAATCGTCCAAATTAAAATCATCAGCCATGTCTGCCAAATCATCTAAATCAATCTCATCATCGTCTCCGAGCAACTCGTCGGTCACGTCGAAAGAGACAGAAGGAGTTGAATCGTCGCCAAATTCAATTGGCTGCACGCCAAGAGTTTCTTGGTTAATTTCTTCCACTTCTGCAGCATCACCCCGGTCTATGTCTGCTACATTGCTATTTTCTTGTTCGCTAGCGGTAAATCCAATCGGTTCATCAAACGAATCGTCTTCATCCGAACCTGCATCTCGCCGATTCATTTCCTCTTCGAGTTCCACCTCTAAGGCACCCATTTCCCAAGGCTCAGGGGCTGCTTGCTCCTTCGGCTTGATGATTAGAATTGCACCGATTAAAATCATAATAGCTGAAACAACTGCAATAATCATATTCATATCACCGTCGATTAATTGGTCGACCCACGATAATCCCAAACCGCCATCACCAGGATTCTTACTACCAAATGCTGACTCGGAAAATGGTCGAACCTCTAACGGGTCAACCGCTAATCGATGGACTTCGCCATCGAATCCTACTACTGCGATATAATATGAAATCTCATTCAAAACTGGCCAATATTCTTTAATTACAGTATTTTCATCTTCTAAGAAGAGAGTGTAATAATTCTCCACTACTTGCCATTCAATTCCAGAATTTGCAGAATTAATATCTCTTGTATCTTCAAATGGTTCAGCTGAAACGAAAATTATGTACGATTCGATAACAGGACTCTGCATATCATCCCATTGAATTTCAATTCGGTCACCACTCGGATTCCAATATGCTCGAAGACCACTAACCTCAGGAATATGCAAACCTGGATCCAAACTATTCTCATCAATAAGTGCAATCGAAGTTGTTTTCAGACCATCGTCCCAATAATTGCCCGATGAATCGACTGCGACGACAGAAGCCCATGTCATAATGCTCGGTGCAAGGGCGCGTCCATCGGAAAGTTGCTCCAATAATACGGGTATTTGCACATCTCGGGTAACTATCATCGCCGGTTCTCGCATTCCAATGCTAGTAAACGGTACAACATCAGCATAAATCCAATATTCGGCGATGTCAGAATCCTCACTTTCTTGGAAAGTGACTAACATGCCGTCGCCATCGTCTGGTGCGCGATCAGTCAAATGAGGGGCAACCAGACGCACAGGCGGATGGATATCCCCACGGTTATCCAACGGTGTGACCAAGACCATGTTGTCCTGCATTTCATCGAGGTGAACATTACCACTAATGTCATGAGTTGTCACAGTCAGATATAGTGGAATACCCGATTCAATAGATTGTGAAACTAGATTATCGACCCGGTTACCATAAAGCGCTGTTGTCAGGGTCATTTCGAGTTGGAAAGCACCACCAATTTGACGCTGATCAATTGTAATCAATCCGCAGTCAACAGGGTCATCTTCGCATAATTCCCAAAGCTCGACCAAATCGTTGAGTGGATATTCAGAAATCCAAATCGTGTAAAAACTGAAATCCTTCTCTAGCGAGCGATTCCAGATAATATCAACTGCCGTACCATCATCATCGGGATGATCCCAAGCATTCAATCCCGCAACACGCTCTGGTGGAATACCTGCACCCGTCAAATTCGATTGTGGAGTTGCCTCTACGACGAGAACATCGTTGAGATTTTGATTCCCCCAATCATCGCTTGCTACGATGCCAACCCAATAAGAGATGTCATCGACCAAGGATAGCTCTCCAATTGATGAAATCAAAGTTGAATTTGTCGTACAATCTCCAATGTAAGCTGCTGCTGGCCAACCGTCGACTGTGTTCGGCGGTTGCCAACCTGTTGCAGGAACCATGTAAATTGTATGATAGGCACAATCTTCCTCATCATTTGGAGTCCAGTTGACTTCGATGATTCCACCTTCATCATCCGGTACATCGATTGCGATTGTGTCTTCTATTTTTTCTGGTGGAATTCCATCATTCAGCCCACCAGCGGTAACAATTGGCCCGATAACGGTCGCATTAGCCGGGTCCGATTGTCCGGCTTCATCAACACAGACTGTAGCAAACCAATAAGGTATTCCTGGATTGAGTTGTATTACGGTTGTATTACCTGAACTGAAGGGATAATCAATTTCTCCATTCAATGCGAGAGCGTTAGTAATTTCGTGCTCGACCGCCCAAAGTCGAGTTTTACTTGGATCGAGTTCGGTGCACGGCGTCCATTCAGCGAATATTGTTCCAGCTGTGCCACCTGAAATTGGTTCTGCATAAATCCAAGCAGGAGGTGCTGGAATTTCGTCAGTCGGCGTCGCATTATCTACCCAACTCATCGGCTCACCGATCGATCCATCGGGATATTCAATGACTATCGCAGCTCGATATTTATTACCATCCACGAGTGGAACAATGAGACCCCCCTCATCAGCTTCAGTAATCATCGCGGTTGTTTGGGACCAATAAGGAATGGTCAAGAAGCCACCAAAGTTTGCTAGGTCGGATTTGCTCGGCTCCCAATCCGGTTCTGCAGTCGAATCCCAAACGTATAGTCGATAAGAATGCCACGCAGCATCTTCTGATGGTAACCAAGAGGCTTCAAGAACTCCGCCGCCATCATTCGGTCGATTTACAAGAGATGTGATACTTGTAGGCACTTCAATTCGCTCCCAATCATATGTTACTCGAACACGAATTTGACCGTCAGCAGGAGACTGTAATTGAACATGTAATTCGACATTTGTTGAGCCTGGACCAATATTCGAAATCGCATTCTGGAATCCTGCCTCAATCGCATGATCACGAGCTGCTAAATCCCAAGAACCAGTATAATTTAGGATATTCGAGCGAGCCCAGACAGATGCCCCAGATGATGGGCTCGCCATCGTTAGCGCAGCAAAATGCATTGGCAAAGCGCCGGTAGGAGAAGAGGTGACATCAGAAAAAATTGTAATCGGATTCGAATCATCCACCAGAGTTGTTATCATACCGGGATGAGTTCTGTTAGTAATGTCCCAAGTCTGTCCAGCGAAGAGGACGGTAAGCGGTTCGGCTCTTCGCTGATTTTCGCGAGGTTGTTCATTCAAAGTTACAACAGGATTGAAATGATGCAATCCATCTTCACCGACTACATACAATCCTGTGTAATCGATAGTTGCACCAGCGAGCCCGGTCATAACCAACGAATCTACCGTGCCATGATCCCCTCCAACTCGCAATACATCGATTCCACGTGGACTAATCAAGACCAATTCATTACCGTTTGAGACCATCTCAAACGGTGGCCATGATAGAAGTGAATTCGCACCGACACCGGTCTCCATTTTCATCATAGTAGAGTTCCAATGAACGACAGGTTCAGTGTCGGTAGCGATGTGAACCCCCCAATCGTCAGTTGCGATAGTGCGAACGTCATTACTTGGAATCATATCGATTTGGTAGCTTCCATTTACATGGTCCGTGACAATATCCCAGGCGACTACTCCGGGTCGAGTCGAGCCTTGACCGTTGTGAGAAATGAAAATCGAAGCATCGTGATAGAGTGTAATTGTCGAAGAATTACCAACGACTTCCCGGGTGACAGAATCGGCAAAAGCCAATCCTGAAACTTTGTCTCCAGCTAATCCATCATCGAACCCGATGGTTTTGATAATCGATAGATTACTCGAATTAAACACAGTCAAACCAGCCAATCCACCGGCCAAGATTTTGTCGTATAATCCAAACGTATTCGTAATATTGCCCGCATTCGGATCTGATACATACATCAGATGTTCAATAATAGGACTAGGCAAACCATCGATTGTTGTGATTGGATCATCCCAATCATTACGAGTCGTATTGTAAAGTCCGATTCCACCGTGAGTAGCGACGAAAATATGGTCACCACTTTCCATGAAATCCCGAACTATATTACTCGGCAAACCAGCAATTAGGCTTCCGTGACCCCAATTGCCAGTATTGGTGTTGAAGATTTGGAAACCGGCTGCAGAGCCTTGGCTGCCCATCAATCCGACATACATCGTACCATCGTCAAGAAGGACTGTTCCATCCATTTGATTGTGTAAAGGGATAGGAGTATTGCTTCTTGTCCGTTGTAATAAATCAATCTTTTTCAATCCCTGACCTGCTGTAGTGACCCACAGCACATCGCCGTCCAAAGTTAGATCATTGACAATGTCTGATCGAAAATTATAGCCGAATTCCCAGCGAACGGAACCGTTACTGGTCAATTCGCCTTGAAGGACCGACGAGCCGTAAAATGAATTGACACTAAGGCTTGTCGATACCCAAACATGAGTCGAATTTGAGAGGATTTCGACGACTCGACCGCTAGTAAGACCGGTTAATTCATCAAAACCACTTTCGATTAGACCAGTAGAGTCCAAACGATCGACACGGTTGAGCCCTGAAGTTTGTCCGGAACGGCCAATCGCGTAAACAGGAGTTGTACTTGAAGGAGCACGGACAACTGAGCAGCCATCCATTCCAGGGCTTAGGATTTGGCCATTTGCAGTCGATGTGCCTGAGGTAATGATTCGCGAAACACCACCAGTACCATCGTATTGATGGGTGATGAGGAGGAGATTTCCATCATGTAACATTCCACCCGGGAAAACTCGGTCATCGCCTATTCCATCACTAGCTTTAGTAAGGGTAGTCAAGTAAGAATTTGTATTGTAATTATAACGGCCAATTCCTATTCCATTAGTATCGAAACCAATGTACATAATTCGATTTGAATCATCGCAGGCGATAGCGCGAACATCATTATCATCCAGTCCAATAGCCCCAGTTGTGAGTGGTGAAATCCATTCATTGGTTAACTGATCATTATCATGGTCAGCAAGGTCGTATCTAGCAATTCCGCCTTGATTCCCCCACCAAGCGATTTCACCGATGGCTATGTGAACAATATCGTCGCATACTTCGATATCAGCAGGATATCCATCGGGAATATCGCCCGTATCTAAATCCCATAATGACCATAAGCCAGAAGAACCATTCATTCGAAGAATCTCAGCGTCTGAATTCCAATTTCCGCCATATGTACCAGCCCACAAATCATTTCCGGCAACGGTTAATGAGTAAATTTCATCTTCTGAATCGGAAGGTAAACCATTATTGTGAGTCCATGGGGTCAGCCATGTTTCGTTAGCAGGATTCCAGCGTAATAATCCCGCCATACTGGCAAACATGTATTCGCCATCATATTCCACCATTCCCCGAATTGGTCCATCGATATCTGTCCATTCGTTAAGTAAAGTCATATTTTGGGCTGAGAATCGGCGTAGGATATTATTCCCATATGCAACCCACATTTCACAAGAAGAAGAATTGATTGGGAAACAATCGCCAAGGAATTGTGCATTCACCCTGAGAACATTTCCAATCGTTTGCAAATCATCAGACCAATTTTCTGACGATGTATTCCAGCGAACGATTGTCCCATATCCATTATTCCCTTGAGTCGGTCGGACGCCGATCCAGAGATGGTCTCCAACCGACCCGATTCCATGTACGATACCCGCCCAACCGAGACGAGAACCGGCGTCGAGAATGGATTTGCTGGAATTTGCAGTCAGATTAATTCGATAAATCAAATCATTTGATTGGGCCCACCAACCAGTGCCTCGTTGAAGAGAATAATGTAAGGTATCGCCGATAATTTCAATATCGGCTGGCGGTGTATTAGAAAGAGTAGGTCCACCGGAATTTGAACCGCGATTCCAGTCAATTATAACCGTATTATTGATGACATTGAGCAATGTTAGCCCAAAGTCACCACCGGCCCAAATCGTTCCGTATGTTAATCCAGGAACGAGGGTAGTCACATCAGAATCATCGATCATTCCTTGGTCCCCATCCCAAGTTTGCAACCATTCTTGATTGACTAAGTCATAACGGGCAATCCCAGTATTTTCAAATCCAAGGTAAAGGATATCATCGACCAAAACCGTACGAGAACGCTGGGTTTCATCACCTGCTTGCCAAACCTCAATCACAGTATCATTATCAGTATTGATTAGAGCTGCGCCTTCATTTGTTCCCGCAAGTAAGCGGTCAGTACTCAGTATATCGACAGCGTAGACCCAACGACTAGGCATGCCATCATTCGTCGATATGCAATTCTGGTATTGATACTGCCAATTCCAATAGCAAGCCCCACGATTTGTTCCAGCATAAATTCCATCACTATCACTCGTTACATCATAGTATGATGATGGTCGTTGCCACCATTGTCCAGTTGTGGTAAAAGTGGTCCAAGAGGAGCCATCCCAGCGTGCTAATGCCCCCGAAGCACCAACCAATAATCCACCATTAATATCGATTTTTAGTGATAAAATATCATCATCTGGTAGATTACCATCTTCGTTCCAGAAATCAGAAATGTCGCCTGTCAAACGGTCAAATACCAAAATCCCCAAGCCGTTTAGACCGAGGTAAATCATATCTTCATCTACTGCGACAGGGGTGGCAACGAGATTATCTGCACCGAGTGATTGCCACGAGCCTAAAATTGCGAAGTCTTGCAAATCAACTCGCATTACTCCAGAATCAGGAGTCGCGATGTATGCAATTCCATATCGGGTCGCAACATCATTGATGAAATCAGAATCCATGCCGTCAGATTCGGTCAAAACATCAGAGAGAGTCATCGTGGAAGTATTGACAAGAGAAATTCCAGATTCAGTGTGACCGACGACGAGGATCGAAGTATAATCATCATGAGCGAGGCTTGAAACATGGGTTGAGCCAATTCCTTGCACAGTTCCAATATAAGAGCCATTACGATTGTCTAAACGCAAAATTCCTGCATTCAGAGTACCAATCCATACCCATCCTAATGAATCTTGAACCATCGAGGTGATGCGGCCAGGATTACTGACATAATCTGAAATATCTATCGAGGTTTGCCAAATCTGTTCGTCTCGATCAAATCGGTCGAGGATGTTTTCTCCGCCTATCCAAATCTCACCACCCTCTAAATCATCAACGAATAATGTGACGTGCATCGGGTCAGCAGCCGGGCTGCTGACCAAAACCTCGATTCCATCCGTAGCCTCACCCTGTAGACGAGCGACTATTCCCGAGCCGTCACTAACTAAAACCGTCCCAATATCAGGACTTCTTAAACCATCCAAATCAGGCCAAGCAATGATGTTTGTACCAGAACTAAATAATCCCATATCAGATAGTTGCCTTTGTGAACGGAAAATCATTGCTCCAGTATCGTAAGCGTGAACAGTTGAATCGGCTAAAATATGCAGCCAGCCATCTGTCACCACTAATCCATGGACTTGATTAGAAGCTAACCAATTTCCAGTAGACCACGATGCAAGCCAGGAATTTGAAGCTAAATCACGACGATTGATTCCATTTGTCGCCGTCGCGATTAAAAGATGATTTCCAAGCAACTGTAAGTCTGTAATTTGGTCGGATGTCAAATGATTTTGAGTGTCCCAAACGATGTTGTCATCAATAGTTACGTTAACCCCGTTTGAACCACTCGTCGTAGTATAATCAAGAAGATGAACTCCATGCATCATCGTCGAAAGGTAAACTCTGTCACCGACAATAACAAGATCTGAGGGGATTTCCAATTCATCGCTCAAACAGAATGTGGAATCCGACCAGGCACTCTGGTCGAGAGCTATGTAATTGATTTGGCATCCTGAGGCGGCCCAGACTGTTCCATAACTATCGACGCCTATCGCGGTGATTGGAGATTGGTCATCGACATCGCTCGGTCCTTGAAGTAAAATCCCTAAATCCTCCGAAGAAAATAAACTCTGAGCATAAACTGAACCATCTTCAGTGCCAATCAAAATTCGATTACTGTATGAGTCGATTGTCAGACTTCGACCGAAAATTTCGGTATTTATATCGATAATGGGTTTCGACGCCTGATCATCCATGTGGATTAGATCGTCGTCTAGAAGAATGTACAGACGACCGTCGATTGGGTTCACTGCGCTATCATAGATTTCGATATTTTGCGCCGAGAAAGAAACCTTTGGATCAGCAGGTCGTAAAGCTTCGATGACGAGGTCGGTAATCGTAACACCGACTGGTAATTGCCAACCGGCATCGCTTACCGAGTTAGGTTGAAGCCAAGTATCGAGAACTCCGTTCTCGCTGACCTCGGGTGGATTTTCCTCGAAGGCATTCTGCCGTCCAAGATCACCAAGGTCACGCCAATCAAGAATCGGTGTTTGAGTGTCGAGAAGAGTAATTTGAGGTTCTGTGACCCAATAGCCATTGGCTCCATCAACTTCAACTTCGAAAGTGAGATTGTCGATTATAGCTCCAGGTGCGAAGTTCAAATTTAAGTCACCATATGCATAAGTTCCATTCTCTGGATTTGCACCGTTTGCAACAAAGTCAATCCAACCGGTATCGTTGCTTCCTCCCGCTCCCCAAATACCATTCGAATAGTATGGTGATTCATCTTCATCGAAATTGATATCACTGGTCGACATCGCTGACCAAGGAACAAAAATCATCAAAGCGACAAGAGTGAAAGCGAGGCGCTTTTGGTTAAGCGAATCACGTCGAATCATTGAAGACACCATATAACGGCGTCATCCATCACATTATGAAAGGCATGCCCCAATGTTCAATTGATGCTCTCCCACCATAGGTGGGATTATTTCGCTCAAAATTAACGAATTTTTACACCTAATTATCAATCAATATACGGCTGATAATACACATTTCTCCAATCGGATAGCATGATAGAGGGGGGGGTTGCCCGCAAGTCACTAGGGGTGGGATCCTGACAGATAAGCAACTTCGCAAGGATGCATTGGATTATCATTCAGCCAAGCCGGCTGGAAAAATTACCGTAATGCCAACCAAACCTCATGGCACTTCTCGAGATCTCTCATTGGCCTATTCCCCAGGGGTTGCCTATCCTTGTGAAGAGATTGAGAAAGATCCGGACGCGGCATATTCCTATACATCAAAAGGTAATCTAGTGGCTGTGATTAGTAACGGAACCGCCGTACTGGGGCTTGGTAACATCGGTGCCCTAGCTGGAAAACCAGTGATGGAAGGCAAAGGACTTTTGTTCAAAGCCTTCGCAGATATTGATGTTTTTGATATTGAAGTAGATCGTACCAATGTTGATGAATTTGTTGAGGCAGTAAAGGCGATAGCCCCTACGTTTGGCGGCATAAATCTTGAAGATATTAAAGCTCCAGAATGCTTTGAAATTGAACGACGTTTAGTCGCTGAATTGGATATTCCAGTAATGCACGACGACCAACATGGAACAGCGATTATTTCGGGTGCCGCATTACTCAATGGATTAGAGGTCGTCGAAAAGGAAATTTCTGAAGTAAAAATTGTTGTTTCTGGAGCTGGAGCCTCTGCTATTTCCTGCGCTCATCATTACATCCGCCTAGGCGTCTCGCCGGCCAATTTATTGATGATAGATTCAAAAGGAATTATTACAAAATCTCGTGCACAAGCCGGTGAGTTAAATGAGTACAAAAAAGTCTTCGCACTCGATATCGACAACGGCGGATTAGCCGAGGCAATGAAAGATGCAGACGTATTCCTCGGCCTATCTCGAGGTGGAATTGTCAGTGGTGAAATGGTCGCGAGTATGGCTGATCGACCTCTGATTTTTGCACTTGCAAATCCCGACCCAGAAATTCTTCCTGACGATGTTTATGCCGTCCGCGAAGACGCAATCGTTGCAACCGGACGCTCCGATTTCCCAAATCAAATCAACAATGTTCTTGGATTCCCGTACATTTTCCGTGGCGCACTCGATGTTCGTGCAACTGAGATAACTGAAGGGATGAAAATGGCAGCGACCCACGCGATAGCTAATCTCGCTAAGGAACCTGTTCCCGACGATGTTGCCGCAGCTTATGATGGCGAACAGATTCAGTTTGGTCCAGATTATCTCATTCCTAAACCATTCGACGCGCGCGTCCTCATTTGGGAAGCAAGTGCGGTCGCTGAAGCTGCTGTTTCGGAAGGCATCTCTCGCATCAATAAAGCTGACTTCGACGTTGAAAAGTACCGAGAAGAACTCGAAGCAAGACTCGGCCTAACTCGTTCAATAATGCGGCGTGTAATCAACAAAGCTCGCCAAGATAAGAAGCGAATCGTTTTCTCAGAAGGTGACAATCCTACGATTATCAAGGCGGCTGCGCAATGTATTTCCGAAAATATTTGTGAACCGATACTGTTGGGACACGAGGAACGAATCGAGGCGGTAAAAGAAGAATTAGGCCTCGAATTCGATTGTAAAACAATCGATGTGCGCTACGATCCCCGAAGGCGTGGCTCTTACGCGGATGAACTCCATAAATTACGCGGGCGGAAGGGCGTAACTGTGGAAGATGCAGTCAGATTGATGAAATCGACAACATACTTTGGTTCGATGATGGTGCATATGGGAGATGCTGATGGTTATCTCGGTGGCGTCGCTCACCATTATCCTGACATCGTCAAACCCTGTCTCCAAACCATTGGTCCAGCTCCGGGTACACACAGAATTGTCGGCATGTACATGATGACAGTAAACGGTCAACTGATGTTTATTGGCGATGCAACGATTAACATCTATCCCGATGCAAGAACATTGGCTGAAATCGCCGTTCAAACCGCCAAGGTTGCTCGCCGCTTTGGTGTTACGCCGAAAGTCGCGATGCTTTCCTTCTCGAATTTTGGTACGAGTGGCGAGATGCGAACCGATCGAATCGAGGAAGCGATTGCAATCGCTCGCGAAATGCAGCCTGACCTATGTATCGATGGTCCGATGCAAGCTGATACTGCATTGATTCCTGAGATTCAGAAAAATTATCCGTTCATGGAATTCGATGGACCAGCTAATGTTTTGATTTGTCCGAATTTAACATCGGCAAATATCGCTTACAAATTATTACAGAGAATTGCCGGAGCTGAAATGACTGGACCAATCATTGAAGGATTGGCTAAACCAGCTCACGTCCTTCAACGAAATGATAGCGTTCGCGAGGTTGTCCATATGGCTGCTATTTGTGCCGTTGATGCTCAGCGATATGCAAAACAGCGCCTCTAATTCGACTATAGAGTTGGGTTGTCATTTTAGTGAGTGATATTTTCGTTCTTTCAAATCGTTGTGATATTTTCGACCAATGCTGACTTATCCTCGAAATCGAGAGTGTGAATTTCGACCCGCCCATCAAAGGGGTCATCGCGACCCACAGCATTGGTCAAAGTTCGCACTTTTTCCCCTTGTTCCAATAGTTGATGGGCACCCATCTACCCGTGTAACCGAAGGCCCCAGTTACAACATGCAGTTCTTCTGACACAAGTCAAGGCCCATCTTAAGTTGATAATAGAAACTTTGGAATAGCCCTTAGATATTATTGGAAATTCAGCAAAATTCAAGACATTACTTTGGGAGAAGCTGCGAGAACTTCCTTGCTGCAACCATCTTCGTATTGCTCGAAGTTCTCGATGAACATTTGAGCGAGTAAGTTTGCTACATTATCATATCGTTCAGGCTCTGGCCAGGTTGTTCGAGGCTGAAGAATCTCATCAGGCACGCCCTCACAAGAAGTTGGAATTGTAAAGCCAAAACGATGGTCTTTGACAAAGATTACATCATCTAAATCACCATTCAATGCTGCGTTTAGTAGGGATCGAGTCCACTTAATACGAATCCGGCTGGATTCACCATATCCACCTGCTACCCAACCAGTATTGATTAACCAACAATTCGCATCGTACTCTCGTATTTTCTTGGATAGGAGATCAGCGTAAACACTTGGGTGTCGAGGCATAAAAGGTGCGCCAAAGCAGGTTGAAAAAGTTGCTTGGGGTTCGGTTATTCCCATCTCAGTCCCGGCAACCTTTGCTGTATAACCCGACATGAAATGATACGCAGCTTGTTCGGGAGATAAGCGGGAAAGAGGGGGTAAAACACCAAAAGCGTCGCAAGTCAAGAAAACAACATCTTTCGGATGACCTGCCATCGAATCGGGAGTTCTATTCTCTATTGACTCGATTGGATAAGAGCCACGTGTATTCTGAGTCAATGTGCCATCAGCAAAATTAGGAACCCCATCCGCATCGAGAATAACATTCTCAAGGACGGAACCCGGTATTCGGGTGGTTGCATAAATTGCTGGTTCATCCTCTTCTGAAAGCCCAATTAATTTTGCATAACAACCGCCTTCGAAATTGAAAATTCCATCATCCGACCAACCGTGCTCATCATCACCGACTAATGCTCGGCCTGGATCCGCGGAAAGAGTGGTTTTTCCAGTTCCGGAAAGCCCGAAAAATAATGCCGAGCTTTTGTTATTAGTATTTGATGAACAGTGCATAGGCAATAATCCATCGGCGGGTAAAATATGATTCATTATTGTGAAAATCGCTTTCTTAATCTCACCGGCATAATGTGTTCCGCCGATTATAACTAGACCACGGTCGAGAGCAAGGATAACGAATACACCGGAATTTGTACCATCAACATCTGGGTCTGCAAGTAATTCAGGAGCATGAAGAATTGTGTATTGTGGTTTGTGTTCTACCAATTCTGATGGTTCACTGCGAATGAACATATTGTGGAAAAACGAAGCGTGCCAAGCTTTCTCGGTAATCAACCGTACAGGCATTGTATATTCTGGATCTGCTCCGCAATGTGCATCTTTTACGAATAATGTGTCTACTTCATCGAGATGATTTATGACTTTTTCTAATAAATTATCAAAAACTTCTGGCGTGGTCGATTTGTTGACATCCCCCCACCAGACATCATCGGCTAATCCTGGCTCATCGATGATGAATCGGTCATTTGGAGAGCGGCCGGTACGCTCGCCTGTGGTAGCGAGTAAGACACCGTGCGCGGTAAGGCAAGCCTCACCGCGCTCGACGGCAAGCCCATGCAATGCTTCCCAACCGAGATTCCAATGGACTGCGCCCCTGGGATTCAACCCATGTGTAATTAGTGGGGTGGCGAATTCGGAGGGACCGGTGCCCTTGGAGGTTATCTCCATAGTATCCGACTGTGCCACCCCGCTTTCAATTTTTACGGCTGGTCGAACTCATCGACTACCTGAAGATTTTCAATAAAAAAACAAAATTTCATAGATGCAATTAACCCTTAGCGACCTCTCACGCAAAGCGTGGTAGCAGAGGAGCCGGATGATTCTATCATTCGTCGAAGGGCGTTCAAGATCAGCGACTCAATCGAATTGGATGATGTTCTAATCCCTCAAAAAGAAGAAATACCTGTTGAAACAAATACTAATGTTGAAATCGATGAAGCACTCGGTGATTTTTTCGACCCTTTTGCTGAAAGCGATGAAAATACACCCGGGGCGATTAGTCGGGATGGAACGGTCAAGATCGCACCAGATACGGATGTAATTGCAGATTTAGCAAAAGAAGGTGAAAAAAGAGTAAATTGGGCTCTAATGATTGCAATGATTTTCGTGTTTTCAGGAGTAAGCTTACAGGCTGGAATCGCTCTTCCTCCATTACTCGCGATAGCTGTTCTAATCAGTTTGGCTGGATTGGGTTTCACATTAAGCGAATTATGGGTTCCGAAAGAAAATTTGCATTTACTCGGAATCACTTGGGCAATTATTTCGATGAAAATTCTCTATGGTTTAGCCATCGAACTACATAGATGGGAATTTATTTCTACCACTTCACTGGGACCTCTCCTCCTCGGATTGGTAGCGGTCAATGTTTGGGTTGCATACCGTCATAACCATGATGCAATCGCTGCTCAATCTACCCTCATTCTACTTGCAATCGGCTCGAGTGGGGGGGCGATTCTCGGTGAAATAGGAGTTGCTGCGATGATACTCATCGCAACTCTCTTAGTCCACGGATTAGCACTTCACCGCAATTCAGGAAACCTCGCAGCGCTCGGTATCGCAACAACAAATTTGTGGATTGGCATGCACGCTCTAACCGATGGGGTAAACGTTGGTTCATTGGTAATTATACCATTGAAAACACCGCTATTACTATTCTTATTATTGATGACTATTACCTGTATCAATGCAACGATGGCCGCGCGCTTCGCCCGCGAAGAAAATTGGTTTTCAAGCGCTTTCAAATCCGTAGGGCTCGGTAAACCTGGCCTTTGGGGTGTATCAATTTCTTTAGGGATGGTCGGGGCTATGTTAGCGGTTGCTGCAAATCGGGAAAATCTAGGATATGCTTTGGGATTAATCACTTTTCTCTGTGCAGCTTTCGCTGGTTCTTATCTTGTCGTTCGGGGTGTTGGTTGGCAGCGTGTCACGAAACCACTTTTAATCGCCATTCCATTACTGACAATGATTCTTCTTTTAGGAGAACAATTTGATTTCGACCTAGGAATAGATTCCTACGAATTATTCACTTTACTCGGCTCAATTATCACCGGCTATGTAATACTAAGAGATCAAGATTCAGTGACAGACCGTGTTCTCTGGACGGGGGCAATCGCGATTCTTGGCCTACTCGTACTTCTAGTGCCAACAGAATCGAGTGATGCCGGCGGAGATGGCGGTAGACTTCTCCTAGCCATCTTAGCATCACTCCATATCGGCACGGCCTACCTAGCAATCAAACGAAATTCACCATCTCTTGCTGGAATTACAGTTCTTTTGCCATGGATTTGGGTATTGATTGAAGAAGTGGCTGAAGAAACTATTCGAACTATTTTTGTCGCTAACGATATTAATGATCCTGGATCGATAATTAACCTCGAACCAATACCACTTTTCTTCTATCTCGCTATTTCGTCGGTTTTGTTAATTATTGTCAACTTACGATTAGGTAAAACCGGAGTCAATTTGGCATCTCAATTTCTTGGTCTTACTGAAATTTCAGCATCGGTTCGTGATTCAGGATTACTACAATTATGGTCATTAGGACTTTGGCTACCGATGCTGACAATTCTATTTTTAGCAAGATTCGGAGGCTTTACTGCACCCACACTATTGGCATTATTATCGATTTTAACTGCCATGCACATCGCTTCAGAAATTTTCAGAAAAAGAGTCGGAAGAGCTTCTACGATGCTCATTATCATCGCAATTTTCTTTTTCGCTTTGCAATGGCAGTTCGGCTTAGCCGAGCCTTTGATGTTGATTTATTGTATAATAACAATGATTCTGTTAGTCAAAGATGGAGGGGTTCATCAAGAACGATATACGATGGGCATGACCTTGATGGCGGTGCAATTATTATTGCTTTTATCTCAGCGTGATATTGGAATAATATTACCAGACATGAGTTCAATTCCTGCCTTTCAATCGGACCAAATAGCACTTATCTGTACATTGATTATTGTCGTATCTTATCTGCCTCAAGCACCGAAAATGGAAAAATTACTTAATCCTGCATTAGCCAGTTTATTTTTACTCTCAACAATGGTGATATTAAGTTACAAAATGGGAGATTCCTTAATTCAATTTTCTTCACTTGGTCTCTTCGCGGGTAGTACCATTTGGTTGGTAGCGAATGGAGAGGTTCGTCACGAATTGAAATCTATCGCGGCTCGGGATGTAATTCGTGCTCAAGCGAAAGGAAGCGATGGAATCAAATCATTATCTGAGAGTGAAGGGAGTCTATCAAATTTTGACCCGCGACTTGCCGAAATGCAAGCAAAAAGAAAGAAGAAACGAGAAAAAGGTGATGCTGAAGATATCGAAGATTTGTATCTAACCGATATAACTCATAAACCGGTCATCGTCTCTTTAGTACTCATTCTTGTACTAATATCTGCAACGATTCTTAGTTTACTTCTCGGCCCTCAACCAATCGTCCTCATTGGTGCTGGAATATTCGCGACTATCCTCGTCTCAGTAGCACGTTATCGCACCCAAGACCTTGAGCTGGAATTACCTCATTTTGCCGGTATGGAAATGCCGATTGCAATCGCAATTAGCGGGCTGGTTGTTGCCCATACCGCCGGTCATCTCGGCCCAGGTGCAAGTAACCGAGAATTGTTTGACTTGGCAGTTTTGGTAATTCTCGTATTAGAATTAGGGGTTGTCTCTTTGATGAGTCAGAAAAATATTCTCGAGCGCCTTTCGATTGCAATAGATTGGTTCATTTTACCTATATTAATTGGAAGATTGGTCGGAGCTACTCTGATCGAAGCATTACCTTTCCCATTGACTGTTGATCCGTTTGAAGGAAATTTAACCGAATGGAGATTGCCATGGTTTTTACTTGAAGCAATTCTAATTCTATGTGTAGTTGGTAATGCTTGGATTAATAAAAAACGAGAAGAACTCGACAAAAAAACCTCCAAAACAGAAGGAGCTCGTACGATTGCAGTCGTACTTTTATCATTTGGTCCGGCCGGAATCCTTTCAGTAATTTTTTCTCTGAATCATGTTTTGAAACACAAACAAACTACCGACCTTGGGTTACTTATCCCAACTGGATTTATTTCTCTCATCGCAATTTCTTCATGGTACGAAGGACTAGGCGAATATATTCCTAATTTGACGCTCTGGCTTGGTATCCTCATCATGATTTCTTGTGCGTTGACTATTCCATACAAAGGTGGTGACTGGACGATGGTTTTAGCCATCGATGCTCACCTTCTAATCTTCATTGGAATTCTATCGACAGGTCAATTGATTTCGATTATTATGCCTCTAATTCTAATTGCAATGTCAACGACAATTTGGATAATTGGCATCCTAGAATTCCGCAAAATTTTCAGAATTTGGGGCTTAGTCGATCTGCTTATTGCTATCCTCGCCTCATTGCTTTTCCTCGGCTCGACAATTCTCGAACCGACTACATTGTTGATTGCACTCATACTCCTTGCCAGTGAACTAGGATTAGTCTCTTGGCTCGGCCTTGCAAATGAAAAAGAGTTAATCAAAGATTAATTTATCAAATTACTAAAATCGTCGTACTCAAAGGCGATTTGAAAAATATATACAAAACAAAGCCATCACGCCATAGGCTAACCTTGATGACGGACGGGTGCGACAAAGAACCATGACGAGGTCATGGATAGCCGATACCTCCGACGAAGTCGAGCACCCCCCAATCCCATTGGGTCTCAATGAAATGGCGGTGCCAAGGGCCGCAATCTTACTCTCACTCGGCACCGCAGTCGTTATTCTAATCTCAGTGATTTGGCTCGGCTTTGCCGCATGGCAATTTCAAAAAGAATTGACAAATACTTTTGGTGCTGCCGATGAAACTCTTCTCAGAGATGGTGATCGATGGAATTGGGAAGTTGATTTATTATTCGACACATGTGATTCTCGGCTCGGAGATTGGGATTGGCCAGAAGTCCTCGCCGAACAAGACGAGAAATTCCTTTATCCTGGTGAATTAAGGTGCGATTGGGAACATCAAGGGAATTATGATCGAGCAAGTTTAGTAATCTATAATCGAGGTAATGCAACCTTAGATTTGGTTCTTGAAATCGTTGGTGGAGCTGTCGAATTTGCTGATGAAGGTGATTCAAATATGCTCGTAAATGGACTTCTAGGAAATGAAACTATTATCATCGAATTACGATTATTGGATGATGTAACAGAACATGACTTCACGATTACTGCAACCCATGTTGCAGTGCAAGATGCAATCGTTACTCTCGATGTCCATTTATTCAAGGGCACCGAAGAAGAAACAATTCATGCAAGTGATGGTGATCGAATAGAAGTCCATTACAAAGTCTGGGACGCTGATACCGATGAATTACTCGATGAGGGTGATTTATTGGTTACCGCAGGAGATGATTCAAACTATATCAAAGGATTTGGTTGGTCTGCAATTGGATTAGACATCGGCGACGACAGAGGCCTTTTGAATCCAGGAACAACTCATACGACGCTTCTCCCCCCACCCATTGCTTACGGAAATAGTGATGGTCATCAATTACAAAATTCTTGGCTGAAGTTTGAACTGAAGGTAGATAGAGCGCTCGCTTGACCTAATAAGATGGAAAATGACTTGACTGAGCATGGAGGCGCGAGATTATGACTGAAGCTTCAAAGCATACTGCGTTGATCCCTTCCGAGAAGATAATTGCTGAAGCGCAGAAGCGTGCTGAAGCCAAATCTGCTCGTAAAGGCGAGCCCGCCTTCCACATGTCGGATGATATGCGCCGGCTCTCGACTCCTTGGCCTGTGTGCTTAGCTCGAGCTGGCCAAATCGATGCTGCTGATTTACCAGCCGGAGTTATTCTCGATGCTGCAGCGGGATCAGGGGCGCAATTAATGGCTCTTGCTAGCGTGTTGTCTCGCCCGGCTTTCGGGATAGAATTAGATGGAAATATCGCTGTAATGTGCGCGGCAAATATGCACCGAATCGCACTTGACGAGGAGGAGTCACGCACATTAGATCGAGTAATTATCGGAGATGGCAGCGATGCCGATGGGGCGATTACAACCTATTGGAATAGCTTACGAGAGACAGGGATAAGAGCCCATCCGCCTATCGCAATGCTACATCTTGATCCTGCACGTCCACATGACGCGCAAAATCATCATCTCGACGAAATGCAGCCACCAATCGGGACTTTACTTTCCTCATGGAAAGAATTCCTTCAAACGGGCCCGAGAGGACCGGCAATCCTTCTCGATTTATCCCCGCGCCTAGGTGATGATCAACAGAGCATGGTCGACGCGATTGCGGCCATGGCATTTCCGGGTGTGAGCAAGACTTGGGAATGGCTCAGTCAAGGCGGTGGACGCGTCGATCGACTCTCACTGTGGATAGGTGCAATTTCCTCTGAACATACTCATCGATGCGTTCGCATGGGAAGGAAAAATATCCATGCAATAATCGAAGGAAATCCGAAGCCTTCGAATCCGGTCAAACTAACTTCTCCACCGCCATATGGGGCTTATATTTCGATTATCGATCCGGCTTTGTTGCAAAGTGGCTTACAAGAAAATTGGATTGCTGCTGCTATTCCGAAAGATACTGGGTACTCGTGGATTCGAACTGAAGGTCGTCGCCCGCTACTAATTCACACCGAAACCCTAATCGACGACCCAAATGTTATGGGTTTCGTCGTCGCGTCAGGTAAGGTCAGCCAACATCGACTTTCACCACCTGAATTACACTCTATCGACCAAATCGCTTCAGGCGTTGCAAGGCACGATATTGGTAAGGTCACCTTGCGCTGTAATCTAGATCCAAAAATACAACCGACCATACAACGACGACTTAACAAGGCACTGAAAGAAATCGATGGGTCGAAAGCATTCATGATCGACATAGTGATGTCTCGAGGAGCGGGCAGTCACACACTCTATGTCGTCTGCAAAGAAGATTGAACAGAAATTTACCCTAAAATCCCCTACCTAAAGGTAGGCGGCTGATTGAAATAGGGTTGGTAGGTCGCGAGGACGCCCAAAAGGCCACCGGAAACGGTGAACACGGGGGAACCGTACAATGAGTAAGAAAACAGAAGAACTTGGAGATGACTTCTCCTACATCATCAGATTAGCAGACAGTGACATAGACGGACTGAAGCCTATCGCCATTGGACTTACCTCGGTCAGAGGGGTTGGCGTTCGCACATCACTGCAACTCTGCCGACTCGCAAAGATCGAAGGAAGTAAGCTCGGTGGACATCTGTCAGATGAGGAACAAGACCAACTCAGAACAACGATTGACGAATACGCAACCAAGGTCCCATGGTGGTTAGTGAACCGCCAGCGAGACCTTGAATCGAATGAAGATGCACACCTCGTGGCGATGGATGTCAAGATGACATTGAAGGACGACATCTCCCGCCTCGCAGGAATGAAGACCTACCGCGGTCTACGCCACAGAAGTGGCCACAAAGTTCGCGGGCAGCGCCTTCGTAGCAACGGCCGTAGTGGCACTGCACTCGGTGTGCAGAGGAAGAAGTGAGGTGTTTTAGATGGGAGATCCAAAATTTGCACGTTCTAAGACACAAACTCCAGCCCACCCTTGGAAGCAAGCTCGTATCGATGAAGAGCACGCTTTGAAGGAAAAGTACGGTCTGAAAAAAACCGGTGGAATGAATGAAATTTGGCGAGAAAAATCCGCCCTGCGTCGCCACCGAAATCAAGCGATGAAGTTAATCGGCCGAGTCGATACTTCTGAAGGACACTACGCTCGTGAAGAAAATAACTTAGTAAATTCATTATGCCGACAAGGATTGCTCGCTGAAGGAGCTCGAGTCGACGATGTTCTACAAATCGAGGTCGAGAACATGTTATCTCGCAGATTACAATCCGTTGTATACTACCGCGGTTTTGCACCTTCAATGCGCGGTGCTCGAAATATGATTGTTCACGGTCATATCTCGATTGGTGAACAACGCATGACTGTTCCAGGGTACCATATCCTCAAGTCTGAAGAAGAGCAACTCTGCTATTCCTCGAACTCGGTATACAACAACCCCGATCATCCTTTCCGCGTCGAGATGGAACAACTCCGTCTTACGATGGTTGCCGATGAAGAGGAGGAAGCGGTAGGTGGAGCATCACCTGCTGGTCCTCACGCTGCTACCGAAGAATTCGTAGAGCAGATTAAGAAAGATTCTGCTGAAGCACCGAGTGTCGAAGACACCGTTCCTAAGGAGGCTAACTGATGGGACATAAGGCAATTCTACATATTTTCAGCACCCACAATAATGTGTTGATTACCGCTACCGACCTAACCGGCGCAGAAACAATCTGCAAGGTTTCGGGAGGAATGGTCACCAAAGGTGGAAGCGATTCTGGAGGACAGTTCGCATCTACAAGAGCAGCTGAGCGAATCGCTGAGATGCTTTCCGAGAAGGAATTCGATCAAGTAATCGTCAAGTATCGCGGTGCTGGTGGAAATCGTTCACATAGCGCCCCGGGTGCTACTGCTGCAATCCGTGCTCTAACTCGTGCAGGGGTTCAAATCACACGAATCGAAGACGTCACTCCAATCCCAACGGATGGGACTAAGGCGAAGGGGGGCCGTCGTGGCCGGAGAGTTTGAGGTGAATTAAATGGCAGATATTACAATACTTGAAGAATCAGATTCCAAGATAAAAATCTTGGTTGCAAAGACCGACCGCGCTTTCGTTAACTCTATTCGACGCGCGTTAATTTCCGATATTCCCAAAATGGCTATCGAAACAGTTCGCTTTGAATTAGGCACCATCGAACAGGATGATCATGTCTGGGAAACAACCGGACCCCTCCCCGATGAGATGATTGCTCAACGATTAGCAATGGTACCAATTCCAACCGACCATGATGAATTTTATTTCCAAGACGAATGCCCTACTTGTGCTGAACTCGTTGAAACAGACCGTGGTTGCATGCAATGTAGCATGATTTACGCATGCAAGGCTTTCGGTAGTGAAGAAGGCATCGAGGTTACTGCTGGTGATTTGAATTACCTCGGCGCTGACCTCGGATTACAAATTCTAGATGAATACAAGCCAATTGTCCTAACCAAGTTATTCCGTGGCCAAATGGTTGAGTTTTACGCTACAGCGATTATGGGACGAGGCCGAGATCATGCAAAATGGTCACCGGTTTGTGGTGTAACTTTCCAACCAAAATATTTCGGTAAAATCAATATTAAGAGCCGAGCAAAGATGCTTTGGGATCTCAATCTCAAGATTACTGCAAAGGATTTTGATAAAAATGGTCGACTTGAAGATTACCAAAAGGTCGAGGAGCTTATCACTGACTTACACCATGTTGGAGCAGGAACCGAAGAATCTCGAACATTCAAAAATGCAGTAACCGTAGAAGCGGTTCCTGGTGAATTCATTCTTTCCTTCGAAACCGATGGTTCGATGACTCCGCGTGTGGCTTTCGAGAAGGCTTCTGCAGAACTTGCAGGACGATTTGGCCTAATCGATGAAGATATCACAGCAATACTCTAATCAAAACGAGGATTCTTTTCCTCTAAGCGATAGGCGAGCCTATGTCGGTGCTCCTTGGACGAGGTGAGGCTGGTGCTCACATCACTCTGATTTTTACCGTTGAAGATCAATCAGATGACCCGATTGAGCAAGGTAGCCTCGGAGCCGGCTTCTCTCTTCACGATGGTGTTGAAGCCATCGCTCGTGGAATCGAAGGTGAATTCGGATTGCAAGTGCGATTCCTCGATTGTGATGGCGATGAATCGTTGTACCGAGAAGTTATCGAAACATTAGCTCTCGAACTCCCCTCCACAAAGAATTACGCGTGGGAAATCGCCATCAGAATGGCACTTCCTACATCTCAAGGGTTTGGTATGTCAGCTGCGGGTGCTGTCGCTGCTACTGCAGCATTCCTCAGAGCGATGGGTGAGCCGCATGAAGAAAGCATGCGCAGATCTTTCTGCCTTGCCCATCGAGTCGAGCGAAAACGCTCTTCCGGCTTAGGCGATGTAACAGCATTATCTGCGGGAGGAGTTGAACGAAGAATTAGAGCAGGTGCACCATTCAGTGGTGAATTATTAGATCATGGACCCGGCCATGCAGATGGATGGACTGAACATACCCCAGTACTGTTGGCATGGCGGAAAAAATCCGGAAAACACACATCAATTTACATCAATAACTCAAAATGGAAACAATCAATTTCTGATGCAGGAAATGCTCAGATGGCTTCACTTTCTCAAGGAAATTGGAAATCATCGCGATGGTCTGAATTGATACTCGGGGCTGAAAAATTTTCTGAAGAAAGCGGATTGTTATCCGATTCTTCGAGAATTGAAATTCTCAATATTGCAAAAATGGCTATCGAAAAGGTAAATGGTTCAGAGATTTTTACGCCGTTGCTTTGTATGCTGGGTGAAAGTGTAGTCATCGTCCCATCAAATTTCGATTATGACGAACATGGATTTGAAGAATTGAATTCACTATTGAATGAAGCAGGACTAAATTCGAAAACAAGCCGAATCGGTTCACTCTTCTGAATTCTCACGCAATTTCTCGTGAAAATTTGCCAACGGCGTCAAATCGAGAGGGCTTGAGTCGAGAAGAATTGCTCCTTTTAATTTCAGACCAGCACAGAAACCATGACGATATACGATTGCACCTTGGCCATATTCATTCACGTATCGGTTAACCTGCTTCTGTGTTTTTTTCCTCGGAAATCGTAAATCGGCACCGAAGAAATGCTTAGCATCAATCCAAGCGCAGGGAACTCCATTGATTCGAACATCGTCGAGAAGAAGAAGATCTGGTGTAATGATTGCCCTACCTTCAGATTTCTTTTGTTCGGCGAGTAATTCTTCCTGACGTCGAAAGCGAACACCGGCCGATTCGAAATAATCACAAAGAATATCTTCGAATACCTCTGCTGCGGTTTGAGTTTCTGACTGATTTACTGAGCTAACACGATCTGCTGCTTCAGCAGATTCAAATTCCGATCTGTCACGCTTATTCATTTTGCTCGGTGCCTTCAGAGTTTCTTTAATCTTGTTTTTTGACCACCCACGACCAGTCAAAATAGCACGAAATACATTCACAGGGGGTGCATCAAATCGCTTCGAAAGTGTCAACACACCTTCGCCAGAATCATAGCGACGACGCAATTCATTTGCTCGGCTCATCAAGCGCCCATGAGAGTACACACTCTTCTCTTGATTCAATGCACTGCGAAGAGATAATGCCTGTTCTAAAGTTATTTTTAATCCATCGATTTTCTTTGCTATTTCATCTACCCTTTTCTGCGGAAGAAAACCAAACTCACCAGGAGAACAGACCATATTACCTGCCTTTCTTTGAACGGATTTTGCAACTGAATTGACTTGCCAATTCACCTTGATTATCTTCGCTGCTGGATCGATATCCTGTGGAAATCCCATCGGAGCAGGGCTAACCGTAAATCGATCTAGCGCCCGCTGAATCGACTCTTTATCATCGCTCACCGGCTTCTTTCCTTGAGTCGAATTCGACCCGTTGGAACGCCGGCGGCGTGGGCGGCGTCCTTGCCGCCTATCACCGTCCTTCTGTTCACTCAACGCTCCGTCCAAAAGATGGAGCACCATGAACCCACCGAGTCAGATCATCGGTATTTTGCGTGAATATCGTATGCAAAATCTCGGATAGGGGAGGGAATTAACCAGAAGAGCGAGAGTATTGGAAAGGGTAGAGAAAGTCCGGCAGCAATACGTATCAAAGCGCCGCTTTTGTAGAACCATTGGCCATTTTTTAGTAAAAAAATAGAATCAAAATTACGAATATTCTCGGGGAAATTTTGTAAAATTAATTCGCCCTCGTCGCTATCTTGTGCGACCAATCTAAATTTATTTCCATGATCTCTCGCTTCAATCAATCGACCCCACTTTGTACAGACCGAACAGAAGCCATCAAAAAGAACGATTTGTTCTAACATTCAACCACTCAAATAAACGCAATTCCAGGTTCTAATGGGAAAGCTACTCTCGCCTTTCCTGCTACATCCTTACCTTCACCTACAGGATATGCAATGATTGATTCGACACCGATTGTATCAGCGATAAATTGAGAGTTTATGGTAATGAAATCGGCTTCGACAAATCCGCTCAAAATCAATGATTTTTGAGGGGGGGTCCAAGTTAAAATTCGACCGCGCTTTTTCTTGCTTCCAGCGGTTAAAGCCATCCACATTTGAAAAATTTCACCTCGCAGTTGCTGATTTTCAGAAATTGGCAGCGATTTAAGATATTCTTGGCCCTGCTTCTTAAAATCAAAATTTTCATCGGATAATTCGAGTGCATTTACTGCGAGGGAAACCTTCCAAGGGGCAGCGGTTTGAACAATGCATTTTGTCACTGCGCCCTCGGTGTGCCGTTCGGCTAATCCTTTGATATTTCTCGCCGAATCGATAAAATCACGTAGATAAGATTCAAGTGCAAGAATTACAGAATCTTCTTCGAATGGAGCAAGGTTAGAAATTACTAACTGGGCCAATAAATTATCTTCTCCCAATCGTTGCCAAAATTCCTCAGCAATATGCGGGGTCGCGGGTGCTAACATTGGAATCCAGTAAGTGAAGTATTCACGAACGGTTGCAGCATTGGCTCCGCCACGGCGCAAATACCATTGCCAATCGGTGAGCATTTCGAAGTGGCTAATCATCACGCCTTCACGAAGACTCACTGAATCCATCGCTGCCTGCCAAGCGGTGTGATGGACACGTAGGCGAGCTAGTAACCAATTATCAATTTCAGAAGGTGATTTGCCGAAATTTAGACCTGTGTCGATGGCATCAATTATGGCTAAGACCTGTTTGTGATTAGCCAATACAGCATTATCTGACCAATCCATGCCAGCCTCAGGATTTGCTCCGAAGAGAATGAACAAGCGAACGGTATCTGCCCCGAATTTCTCAATCATTTCACCGGGAGCTACTGTGTTACCGAGTGATTTACTCATCTTTGCAGATCGTGAACCGAGTGGTATTCCACAACCAGGACATTCTTTATCGAAATTTTCGATGTGATATTCAGTATTACAATTACTACAGAACGGTGCCGGTGCATTTAGCATTCCTTGACAAACGAGAGTGCCGAAAGGTTCGGACACCTGATTCATTCCTTCATCTCTCGTCGCCTTCGTGAAGAAGCGAGCATACAACAGATGCATCACTGCATGTTCAATACCACCGATGTACAAATCAACCCCATCTTCAAGCCAATAATCCACGGCAGCGCGATCAAAAGGAGCTGATTCATTGCCAGCATCTGCAAAGCGCATGAAATACCAAGATGAATCATAGAACGTATCCATCGTATCGGTCTCCCGACGTGCAGAACCATTACACTGCGGACAAGTAGTTGAAATGAAATCCGGGTGTGAGGCCAATGGATTACCTGATTGGTCTTCACTGAATGTGACATCTAAGGGCAACTCAATTGGCAAATCTACAGAGTTCACCGGAATAACTCCACAATCTTCACAATGAACCATTGGAATAGGCGTACCCCAGAATCTCTGCCGGCTCAAAAGCCAGTCTTTCAATCGGTATTGAATCGTGCCGTGTCCGCTGCCCTCTGCCTCGAGTACTGAAATAACTGCAGCCTTGGCTTCATTCCCAAACAGGCCATCAAAGTCTGGGCGAGAAGAATTTACCATCCAACCGAGCCCGTCGAATACTGGATTTTCTTCAATGCCTTTACCACCCTCGCTCCTACACAACACCGGCTTGACTGCAATTCCATACTTCTGAGCAAAATCATAGTCGCGCTGGTCATGACCGGGCACCGCCATCACAGCACCTGTTCCGTAACTCACTACAACGAAGTTTCCGGCATAGATCGGTACCTCTTCTCCATTTAATGGATTGATAGCAAACCGACCGAGTGGAACACCTTTCTTTTCCTTCAGCATATTAATTCGTTCGAACTCGGAGAGTTTTGCGCACTCCTTAGCGAGTGCGCGCCAACCCGCTTCATATTCAGTACCGGCAACCAATTCTTCACAGAGTGGATGTTCTGGTGAGAGAGTAACAAAAGTCACGCCAAAAATTGTGTCTGGGCGAGTCGTGAAAGCACCAATAACAGCCTCTGAATCAGCGACTTTGAAGTCGATATGAGCACCGTGTGAGCGACCAATCCAATTCCTTTGCATCGCTTTGACGTTCTCGGGAAAAGCGATATTATCCAACTCGTCGAGAAGCTCGTCAGCATAATTTGTCATCTTCAAAAACCATTGCGCCATGTCTTTTTGAACAACTTCTAATCCACATCTCCAACAGCGATTATTCTTGACTTGTTCATTTGCTAAAACCGTATCACAATCATTGCACCAATTCACCGGCGCGAACCTTCGCTCAACCAGCCCCCGTTCATTGAATTTTAGAAAAATTTCTTGATTCCATTTGTAATAATCAGCGTCTGAAGTCGTCAGGGTTCGACTCCAGTCGTACGAGTATCCCATTCGCTCTTGATCAGCGCGGATACTCGAAATGTTTCGATGGGTTACAAAGTGTGGATGCCCGCCTTCTTTTTTGGCAGCATTCTCGGCGGGCATTCCAAACGAATCATAACCCATAGGATAGAGGACATTCTTTCCCATTAATCGATGAAAACGCGCCATCGCATCGCCGATTGAATAGTTGCGGACATGACCCATGTGCATGCTGCCTGAAGGGTAAGGAAACATCTCAAGACAGTAAAACTTCGGTCGCGAATCATCGACCTTGGCTTCGAACACACCGGCATCACGCCAACGCGCCTGCCAGCGAGTTTCGATTTCAGTAGAATCATATGTCATTTTTTCACTCCCTTGGGTTTCTTTGGGAGCCTCTAGGCTCCCTGCAGAAGCAGTACAACGGGCGCGAGCCCGCTATCTCGACGTAGTAAAGCGGACATTTGTGCCACAGGCCGGCCTCACGTGGTCCCGATTTGAATTCTTGCCTAATCAAACTGACGAATTGGGTGAACTCAACAACAATTCGCCACGGACTCACTGCACGAATTGGAATCCAAATCAGAGGATGAGGAGTGATTGATTTACTTTCAAAACATCGGAAAAAAATCGCCACGCTCAAGCGCAAGAGTTACTTCGCCGAACTCGATGCTGGCGAATGGTGAGTTCGATATCCGCGATGAAGGCAACGGAATCGAAGTTTGGGTCACTCAAATGGGGGAATACATGAACATGAATACTGGCTGGATCAACCGTGCTTCAGGCACGGTTGCAATCGTCGACCCATTCGACTCCGCTCGATGGGTCGAAGCTCTCGAAAAGGAAGGGCTGCGCCCAACCCACCTGCTCTACACACATACTCATCGAGACCATACAGCAGGTTATGACGAGATGAAGAAATTGGTACCTGAAATCAAGGTTTGGGCTCACGAAGAAGCGGTATCTGGAGATTATTTAAGCAATTTTGTTTTTGGAAAAATTTCAGCCGACTCGGAATGGAATAATCCAGTAAACTCAACAGTTGAATGGTCGGTTGGTGGAATTTCATTGGGAATTACTCATTCACCAGGACATGCGCCCGGTCATGTTACAATTCACGGCTATGGCGTTTACCATGCTGGGGATTTGCTTTTCACCGCTGCATCTGGAAGGGTAGACCTCGCTGGCTCAGACCCGAATGCACAATGGTTGAGCGTGCTCTTCGCCCGAGGATTGCTACGATCTTTGCCTGCTGATTGGCGACTTATTCCAGGACACCGATACGATTGGATAGACGGTTCAACGCCAGATTGGGTTAGCCTTGAGCAGGCTCTAACCTACAATTACGCATTGAATGCTAAGGAATTAGAATTATTTGAACAGTTACCGTTTCAGCGATTTGATGATGATATCGCAAATTAACCTGCTTTTTCAATTAATTTGACTGATTTAATTTAAAATTTTGAGTTGACACCGCTCACATCATCCGCGAGACGATACGCTCGGTCTGCTCACTGTTGAGACTGAGTTCACGATAGGCTAGTGGTCCACCTTCATCGAGCACCGGTTCCTGCTCCTCAAGTGTCAATCGCGTGTTGGTCTTGAAGAAAACACCTGTGTGGATAACATCTCCCCAAACCATTGCCTTCTCCATGCCCTGCTTCCAATCACTTGAATCATGCTCAATGTCTTCAAGCGGTTGAACTCGCGGTCTGAAGAATTGATAGGTGTTGACTTTGTTAAATGTCACACAAGGGCTGAACACATCGAGAAGAGCGAAGCCCTTGTGTTCAATGCCCTCTTTGATCAATCTAACCAACTGTTTGATGTTACCAGTGTAACCTCTTGCTACCCATGTCGCGCCAGAGGTGATTGCATTCGCAATCGGGTTAATTGGCAACTCAACACTCCCATGTGGGGTGCTCTTAGTCTTCATACCAACCTCACTGGTTGGAGAAATTTGACCGGTGGTAAGGCCGTAAATCTGATTGTCCATCACTAGATACAGAATGTTGAGATTACGCCTGCTAGTATGGGTAAAGTGGTTACCGCCGATACCGTAGCCATCTCCATCACCTCCCGTAGCAATGACTGTCATCTCGTGGTTAGCAAGTTTAGCCCCGGAAGCATGGGGTAAAGACCGACCATGTAAGGTGTGCATCCCGTAGGATTTGAAGAAGCCCGGCAAGTTAGACGAGCACCCAATACCACTGATTGTTAGAATTTGATGTGGTTGTAGGCCTAATTCTGAAACCGCTCGCTGTAGTCCATTGAGTACACCGAAGTCACCACATCCAGGACACCAATCAGGGTTTACCTTACCCTTGAAGTCCTTCGCTGTCAAAGGTAGTTGTGTATTTGTATCACTCATCAATTCACCTCCTCAAACAATAATCTCCTCATATGGCACCGACAAAGTCACCTCTCCTTCGAGTTGTTTCTGAACCGCCGCCACGATGTGATGTGGCTTGAATGGCTCACCATCATACTTACGGATGTGTCCATCCACCGTAAACCCGGTCTCGCCCCGCATATAGCGGTGGAACAGACCAGAGTAGTTGTTCTCAATGAGAATAGTGCGCTTGCATGATGACAATAGTTCAACCGCCTCATCTGCATGGAATGGAACTATCCACTTGAAGTGCAGGTGATTTGCCACTATACCAGCCGTGGCAAGTTGTTCAATAGCTTCCTGAATAACACCGGCGGTTGAGCCCCAACCTACCAAAGTAACCTCGGCGTTGGAATCTCCAACAATTACCGGAGGCGGTAAATCTTCCAGCAGACCACCCATCTTACGCTGTCGCTTCTCCATCATTGCCCGACGCTTGTGCGGGTGAGTGTATTCGTCGCTGATTAGTACGCCATTTGGCATATGCTCATCACTAGCGACCACGTGCTCGTATCCAGGAATCCCAGGAAGAGCGCGCGGGGAAATGCCACTGTCTGTGAATTTGTAGCGCTCGTAATTATCAACTTCTTCTCCAGCTTCGGTGATCAGTTCACCACGATCGATGACTGGATGCATATTTAGCAATTCAGGATTGATAGTTGAAGTCTCATCGGATATCAGCAGGTCAGAGAGGATTATGGCCGGCAACTGATACTTGTCAGCCAAGTTGAACACCTCGGGAATTGTCTGGAAAGCATCTAGGGGACTGCTCGGGGCGAGGATTAATTTCGGGAAGTCGCCCTGACTTGCACCAAGCACCTGCCACAGGTCTCCCTGCTCTGTTTTTGTGGGAACCCCTGTTGAAGGTCCAGCACGCTGGACATTGACGATGACGATGGGGACCTCCATCATACCGGCTTCACCAACCCCTTCAGTCATCAGCGCAAATCCGCCACCAGAGGTGGCACACATCGAACGGCAGCCGGCGTGAGCCGCTCCAACAGTCATACAGATGACGCTAATTTCGTCCTCAACCTGACGTACCATGATTCCGAGTTCGCGAGCGTTTTCCGCCATCCAGTGTAGGATGCCGGTCGAAGGGCTCATTGGATAGGCGCAGTAGAACTTGACGCCGGCGCTAGCAGCCGCCATAGCGAATGCCTGATTACCTGCCCAAACCGCAAGCGGTTCACTGGGCTGAGGAGCCGACTGTGAAGCAGGTTGGAAATTAGCTGCCGAGTAATCATATGCTGCCTTTCCGACTTCTACATTCGCAGCCACGAGTTCCTCACTCTTAGCCGAAAACTGGAATTCGAGGACATCTGCGAGTGCGGAGAACTCTATTCCGATTAGTTGGCAAGCGACCGCGATGGCCACCGTATTCTGCATCAGCTTATTTGCGCCTTTACCAGCCAACTCACCCACAGCCATCGGACAGAGTTGAACTCCTTCAGTTGCTTCTCCAGGTTCAATGGTGTCGCTGTTGAAGATGACTGAGGAGCCGGGACCAAGGTGCTCGAGGTGTCGGTCCATCGTGTCTTGATTGAGGCATATCATCAAATCTATGTCATCACCGTGGGTACGAACCTCACGGTCACTGCAACGGACTGTAAGGAAAGAGTGTCCACCACGTATGATAGATTGGTAAGCGTTGTAGGCGTACATGTGAATTCCTCGACGAGCAAATAGACGAGCGAGGATATTTCCTGGAGTTGCGATACCTTGCCCGGCCGCTCCTCCTATACTGATAACATAATCAAATCCACTCATTTCTTTTCACCAACCAGACACTCAAATGCATCATTTTGACCCCGGTCCAATGGAGTATATTCAGAAGTCCGACGGTCAAGTCATTATATTGGTTCCTATCTGATAAACTTGGTGACTAGAGATGACCCCTATGATAAATTATCCCGTGAACTCAAGGCACGCGGCTCATCGGCTAGCTTTTTGGAATTGGTTACTGGATTTGATTGAAAAATTGAAAAAAAACATTAGTCATGGCTTGCTTGGCCCGATTTGAATAATATGACATTCGTGCACAGTTCGGACTCCGGCAACGGTAACTGCAGAGTCTCCTGAGACACAGCGTTCACCATTCCAATCTTGCACCGTCTGTAAAACTGTGCCTTGACCGGCGAGATTGAGGGGGTCAACCTTCAATTCAATCATCATCAATTCTGCCTCTCCCATCCATGATAAGACGGCATTAATTGATTTTCTAGCAATCCCGTGGCGTTGGGCAGAACTCCTGACCCAATAACCAAGATTCCATTTGGCCACACTCGAGCGGGTGACATTATCGTAACCAATAAGTCCGAGAAAACTATTATCCCAAGGACGAATCATTGCCCAATGATGCATTCTTCCTGTGCGTCCCAATCTCTCGCTCTCTTCTAGAAAATCTTCAATTTGAGATGGAATGGGACGGTCTGGATTTATCCAGGGCATCGCCCTGCTAACCTCCGGCCAAGTTTCTTCAAATGCTTCTATCAATTCCTCTGCATGATCCAACCCAACCGGCCGTAAAACCAAGTTGTCATCAATACGTATCGAACTTGTCGTCCGCCGTACCATATCGATATGGAGTAAGCCCTCAGACATCAGGGCTACGGCTAGAAGATGTAAATTCAGGATCGCAATTTAGACTTAGCAAGTCTGACATTTGAGTCATTTGGGTGCATTTTTTCGGCCATTGCTAGCATTTTATCGACGGATTGGGACCTACCAATTCTCTGCAATAAAGCACCTATCGGATAGATTAATTTCGTCCGTTCACCCAAATGTGGACCAACTTCATCGATTAATATCGTTGCCTGAGCTGTATTCTTGGCCCGAGCTGCTTCCATCGCTGATTTTACCGTCAATGCAACCTTTCGATCGGGCCATTCTTCCTGTTGATCCCATGGCCAGTAATTCACCTGAGATTTTGACGCCGAAGTTAGGACATTATTGTCGCGGATGGATGGTATCTTCGGAGAGGTGGGAATGGATGGAATTCGAGGAGGGGGAGGCAGAGAGGGCGGGGGAGGGATGTTTGGAGGAGGGGGGATTGGTGCAGGTTCCTGCTCGGGTTCGAGCTCAAGTTCATCTTCTTCACCGAGTATTCTCGATACTAGATTTGCTTTTGCTCCTTCGGTTGAAAGCCCTTCTTGAGCTGCGATAGAAATTAATTCATCCTTCGTTTTCTTCAATAATTTCGCGGAAGTAAGAGCTTCGGGCTCAGGTTCGGGCTCAGGTTCTAGTTTACCCGCCGGTTGA
>DUAE01000051.1:37260-57855 GCA_012960975.1 Candidatus Poseidoniales archaeon
TTCGGGCTCAGGTTCGGGCTCAGGTTCGGGCTCAGGTTCTAGTTTACCCGCCGGTTGAATCAATTCTAATTTTTTATTTTGAATAACTTCTAAAGGTTTTAATTCTTCTTCAGGAATTTCAAATTTAGTCACAAACTCAGGTGCATCCTCTGGTTTGAGTTCATATTCTTCCTCCTCACCATCAACGGGTTCAGGATGGTCGACAGTCATCGCAAATATTGGATTTCCTTTTATGGTAACTCCGTCGTCATCATCATATTGTTGAATGTCGATTGTGACATCATCGATTTCAAAGGTCATCTTAGACCAATCGATGATTTCTTCATCATTGTCATTATCGAAATCGGCTAGAAGTTCATCGAATAAGTTTCCTGCATCCGCCTCGGCTATTGTCGCATCTTGCTGATGAGCAGCCTTCTGAAGTTGGTATTGACAGGTGCTACAACTCTCGGCATCAACCGGGTTTTTTTGTTGACAAAGAGGGCATTCGATGCCAGCTGTTTCCTCCTTTCTCCACTTTTTGAAACGGTCAAAGACCATGGTACACCCCGTAAGACATCTGCACTCGCGAAAACATTCCGTATAATCCTCACTCGGTCATGGACTATCCATAGTACGAGAAAATTAGAAGAAAACTCTCGAGAAAGCGTGATGAGTTTGATTGTTTACGAGGGGGGCATGAGTGATGGTCGCGTGGATATGCCAGCACGGTTTCAGCGGAGCCAAGATCATCACGAAGCCTATCTAAAATTGATTCGATGGGAATTGGATGATGAGATGGATGCTGTGACTGAAAAGTTGCAAAATTGGCCTCAAAAAAAGCTTGAAGCAAATGGAATAACTATCTTTAATTTAGTAGGCAAGGCAGCGGGATGGTTATTCGGACAAAGGATTATCAAATTCACCAGCAAAACCCGCGGGCCACTTGGTATACATCGATTTCGCCAAGGCGATATTGTCTTACTTTCAAGGAAAGATCCGCTTAATGAATTACCAGTAGAAGGAGTAATTTCATCGACTAGTCGGGCTTCTATTAAGGTAATATTCTCCGATATTCCAAAAGATCTACGTAAAGATTCATGGAGACTTGACAAAGGTGCTAATCGGGTTGCTTTTGATCGAATGCGAGATGCATTGAACACAGTCTTTGAAGAAGATGCAGGTGCCCCTTTGCGTGAATTGATTTTGGGATTAGTTCACGACCCGGTTGGAACCGCCTCTTTGATGCCAGAATTAGGTGGTGCACGAAATCGAACAACTACACTTGCTCCCGACCTCAACGAGTCGCAATTTTTAGCTGCTGAAGCAGCAATTTCTCGCCGGTTTACTTTGATTCAAGGTCCCCCAGGAACTGGGAAAACTCACACTGCAGTTAGAATTCTAGAAGCTTGGTCAAAACAAGATGTTGGTACAATTCTTGCTACTGCGGATTCAAATGTTGCCGTCGATAATTTGCTTGAAGGTTTGTTGGCCCGAGGAGTTCGCGTGATTCGGCTCGGGCAGCCGGTTAAAGTTCGAGCAAACTTACGAGCAGCAACTGTAGATGCCCATATGGAAAATCATCCTTTACGGCGAGATTTAGATGCCCAATTAGAATTGAATGAAAAACTCAATCGTCGAATTAGTTCTATGAAAGGAAAGGAGAAAGGGCTCGCTCATCGAGATTTAAAACTCGGTTGGAAAGAGGTCAGAAAAATAGAAAATCAGATGCGGGATGATATACTTGATCGAGCCCAAGTTCTCTGTTGTACCTGTATTGGTTCAGGCCATACTTTGCTCGATGGAAGAAGATTCCCTCAAGTTCTGATCGATGAAGCTACGCAAGCAACTGAACCCGCTGCTCTAGTTCCACTGATTCGCGGTGCACGCCAAGTTGTTCTCGTCGGTGACCATCGACAATTACCGCCAACAGTGATTTCATATCGGGCGGAAAACGGCGGACTACGACGCTCTTTATTCGAAAGAATGGTCGAGATGGGGGTCGAACCATATCTGTTGACCAAACAGTATCGAATGCATCCAGCAATCTCTAAATTTCCTAATGACCAATTCTACAATGGCCGGTTAGAAGATGGGGTCAGCGCAGCAAACCGTGCGGCACCGGCAGGACTTCTTTGGCCGGATTGGGATAATCCAGTTGCATTCCTGCCGGTAAAAGGCGGAGAACTGGTTTCACCGGATGGCACATCGAGAGAAAATCCAACAGAAGTTTCTTGGATTATTCGACTTATCGATGATTTTCTCGATGCCGGTGAATTAGAGAAGGGAGACATTGGGGTAATCACACCATATGCAGGCCAAGTTCGGGCGATTCGGCATAGCATGCGTGAGGACTTGGACGATATTGAGGTTAGGAGCGTAGACGGCTATCAAGGGCGAGAAAAAGAAGTCATCATATTTTCATGTGTAAGATCGAATGACGATGGCAATATCGGCTTCCTCTCTGATCCGCGTCGACTGAATGTTGCATTGACAAGAGCGAAGCGAGGTCTGATCGTCATCGGCGATCCGGATACGCTCCGCAGCGATCCAATTTGGACAAAATGGTTAGAATATGTTAGCAGTCGGAACTTTGAGGCGTGGCACCTTCTCGGAATGGCTTGAGAGTGCATAAAATGTCAGACCATGACTCACCAATTTCATTATCTGGTTCAGCAACAAATTTAGCAAAATCAATCGTTGCTGAAGAGGGTGGCCATTGGCCAGTCCCTGAAGGCACAATCCTCGCTTCTGCAGTACGCAGACTTACTGCATTTGTTCTCGATAGTATAATTGTTTCATCGATTTTGATGGTTGCAACTAAAGGATTATTGATTAATGCGTGGAACCTAACAATTTGGGCATCAAAGGATTTTCATTTTTCGCTCGCTATGGTTTCGATTTTGCTAGTAAGCCACTGGCTTTATTGGCGCTTAACAGGCATTCACTACTCCCGCTCTTTAGGACAAAAAATGATGGGACTCGCCGTCGTTGCTGAAGATGGCTCTGAGATGACGAGCGAGATGTGGGATCGGCGATCTGCTCGGAAACTCCTCTATCTTATTTTTCCTTTCAGCGCTTACTTTGGCGGGTACGATTTGCTGAGAATTACCCGCCGACATACTCATCAATCAAATGTCGATTTACACGTTGGTTCAATCGTAGTCCATTCGTTCTCTTTGCCGCCAGCAATGCGCCAACATATCAAGTAGGTGAGTAAATGGAAAATGCGATTACGGTGGTCGAGGCTGGTGGAATCATTGTCTATCCAACATCGACTCAGCCGGCTCTCGGATGTCTACCAACACCGACTGCACTCGATAAATTATTTTCTGCAAAAAACCGCTCTGCAGAAATGCCAGTTAGCCTAGGTGTTGCTAATCTTTCACAGGCGGCGGCACTCGTTGAAGTTCCTGAATATTTGGAAGGATTTCTGGCATCATTTCCAGAAGGAGCAATTACAGTAATCCTGGCCGCTCTGAATCCTTTGGATTCGCGTTTAGGAGGTAAAAAAATTGCTATTCGTGTTGTTTCTCATCCAACTGCGAAGACTTTGTTGCAACAAGTTGGCCCTCTAACTGCAACTTCCGCGAATATCAGTGGTGAAAAGCCATACTCGAATTGTGAGGATTCAGCAATTGCTCTCTCCAAAGGGAAAAAAAATATCGCATTCATCGCTGGAATTTGCCCCAATGGGGCACCCAGCACCTTGATATCATGGCATTCAGCCTGTGACTCACCCGCGTGTCCGGACATCGACGTATTGAGAGAAGGATTAGTAAAGAAATTGGAGATTCAAGCATGGTTGAAGAATCAGATTTGAAACAATGGCGGGATGCTGGCCATGTTGCTCGCCGAACTCTAGAAGGCATTAAAGACGAGATTACCGAAGGAAAGCCTTGGATTGATGTCATCGATTCGGCTGAGAGATTTATTCGGCGACACGGTGGTGAAGCTGCTTTCCCCGTTACTATTTCAGTCAATGAGATCGCGGCTCATTTCACAGCCGATCATCTGAACCGACCGCCTGAGGGCTGGGATGGGCCGATGGTTTTTCAGAAAGGTGACCTCGTCAAACTTGATGTCGGCGTTCATATCAAAGGTGCTCTAGCAGATAATGCGATGACGATTGAAGTTGGAAATGGAGGAAATCACACCGAGCAGATTAAGGCTGCTCGAGAATCACGGGATGCTGCTATTGAGATGATGCATCCCGGTGTTGAATGGCACAAGATTGGAGCAGCCGCAGAACAGGTCAATACCGATGCTGGTTTCGAATCGGTTCGCAATCTCTGTGGTCATCAATTGGAGAGATGGAATCTGCACGCAGGCACATCAGTTCCTTCATATGCCTGCGGAGCTAATTCTGGCTTCAAGGGTGGAGCTGAGGTTGGCGGCATCTACGCAATTGAACCATTCAATACTACAGGAAAAACAGGAATGATAGAGGATATTCCCCCAGCGGGATCAGCAAATATTCTTCGAATAACAGGGAATGTAAAAATCCGAAAAGCACTCTCTAAGGGTAAACTCAAACCACTCGGAGCAACCCTCGCTCGATACATGGAAGAGCGATACAACACTTTGCCATTCGCTGAAAGATGGGCATATTCATTATTGGAGAAACCTTTCCCAGATGAAGATGAAGATTCAATCCAGAAAAAATGGAATGCATTGATCAAGAAACTAATTTCTATTCGTTTCTTGGAAGTTTACGCCGCACTCAGAGATGTCGATGGCGGCGATGTCGGACAATTCGAACACACAGTCATCGTTACAGAAGGTGGACCAGAAGTTCTTACCGTCGCTTGAATTAGTCGCAATCCAGCGTTTTCGTAAATTTCTAAGATTTTTCGCATAACGATTATCAATCGGACACCCGTATGAGAGTTCGTACAGAGACGTTAGGTTCTGTTGAGTGCATCCCATCCCCTCGCTAATATCTCTCGCTCTGTACACCTAAATTCAGGTGGCTGTCAGGCATTTATGGCAATAATTACAGAAAGTTCCTTTCAATGGATACCCATCTCAAAGCATGCCAGAAGGTGACGCGGACCATGAGGAGGTTTTCGGTGGCGATGAATTTGATGAAGATTGGGATGATGAAAATATTGATGAAAGTTTCGATTTTATTGAAATCGTAAAATTAACTCTTAATTTATTACTCCGATTTAGATTACCACTAATCGCGATACTCCTCGTTGGAATAATAATTGGCTCAGCAACGGTAGTCGTTCCGATGTTATTTGCAAAAGAAGAGGCGAGTGGTCCGCAATCCCACTTCTGGAGGTTTGATGTTGAACGAGTAATCGGAGGGGCTGAACACAGCGTATTTGTCGAAGACGGAACTACCGAAGAAATCTCCTTCGCCTTTGAACAACCAACCAATGTTTCATACGTCTATGTAGGTGCACATTTTAGCGAAAATAACGAAAATGTTGGAATTAATCTTTGTGATTATGTGACCGTTGTCATCAATTTACAAACCGTCAACCGTACCGATAGGTACGATACTAGTCAAACTGAATCACGAACCAATGATTGCAACGTAGAAGGTGATGCGATTTGGTACCATTACAACCTCACCCTTCCTCCAATTATTGAATTCGAAGGAACCGAAGAAGAAGCTCTGTCCCAATGGGAAAATGTTGTGGGAACCGGCGTTGGTGTTTGGGTCATCGAGATTACTGTCGATTCTCAATCTATTCTAGTCGATGAAGGTGAGGATGTGGATATCACGATTAATTTTGAAGAGTTTCGTGTCTCGATGGTCATCATCGAAGAGAGTGAAACACCTCAAGTTGAATCTTGATGGCTTACTTGAGTGGAGTGAATTCAAGCCTTATTTAGGCTCCAATTTCTGTATTATCAGCACGTCCAAATAGAGTTACAGCGATGATTGCAGAGAAAATCAAAAACATTCCTAATGCCTGTTGCGTAGAGGGTTGTTCTGAAAGCAAGAGAATACCCCATAAAATGGTAAGAATCGGTTGAAGAAGAACTGCAAATGATGTATGGGCAGCAGGGAGACGAGGGAGTGCATAGGTAATCGCTATCCAACCTATAACTTGGCAAGAAAGTGCGAGAATTAGTAGCCAACCATGACCTGGAAATGTAATTGAAAAGTCTAGAGGTTCAATCCCACTGCTTGATAATGGCAAAAGGCCGACTAAAAGTATACCACTGGCAGCGCCGGCTGTAGCGTCTAGTTGGAGATTTACTGATGGCGCTTGGGTGCGATTGGAGTACCTATAGAGAATTAAGAAAGACGAGTAGAATATTGCTGCAACCACGCCTCCTATTACTCCTTTCACTGGATCTGAACCGTATGGATTTTCATCCCAAATTCCTGAAATTAACAGTAACCCGAGCATAACCATAGGTAGAGCAAAGAGAATGTAGCGATTTGGTCTCTCTCCAAACAGCCACCAACTTGCTAATGTTACGATAATAACTTGTGAATTACCAATCATGGTAGCAATTCCGCTTCCAATGAAATCTATAGCACTGTGGTATCCAAGGAAATCAATGGCGAGCAGAACTCCGGCTCCAAAGGCCAGCATACGATCTCGTCTATTTCGTAAATCGTTACGTTTCAGTAACCAAACTAATGCTACGAGCATCGGCAATGCGTAGAACATTCGAAAGAATGCCCCGGTTAACGGCGCTGTGTCAGATTGAATGTACAATAGCGGAGCAAAAGAAATCAGAGTAGCTCCCGCTAAAGCGATAACCATGGTACGACGGTCTTCTGTGACCGCTGTCATATGAGCACCTCAGTTTGATTTCTCGCTACTAATCATCTCTTGCAATTCGCCGCTTTCATACATTTCCAGAGCGATGTCCGAACCACCAATCAGTTCTCCGTGAATGTAAATTTGTGGCATTGTTGGAAAATCAGCCCAAGCACAAACCGAGGGTATAGCCCTTGGATCGGTGAGAATATTGATGCTAGAAAAGGGCACACCAACCTGCTGTAAAACCTGAGCGGCACGATTACTGAATCCGCACCTAGGCTCTTCCGGTGTACCTTTCATGAACAAAACGATTGAATGTTCGTCGACGATTGCTTGCAATTCTTCTGGTGTCCAATTAAAACTCATGTTTTTCACTCCTTTTTCTCTCTACGAATATGAACTCCGAAGAATTCAGGTTGTTTTTCTCCATGTGGATCAAACTTGGTATCTCCCAATGCATCTCCCTGATTGGGAGTCATGCACTTTAGGTCGAGTGCGTGTACAGTATTTGTCGCAATATACTGTTTGAAGTGTGTGAGAATCGGGCGTTGACGTTGTAACGGGCGTTGACCTTCGTAAGATTTTGAAATTACTCTAACATGAAAGTGATCGCCCGTTCCGTGTAAATCGGTAGCTTCGATGATAGCATCTGGAACAACTTTGCCGACCTCAACAACCATCCACTGCTCTGATACCATACAACCCGCTGATAAGGAAGGTGTGCTTTGAATGCTCGCTGTGAATTCATAGAAAGAAAAACTGTATTTTATGAAATTATTCCGAGTGCATCATTGATTTGTGCAAGATTTTCTTTGATTGTACCATTATCGTTAATGACACCACTGCCGATAACTGCCACCTCGATTCCCCACTCGGAAACCTGGACTGAATTGTGATGCTTAATCCCACCATCAATCATCAATTTTGTCACACGGCCACCGGCAGCAATTTGTTTATCTATCGCCGCACGAAATTGTCGAACCTTTCCTTCCATTTCTGCCATAAACGATTGGCCGCCCATTCCAGGCACTACCGACATCACAAGAACGAGATCTAAATCGGCTAAAAATGGTAATATCATATCAGCAGAAGTAGCTGGATTAAGCACCGCCCCAGCTTGACATTCAGCCTCGTGTAAATTATTAATCAAGGCCGGAAAATCATCAACTGCTTCAACGTGAGCAATTACCAAATCAACTCCTGCATCGACGTACTGCGCCCATGTTTCTTCTGCGTTAGTAACCATCAAATGGCAATCGATAAAAATGTCTTTACCGACTCGATTACGCACAGATTTGATTAGAGCAGGCCCAAATGTAATCGTTTTGTTAACTACCCAATTTCCATCCATTACATCGAGATGAATCCACTCAATTCCAGCATCTATCGCTTCATCAAGTGTTTCGCCGAGAGCAGTATAATCGGCTGTCAAAATACTCGGTGCGACCTGCATCTTCGTCTTCCTCATTAGGTAGGGAGTGGGGACTACTTCTCAATCATTGTGTTTGAGTGGAAAGAATGTCATCAATTTCATTTTCGATAATTATAGAATGTTTTCTTTTAGAAATAGTGAAAGTTAAAGCAAATTGTTCATAGAACAGAGGTCGTCCGGAGTGAATATAGGTGAGTAAAATGGGCAGAGTAGTTAATGCGAGTGATGCGGATTATGATATGATAACAAAGAGTTCGGAGTGGGTATTAGTCGACTTCTGGGCACCATGGTGTGGACCTTGCAAAATGATTGCGCCATCTCTTGAACAAATTGCTAACGAGCGTGATATTACAATCGCTAAAGTCAATACTGATACCAACCAATTAAAGATGGGTCAATTTGGCTTCCGTGGAATTCCTGCACTGGTTCTTTACCATAATGGTCAGCCAGTAGATCAACAGGCAGGGGCTTTGCCAAAGGCTGGTTTCGATGATTGGTTAAACCGCCACATGAACTGATTCAGATTACTTCTGAAAGACGCTTTGCTCTCTCTTCATGGGGCGCACCTACTTCTCGCAGCAAGCGCGAGCGCAATGCTTCGTGTAACCACATTCCGTCTTCTAATTCAAGCATCAATCCACGCTCAAGCAAATTTGCTGGCGGCTCTCCATCGAACTCTGCTGCTTTGGCCAGAGCACCCCATGGCACCGGACGGTCGGCAACTGCGAGAAGAGCGAGAAGGTCGCGGTGGCCCTTAGGTAATACATCAAGGATTTCTTCATCGAGAAAACGAAGCCAATCTGCATGAAGTGTTTTGCCGTATAATTCTAACAATTCAACTGCCAAAGGGTGACCGCCCGTCACTCGATGAATCTCTTCAGCGGGTGCATCATCTGGTAAATCAAGAAAGTTAATCCACTCAGCAATTTCGTTAAGAGTTAAGCCGGTTAGAACCAATTCTTCTACCCGACTTCTAGTATGGACATCGCGTCGGTCATAAAATGCTAAATTCGTTCGACTGATCAGCAATAATCTAACTGATGTTACTTCTGCTATCTGTAATAATGCACCGAAAAGATGGGTTCCTTCGGCTCCGATATTATGGACGTCGTCCAATAATATGAGTAAACCGTCCAAATCATCTTTGCGCAGATTTTTTTCATCGTTTAAATGAGCGATTAACCGGCGCCGAAATATATCCAAATTCAACCCAGCACCAGGTTTCAATGGCAATGATTCGAGAATCCCATATGGATCCTCAGCTTCACCTTCAGAACCAATTCCAAGCCGGTGAAGCAAACTCGTAGCAATACCCAATGGAGTGTCCCATGGCTGGCAAGGATAGTACATCACCTCTAGATTTGGCGAGCGGCCAAGAACATCATCTACCCAGTGAGAGAGAAGTGTGGTCTTACCGCAACCAGCGATGCCGGAAAGCACGAACATTGGTGTCGAAGAATTATACCACGAATTGAGTCGTGATTTTTCATCTGATCGTCCGTGAACCGTTCTGGTTTCTGGCGGCCGAATGTGATATGTTGAATGAGCACCTGACAGAAGTGTGAGTGAACCTGGTTTACTGGTTGGCGTAGATTCTGAGCGTATGATTGCGCCAAATCGAATATCACCAAAATTCAGTACGCCCTCATGTTGGGCGTGCATTAATACCTGTAGCAAAGTCAGGCCAGTTTGAAGATGTACAGCGGCTTTATCTGCACGGATTTCCAAAAGATTGCCTTCGCGCTCACGGATTAATATCATCATACTACGGAGCTTTTCAATCCGATTTCTAGCCTCTGTTCGACCTTCATCAGTCAACTGCCAAGTCTTCTGCCGCCGCTCATCTCCTCTGATTGTACGAGTATATTCACTAACGAGCCCATCTTGAATTAATTCACGCATTGTTCGGGACACATTAGGGGGATGAAGAGCACAAACTTCAGCGATACCCGGTCTGGTCATTTCGAAACTGACCAGATAGTGATCCGCTTGGTGATCTTGTTCCCAAAGATGCAACAATACACGGTCGGCGACGGCGACATTGATTCTCACATCGCCCCTCGCCATCGCCTCTGCGTAGACAAAACAGGCATCAAGAGTTCGGGCATCTGTTGAGGCGGATTCAACTCATTCTTCAGGAGCACATTGGGGATATTCTGTCTGCATCGGAGGTGAAAATAAATCATCACAATCGCGTTGAACGACAGATAAGCTTAGCACGCTTGTTGTATCCAACGCCAAAGTAACCGGTAGAATTGAAACTGGGCTTGGAACATAATCCTCACCCGTTTGAGTAATAATCAAATGAATTCCATCATCAGCAGGAATTACAACATCCATCCCGAAAAATTCCATTTTTGCCACAACGGTTTCACCGGGTGAAAGTGTTTCTCCGTCCTTTCCACCATCATGGAATCGCAAATCCATAACAGCATGACCGAGGTGCATACCAGTGCTTGCTTGAACCATTTCAACGAAGAGATGGCCACTAGTTGCTAAGAGTGAAATCGTTGCAGTTACATGGAATGTCGGCGTGCCAACAATTCTCGTTTCATATTCAAAAAATGGACATTCCATACGTAATTCGGAGGTAGCAGTGACCGTTTCTCCACCACCTATAATCGAACAATCATCCATTGTATATGGCAACCAAATTTGGTCAAGAGGAGGATAAGAATCTTCGACTCGCCAGCCGCCTATATTATCTTGTATCTCAGCAATTAATCGTGGCTGAGGACCTTCGTTCTTTAGATAGAAATCAAACCACTCCAAAAGGTCATCAGCCCAATCCCAACGCAGTGTGTACGGTAATGCTTCAGCGCCCCTGCCGCTGCTCAATCCTTCGTGACCACTTCGTCGGTCGGGGTAATCATGCCCCCATTGGCCATACAATCCTTTGACATCAAAACCAGCATCTCGGAGAAGTTGATGGGTCGGGAATGCCATATGTGGATCGACATTCCAATCTTGCATACCGTGAACGATATACACTGAGCCGTTGTAATTCGCTAAAGCACGGTCGAGAAAAGTTCGCTCTTCCCAGTAATCGCTACCAGTCCAACCCAAATTATCGCCGGTAATATAAGCACCTGGGCCCGCATAATAGCCCTCCAAATAGCCTTCACAAATATTTTCAACATCTTCCAGATCACCATCGATTCCGAAGCTTCCATAGACGCCATTGTGCATTATCGCACCACGCGCTTCCATGCTGCCATTACGCCACATTAAGTCATGGGCGCCAATTAGACCAGACATCGGCACAATGGTCTTGAGATATTGTGAACCCATCGCTGCCGCCTCCCAAGGAGTCGACCCGTCGTATGATTTTCCGATGATGCCGACGGCACCATTTGAGAACGGTGCTTGACCAAGATATTCTACTGCAGCGTGAATTCCTTCCTGTTCATCATAGCCCATCAAATCCATACAATGATTTGATTCACCTGTACCAAATACGCTTATCTGGGCAACACCATAACCGTGTGGAACGAAATTTTCGATAAGAAAACGACCTAAGCGATCTGCGGGAGTTAGAGCATCTACATCACCATCATCATAATATGGACCTATTTCAGACAAAATCGGAACTTTACATTCGTCAGCAATTTCAGCGGAGTCATAATCACACCCTTCGATAATAGGTAACCACAACCCCATGTGAACTTCTGCTCCACCAGTCACCCCCGCTCCTCCATCAGAAACTGAAATTGCTGGGACTGGGACGTAAATCGAGCGAGCTTCACCAATTCCATATGAACCATTAATCGATACTCGACTGAAAACATCATCATCGCGATAAACCAAATTTGCTCGGTCTTCGACTGCAGGAAGCCAATGTTCCCCCTCTTCCTCGCCACCGGTCAAAACCTCACTGCCAAAGCAACCCGAAAGGGTCGGCATAAGCAGAATTAGAATGAGTAGCGAACTCAATGATTGACCTTTCACGCGCTTTGCGCGTCTTAGACCACTCAAGACTGTTCTGATGTAGAGAGTCAATGAATTAAGACTAGTATCATACCAGGTGATTAATCTAATCTAATCTCGGCACTGACGAATTTGATGTAGCGCTGTTCCTCATTCTCCTCAAACGGATGCAAGCCAATATTCTGCTGGTAAGCGATACCGAGACGGGTTCCATCTGCACTGATTACCATCTCGAAGAAATCATGCAAAGCGTGTGTATCTCCTTCAGCCTCCTCGTAAACAGTTACCGTGTGTAGCGGTGTGGGGTCAGCGACAGAGAACACCCAAGTATCGTTTTCTTGAGGTGTTTGGAGGGCACCAGCGTAAAGGAACCATTGCTTGCCAGCGGTATAATCATCCTCACTACTATTTTGGTCAAAATCAAGGCCGTAAAAAGTGATTGCCATCACATCATTGTCCGAAATTGAAACGAATGGATACATGCTCATTCCGCGTTCAAAAGGAGTGATTTCCCAAGATGACCAGTTCAATCCTCTATCGTATGAAACAGCGACCCACATATCCCATGGCCCAGTTCCGCCATCAGGACAATCTGCCCAAATTACTGCAACTGTTCCATTCTCATTGGTCTCAACGACAGGGTAGCCTTCGGGGCAGTTTCCATTTCTTGGACCGAGTTCGATTGGAGCCTGCCAGGTGCCATCTGATGGGCTTGGACCTGTCCCTCTTCCGTAATCGTCAGAAATTCGAATTTGCACTGTTCCGCTGTTTGAATCAGCACTCTCTTGTGCGACGTAAACATAGGTTCCATTTTGTTCGGAGGCAATTGTCGACCAGCCACCGGGCATTGCATAACACTGGCTAAATGATGCGCCACCGTTTTCTGAATGATAGTACCAGTAGCGACCACTATCTCCACTGCATTCAGGTGGACTCGCTCCTGAATTCCCAAGGTAGTGAACGATGCCATCTCCTTGGGCTGCGACCCACGGTCTGTCATCAGCTGCCATCGTGTTCATTCGGTCACAAATACCACCTTCGTAGGTATTTCCACCATCGATGAATTTGTGCCACCAATTATCTTCCAAAGTAGTGTCAAGATAGTATATCACATCCTCTCCATCGACTGCAATATCACCTTCATCACCGAGGCATTCCGAGCCACCGGCGAGGTAATTTGCAGTCAAATGATTACCCGGGGTTGGATCGAAATTATCACCCGGGCTCCAAGTCAAACCTCCATCATTCGAAATCCAAAACCAACTGGCCCAATAATCCCAAGATGTATCACGACCATCTTCACACGCATACCAAAGACCGAGGTCACCACCAAGAATTGGCCCGAAAGGAGTCGCTTCACCGCCCCAGCGCAGATCTTTGTGGGCGGTGATGAACATATTTCCCTCCGAATCCATGGCAAGGCTCGGCTCGTAACCTACACCAAATTCAGGGAAACCTTGACCATTTGATTCATCGATGCACTCTTCCGCACGTGGCATGTAAACTGCCTCATTCCATTCGATATCGAGGGCATTTTGTTGCCCTGCGTCGAAATCGATGAGAAAATTCGTCGAAATCGACATGAGTGAAGCTACAATGACTATTATAACGACTGAAATCGCCGATATACTACCCAATACAAATCGATGGTCAAGGCCTCGCTGTTCGCTAGACTCGACAAAAACACCCCAGGCATCCTCAATTCGCTCGCGCATTAGCCATCCGTCAACGGTGATGTTCTAAGTGTTCATTCATAGATGAGTTCATGAGCAGCGGCATTAAGCGGTTCTCGTGGAAGAATCCGACCGACGGAAATTGCTACGCTTACAGCGTATGGAAGCAACTGAAAAAGAGGTTTACCTCCGCCTTGCCAAGCAACAAAGAGATCCTTTAAATGCAGCAATTCTTGAAGGAATTGCCCTAGAAGAGGAGCGCCACGAATCCATAATCGCAGAAATGACTGGTGAAACAGTAAATCCGGCAATGTTTCGGGTCTGGCTACAAGTCATTTTGGCTAAATTTCTTGGATTAACATTTTCTGTCAAAATGATGGAAAAAACCGAACGGGATATCTCTGCAGAATATCGAAAACTTGGACTTCATGATATCGCTGACGAAGAAGATGCCCATGAAGAGAAATTGATAGATATGCTCGAAGAAGATGCTTTGCTTTACCTTGGAAGTGTGATTCTTGGATTATCCGATGCATTGGTCGAACTAACCGGCGCATTAGCAGGCCTTACATTTGCGTTTCAATCACTAAATTTGGTCGCACTGGCCGGACTTGTTACAGGTATTGCGGCATCTTTCAGCATGGCTGCATCAGAATATCTCTCTACAAAAGAAGAGTCGGATGGACGATCTCCGTTCAAAGCGGCTGGATTTACCGGCATAGCTTACATCATCACAGTATTCTTGCTAGTAATGCCCTATTTACTCCTACAAGCAGATGACCCGTTTCGTTACGGTCTAGCACCACATGTCCAAGCTCTTGGATGCACACTCGCCATCGGCTTCGCTATAATTGCTACATTCAATGGATATGTCGCTATTGCACAAGATGAACCTTTCAGGAAAAGATTTGTAGAAATGGCGGGAATTTTGATTGTCGTCAGCGCAATTTCATTCGCAATCGGCATTGCGCTACGTTCATGGTTTGGCGTCGAAATTTAGTCAACCCAAATTGAATTCCCATCATAGAAGGGTTTGATGATGCAAGCCCTCTCGTTGGCCCCATGAATGCATACGATGAACTACTCGCACGACTGAAAGATATCGATTTGATTTCACAAATCGGCGGACTACTCGGCTGGGATCAGGAAGTGATGATGCCGCCGAAAGCAGCAGCACTCAGAGCCGAACAAATATCGTGGATTTCAAAGACCGGCCATTTGAAAATGACCGATTCGAGAATTGGTGAATTACTCGGCGAACTAGAAACTCGTGAAGATATGAATGAAGTCCAAGCAGGAAATGTTCGACTCGCCCGAGATAGTTACGATAAAGCGACAAAATTACCAACTGAATTCGTTGGTGAATTGGCAAAACACCAATCCAAATCTCAGATTTCCTGGACCGAAGCTCGTGCCAAAGATGACTTCTCTATCTTTCGCGATGATCTTGTAAAAATGGTTGAGATGAGCCGACAGAAGGCGGATTATCTCGGTTACGAAGATCTGCGTTACGATGCTCTGCTCGATCTTTATGAATCAGGTCTAACGGTTGCTCGTGTCGACCCACTTTTCGCGGGACTACGTAAAAATGTAGCACCTCTCGTCAAAGCTGTAGTCGATAGCGGAAAGAGGCCAAACATGTCTTTTGTTGAAGAGAACAAGTGGGGACAATCTGGTCAAGAAGCGCTTTCACACGCTGTTTCCGAAACCATTGGTTTCGACTTTACTGCCGGCCGCCGTGACGCATCTACTCACCCATTCTGCGGTGGCTCAAATCCAGACGATGTTCGATGGACGACCCGATATAGCGAGAGTGATCCTTTCGGCTCACTTTATGGGTCGATGCACGAAACCGGCCACGGACTCTACGAACAGGGCAGGCCACGCGGCCTAGATTTCCAACCAACAGGAAATGCAAACGGACTCGGTGTGCACGAGAGCCAAAGTCGGCTTTGGGAAAACCAAGTTGGTCGAAGCAGAGAATTTTGTGAATGGGCTTTACCGTTATGGCAAGAAAGCTTTCCCGAATTTATGGAGGGTGTGAGTGCAGAGGATTTGTGGCGAGCTGTGAATTTAGTTGAGCCGAGTTTGATTCGAGTAGAAGCAGACGAGGCGACGTACAATCTGCATATTATGATTCGATATGAAGTCGAAAAGCAATTGATTGCTGGCGAAATCGAAGTCGATGATCTCCCACAAGCTTGGGATGATATGTATGAAGAATTCTTGGGAATCAGAGCACCAAACCACACCTTAGGAGTCCTACAAGACATCCACTGGTCATTTGGCGCCTTCGGATATTTCCCCACCTATACATTGGGCAACCTCTACTCGGCTCAGTTGTTAGAAGCTGCCCGCAAGGTGCTTCCAGATCACGATGAGCAGATGCGTCGAGGAGAATTTGGACCGCTTTTGGCGTGGATGCGCGAGCATGTTCACGCGCGTGGTAGTATTCTCGAGCCAGCCGCTCTAATCGAAGAGGCGACCGGCTCGCCACCTTCACCAGATGCATTTGTTGCGTATTTACGAGACAAAATTGAGCGACTTTACGGTGTGTCGGCATAAGATTATTGCAACGGAAGCGAGAAAACAAACGACGCTTAGCATCGACCATGGCGAAGCGAAGTCTTTCGAATCTAGCTTCATTCATTCGCGACATTGGTAGTTCTTGTTCCGCCGTTAGAATTATTGATGATGTATTAATTGCCGGCTCTAAAAATGGCAAATTGAATGGTTGGTCAACTTCGACTGGTGAACTGCTGTGGAGTGTTGAAATCGATGGTATCATCGCTGATTTCGATTTTGATAATGATACAATTTACACGACCGGGCCGAACAAATTATTCGCATTCTCAACAAATACAGGTGAAATGTTGTGGAGGGAAAAATTGGAGGGGGGGGGTGACTTTGTGCGAATCATCGATGAAGAAATTTGGGTCACATCTTCAGTGTATAATATCGAATTACTTGATTTTATCGAGGCAACGACCCAGCGATTTTCTAGAAATGGGAAATTGCTAGAAAAGTGGACCTTTGTCGAACGCCCATGGTTCCTCGGCGCAACACAAGGAGGCGTTCTCCTCGGCTTGGGTCGCCCTCGTTGTGGTGGAATTAGGATTCTACCAGGTGAAATGTCCATGCATTTTTTGCTGAGTAGCAATCAACCTGTGACTTCAGGAACTGATTCGGCTGACCGAATACATTTCGGTCATTCCGATGGGACTGTAAGCACTATCGATTGCAAATCTTTGAAGATTCTCGATACCGCCCATCCCTCGAATTCTCTCGCCACTTCGATTACAAATTCAGAAAATGGTTGGATATCTGGCCATGAAGATGGAACAATTTATTTTGATGAAATTGAATTTCACGTTGATGGTGTGATCGATTCCATCGCAAATTTCGCAGGAAATTGTTGGGCCAGTTTTTCGAAAAACAGCAAAACGGATTTTGTGATTATCGACTCTGCACAAAACCAAACTTTCCTGGCTCATGAAAATAGGGTCAGATTTGTCCATTCCGCCAGCAAGGGGCTTGCCCTCGGTGATGAGTCAGGAAAAATTCTATTTTTTGAAATTGAAGTTGTCGAGCGCAGACTCGTTGAAAGTAATAATTCGGAAGTTGACGAGAAAAAGAGGAGACTGCTCAAAGACCGCCTTCGCCAACTTCGCAGCTGATATTTTTACAGTGGAAATTAATGAATTCCCACCCTTGTATACCCCTATTTCCAGTGGACTGCGGGCTTATTGTGGAAAGGTTTATTGACCCGCCCCGCCCCTGAGAACTTTGCCGCTTCAGTGAAGTGGTGTGGGGCCGCTTAGGCGGGATCCGCGGGCCACAAGAACCGAGCCCCAGAAAAGGGGCGGTAGAACCGGAAATCGAAAGATAACCGGGGAAGAGTTGGAACGCCCTGTGGGCGGGAAAACAACAGGAGAACTGAGGTGGGAATAACCGGACGAAAGGAAGGGGAAGGAAGCAACAGGGAAAGCTGAGGAAAACATAACCGAACTGTTTCGACAGGGAAAACACGACCAAAACAGAAAACCATCCTGAAGAGGTAGACGAGCGAAGGGCGGGAACCAGCAATGGAACAGACCTGAGGCTCGGGTACGGGAAAACGAAGAGGAAAAGAACTGGACGCAAGGAAAGGGAAAAGAAACGGAGAGGAAACGAACTGGGAACGAGAGCGCAGAAGTGCGTGGAGGACCAATACTAAGACGTGAAAAGAACTGGTGAGAGCTAGGGATGGAAGCGGATACGGCGAAAGATGGAGAGATCCAACAATAGTCGGAAAAAGACGAGGAGGCACAAGTAGTCTCGGAGTCATCTACCCTTGGAAAGCAGGAGCCTTAGGGCTCCGGCGGACCGGGGACCCTGCGGAGTAGCAGGGAAAATGCTCCCCCAATGTGCATTTTTCCTGCTGCTCCCACCTAATTCAAAAGCCCATTTTTTTCTGAGATTTCAGCGCAGCTTTTCTCAATTTCATTCTTTGGGTCCAATCATTAATTCTGGTCTAACCCATTCTTCGAATTGTTGATCTGTTAACAATTCCAATTCAAGAGCACTTTCTCTAAGCGTCAATCCTTTCTTGTGAGCGTTTTTTGCTATCTTTGCAGCATTATCATAGCCAATATGTGGATTTAATGCTGTCACTAACATCAAGGAATTTTCGAGATGAGCCTTGATATTGTCTTCATTAGCTTCAAGCCCATTCACACATTTATCGGAAAAAGATCTACAAGAATCTGAAATTATTCTGATGCTATGGAGAAGATTATGAATCATCATTGGTTTGTAGACATTGAGTTCAAAATTACCTTGGCTTCCACCGATTGAAATCGCGGTATTATTGCCCATAACTTGGCAACAGACCATCGTCATTGCTTCAGCCTGGGTTGGGTTAACCTTTCCTGGCATGATACTAGATCCGGGTTCATTGGCCGGAAGTGCAAGTTCTCCAATACCGCATCGTGGACCTGATCCTAACCATCTGATATCATTGGCGATTTTCATCAGTGATGCGGCGAGTGTGTTCAGCGCTCCTGATGCAGCGACGATTGCATCATGTGCGGCCAGTTGTGCAAATTTATTATCTGCGCTAATGAATTGTAATCCGGTTTTTTCAGCTATTTTTACTGCAACGTTTTCAGCAAAATCAGGATGTGTGTTCAGTCCTGTACCGACCGCCGTTCCACCGAGAGCAAGTTCCAGTAAGTCGGTAAGTGCGGCATCTATTCGACGGAGATCAGCATCGAGCATCGAAACGTATCCACCAAATTCTTGGCCAAGTGTCAGAGGTACGGCATCCATCAGATGGGTTCTGCCAATTTTCACGATACTTTCGAATTCTTTGGCTTTATTTGCGAGCACAGTACGTAAATGACGTACTGCTGGAATTAATCGATGATAGAATTCCTCTGCTGCAGCGATATGCATTGCAGTCGGGAATGTATCATTACTGGATTGTGCCCGATTGACATGGTCGTTCGGGTGAACTGGAGTTTTGCTTCCAAGAACACCATTTGTCAACTCGATTGCACGGTTCGCAATAACTTCATTTGAATTCATGTTGGTTTGTGTTCCAGAACCGGTCTGCCAAATTCTGAGTGGAAAATGGTCGTTAAGCGAACCTGAAATTACTTCGTCACAAACAACTGTGATCAAAGAGCCGACCTGCTCGTCGAGTTGGCCGAGTTCAACATTAGTTTCGGCGGCTGCTTGCTTGAGAATGCCAAAGGCTCGGATTATCGCATATGGCATTGTATCTGTTCCGATATCGAAGTTGATTAATGAGCGAGCGGTTTGGGCTCCATAATATCGGTCTGCGTGAACTTCCACTTCACCCATTGTATCTTTTTCAATACGGATTTGTCCACTATCTGCACGCGCTGAGCGGCTCGCTAACTCCGGCTCAAGTCTTCTTGGTTCAGCATCGGCTACAAGAGAGTTTTCGATCATTTTCGAAATTGTGGCTGAACGCCCCTCGGCACGTCCTTTGCCAACTCTTCTATCGAGTTTTTTAGCCAATTCTTCAGGTATGCTGATGCTCATTATTCTGCGGTCGCCCGTTCGGTGCTTCGCCATGTTATTAACTGCGTTAATTAGTTATTAATAAACTTCGCCTTTTAAAGAGCAGTAAAGCGTTCACACAAAGTAATAAAATCATGTCCTAGAAAAGTTCCAGAAAATTGCGTCAGATAAATTCAATCGCGATCAACGCGGATAATCATCTGCGGTTCAGCTGGTTTATCACGGAAATCAGTTTGGATATTTTCGATTGCTCGAACTATTTCCATTCCATCAGTAACCTCACCAAATACCGCATGGTTTCCATTCAACCAAGGCGTCTCTACAGTGGTCAAGAAAAATTGTGAGCCACCTGTATTTTTGCCTGCATTGGCCATTGAGAAAAGCCCTGGTCGGTCATGAGCCTTCGCAAGAGCTGATGCTTCGCATGGAATTTGATAGCCAGGCCCTCCCGTCCCAGCTGCACGGCTGTTAGGATCCTTCGATTTCGGGCAGCCACCTTGAATCATGAAATCCTTGATAATCCGATGGAAATGGAGTCCGTTGTAGAATCCAGAGTCAACTAATTTGAGGAAATTTGCAGTTGTATCAGGGCAGTCGTCAGTGTAGAGTTTGATGTTAATGTCTCCAGCAGAGGTGTACATCGTCACGTTTGTCATGGGCAATCCTGTAGTCGGTTATTCAAGAGGATAATGGTCTAGTGCCGTAACAACACTAATGAGTTACAATCAGTTTGAAATGTCATGAGTGAACTGAGTGGGCATGACTGCCCTCGGTGTAATCTAGAATTATACATAGAAACTAGTGAACAGGCTGAAGG
>DUAE01000052.1 GCA_012960975.1 Candidatus Poseidoniales archaeon
AGGAGTCTCATCACCATCTAGTGTAAGAGTAGATGTCCAAGCAGTTCCTGAACCACCCATCGAAGTTGCTTCCGCGTCAATAGTACAAACAAGAGCTGTTACAGTCTCGCTTGCAGTAATTGTTAGAACAATATTATTGCCAGTTGTAGCTTGCGTAGCAGCTTGTGCATTATTAGATGCCATAGCAATCGTTAGAGTTGGCGCTGTAAGATCAACAGTTACAGCACCAGAAGTTGCAGAGGTATCTGTAACACCCGCATTACCTGCTGCGTCAATGAAACTTGCACAAGAGAATACAGTTGATTGTTCGGTCTCATCACCATCTAGTGTTAGAGCAGATGTCCAACCAGTTCCTGAACCACCCATTGAAGTTGCTTCACCATCAATAGTACAAACAAGAGCTGTTACAGCCTCACTTGCAGTAATTGTTAGAGTGATTGTATCGCCAGACTTTGCTAAAGCAGAATTTGAATTAGAAGTAGACATAACGATTGCTAGAGTTGGGACGGCGTAGTCAATATTGACTGAACCTGATGTTGCAGATGTATCTGTAACACCAGCGTTACCTGCTGCATCAATGAAACTTGCACAGGAAAATACAGTATCACCTGGAGTCTCATCACCATCTAGTGTAAGAGTGGATGTCCAACCAGTTCCTGAACCACCCATTGAAGTTGCTTCACCATCAATAGTACAAACAAGAGCTGTTACAGTCTCGCTTGCAGTAATTGTTAGAACAATATTATTGCCAGTTGTAGCTTGCGTAGCAGCTTGTGCATTATTAGATGCCATAGCAATACTCAGAGTTGGCACGGTTGTGTCATATGACCAAGCATATTCAGTTGCAATAGAGTTAGGATTCCCGGCAGTATCTGTGAAAGTAGATGCTGCCACGTTGATTGTTACGGCTGCATCAGAAGCGGCGGTACATGTTGCCGTATAGACCGCACCTGAGCCAGACAAAGATCCCAGGTTACATCCAACTGCTACAATATCTGCCACAGCAAAGTCACTAGCAGACTCGCTAAGAGTGAATGTTAGACCAATAGCTGCAGTTTGAGTCGCACCACCTGTTGCTGGAGTATTTGCTACAGTGGTTGTAATTGTCACAGTAGGGACTACTGTGTCTTGAGTTACGAAAGAAGTGCTTGTGTAAGTAGTACCAATGACAGTTACTGATGCTGTTACAGTAATAGTTGCGTCTGCAACGCCGCCCATATTGCCGGCGCCGCCGCCCCCGTCGTCATTGTAATCACAAGAAAATGCACCAGTAGAAGCGTGGGATGTTGTAGTTTCCGACACACCTCCATAAACACAGGTGACCGTAGCTGACAGTTGGTCAGTAGTACCTGTGACAGTGAATCCCGCCACTTCTTCGGCCAGAGTGACTATGTTATCCCCCGCTATTGAGGTTGTCCCTATCGTGACGTAGTTTGCTGAGGAAGATTCCCCTAACTCGCTATCGCTAACGCTACCGCTGTTGGTAATTTGCCCTGCAAGAATGACAATAGCAATCACAGCAGCTAGGCCGATTGCGATGTTTCTAAGGTCGGTCGATGTTACGGGCTTCTTGTTTGTATGGCTCACATTAATGAGCGGCATGGCTGCAACCATGTTGGTTCCCACGACTTCTCGCCATATAGAAGGTTTCGGCCAATACCCTACGGGTGAGAGATATGGCCAATGGCCGATAATAAAATAATTCGGGGAAATTATCTGCTAAATTATCCAAAAAACACAATTTCCTCGGCTGATAATACATTAGCGGATTCACCCACCCCCACCACTAAGTCCAACACTTGTAAAGTTTTATTGACAACAAATTTTAGCCGAGTAATTATTCAATCCAATGCCGTAATAGATTCATTTATTAATGCATATTTGCGACACATACTGAGCGGAAAATTCAACTGGAATTCGGATCGAAATCTAGCAAAAATATGGAAATAATTTCTAAAACTAATGTCTCAACAATTTGACAGAATTAGGTGAATTTGAGATATTTAACAAAAAAAATAATAATAATTCAAGACGAATAAAAATTAGAAGATATATTTTTGCCCCACTTACCCCCTACTTTGAGAGTTTTTTCCACCGGGAACTAAGGTTTTCTTTTATATACTCAAAATTCAACATCAAAAATTGCCTGAGCATTTTGAGGAAATTAATCAGAACAAAGGAAGAACTATTTTGAAACTGAAAGGCAAGTTGGAGAGCAAATACTCAGACTTGAGAAAGTAATTATTATTTCAATTTGAAAAAAAAGGACCGGAACGCCGGGACATTTCTGTCCCGACGAACCGGTTTTACGTCTGTCAGATTTTGTTTTATTCAAACTCTAATCAGTTTTCGTCAACATCTTCGTCATCGACTACTTCTTCCAAGTCCTCATCATCGAACTCGTCAGTATAGTCGTGCTCGTCATCGAACTCGTCGTCTTCTTCAGATCCACGGAACATTCGACTCAATCCTAGAGCGGCGAGGATTCCAACAATACCGACTCCAGCAGCCTTAGCTGGCTCTGAACCGATATCGTCGAGGAGGGTCAGGGTGACACCGTTGTCTCCAGAACCATCTCCATTGTGGTCATCCCACTCTGTTGGGTCATATGGGAAGGCATCTTCTTCATCGAGGATGTTGTTGATATCGACTGGGTCTGGGTGTCCATCACCATCGTCATCTGGGTCGATTGCGTTGCACAGTCCATCTCCGACAATTACATCGTCATCAGTCCCGTACACGCCGTCAGCTCCAAAGTCAGTCTCGTTATCGACTGGTTCTACATCTGCATTTCTTGGATCTCCTTGACCACCAGCAGCTGCACAAATTGCTTCTGTTACATCGAGCCAGCCGTCTCCATCGTCGTCCTGGTCAGTATTGTCTCCAACACCGTCACCATCTAGATCGTTGGTCTCACTTGGGTCCATTGGGAATGCATCGTCAGTGTTGATTACGCCGTCGTTATCGTTGTCCTGGTCGACTACGTCACAAAGTCCATCACGGTCATTATCAGAAGGTACTGAGAATACATCTGCACCATCTGTACCACAGTTCTGCTCTTCGTTTTCAGTCCAGCCGTCTCCATCGTCGTCGTCGTCAGTATTGTCACCGAGTCCATCGCCGTCAAGATCGGCCCACTCACCCGCATCGTATGGGAATGCATCGTTTTCATCGAGCACACCATCACCGTCGTCATCAGTGTCAACCTTGTCACAAACAGCATCGCCATCGAAGTCATCAGGCACTGAATCAGCATCCAATGAATCGCTTCCACATGCGAATTCTTCTGCATCGGTCCATGCGTCACCATCGTCATTCAAGTCAGCGTTATCGCCGACTCCATCACCGTCAGTGTCAACCGATTCGGTTTGGTCGTATGGGAATGCATCATTTACGTCGAGAACTAAATCGTTATCATCATCAATATCAGCATTGTCACCAATTCCGTCGCCATCAAAGTCAGCCCATTCACTTGGGTCTGTACTGAATGCATCATTCTCATTTTCGACTCCATCGCCATCCATGTCATTATCGATTGCGTCACAGATGCCGTCGAGATCCATATCAGTTGGGATGTCTGTCAAATCCATTGGATCGGATAAACACTCAATCTCTACAGTATCATCGTAACCATCGTTATCGTCGTCCAAATCGGCATTGTCACCAATAAGGTCACCATCGTTATCTGCCCACTCAGTAGGATCTCTTGGGAATGAATCATCGAAGTCAAGGTACCCATCATTATCATCATCAGTATCGATTAGGTCACATATTGTGTCATTATCGAAGTCGGACGGATATGATGTTGCATCCATTGGATCGGTGAGACAATCCGCCTCATCTGTGTTATTCCAACCATCGTTGTCAAGATCGATATCGGAATTGTCACCAATTCCGTCACCATCGTTATCTGTAGATTCATTTGCATCATCTGGGAATGCGTCCTCAGAATCAATTACTCCATCACCATCAGTATCTGAATCGAGAGTATCGCAGATTCCATCAGCGTCAGTATCAGCAGGTACACTCAAGCCATCAAATGGGTCAGTACCACATTGTAATTCCATATCGTCATACCAGCCATCGCCATCAGTGTCGAGTGAGAAGAACTGGACTGTGACGTTGTAATCTAATCCATCGTCACCAGTAGCATATCCTGCCCAATTTCTCAAACCAATCATCACTGTTTGGCCACCTTCGTAAGTGCCGCTATTATTATGTGATATTGTGTTTGAAGAATAAATCGGCTGACCATAAGCTGTGTTGTAGGTACCAGTCCCATATATATCTAAGATTAACCATGTGTTATATCCAGAAGCATAATACTGAATCCCATCATGAGTTGCAGTAACTTCGTAACCGTGATCTACAGGTACTTCGAAGGTATATCGGTCAGTTGTATCAACATCGCCGTGATTCCATCCACTGAATTCAAGCGTATTATTAGCTGTAACATTGTTGTAGGTATTGACGTGAATTGCATCACTTGCACCAGCACCTGCATCTTCGCCTGAACCCGCATCATCCTGTATTCCACCAACTAAATCAGTTAAAGATAGGAATTGAAGATCCATTGTGTAGGTAATATCTACTGCTCCATAAGTGTAAATACCCAATGTCAACCATCCACCAGTTGTGACCCAAAGTCCAGATATACCAGATGTTGATCCAGTGTTTGAGGACTGCTGTGACACATAGTATGCTCCATTCGCAGGGTAAGAGCAAGGTATTGTCTGTACTTGACACTTGTACATGTAAGTGTAGATATATTGCCCGTCAGGTATCCATGAAACATTCATCTGAAGATATTTGCCAGATGGCACGAGGATATTGTAGTAATCCCACTCGTCCCAATTATCTGATATCCATCCAGTACAAATTCCGCCAGTATCGTTTGCATCACCATTCGCATCAATTTGATTCGAATTATTCAACCAAGTATTTCCACCAGGGTTTGTGTAAATGTTATCGGAAGCATCGACTCCCGTACCACAATCATCAGGATTTGCACCAGGCTCATTATCTGGTGTAATCATTGTAATATCGAGTGTATATTCACCACTTCCTCGGTCGGTCATAACCTTGATGTAAGCATTATCACCACCGTATTGATAGGTGATTGAACATGTTTCAGGATTATAGTTGTATGAACCGCATCGAGTGTATAGGTAATTGTTACCAGGGGTAGAAGGCGTCATTAGATACAATTCAAGATCGTTCTGTACTGGGAAAGTTAAATTCACCATCAAAGCATAACCTTGAGGGATGAAAATTTCGTACATATCATACATATCCCATGAATCGTGTCCATATCCAGAATACGAGTTATTCATCGAAACGATATGTGATGAACCGGATGCATAATACGAGCTGTCGCCAGCATCGAAGCCGAGTCCGGCGTCGTCCTGGTAAATACTCGCATCAGGCTCGATTGATTGATTGTAAATCGACCATTCCATCGTATAATTCATTTCGGCATCATCTGGAAGGCTGCCTTGCATTATTCTCAACCAAACAGTTGATTCGGATGAAAGATCCATATTCCAATAATAAGATTCGTTGGTTGCAACTGCTTGAGGATTAAAGTAAGTACTTGTTGAAGAAGATACTGAAGATAGATATCCGCGATCCATGTATTGATATAAACGCAAAACATCAGTAGACTCATTATTGACCCAATCGAGTCGTGCCCATAATCCATGATATGCAGGGACTGTAAATTCATACCAATCCTCGTCATCATATTGCTTGCATACCATTCCAGTGATTGTTCCCGCATTACCTAAATTAGTCAGGTCGAGAGGGCCATCGGAATCATCGTCAGGTGCGTCCGCACCAGACCCACCATCATCTTGAGTCCAGCAAGGAGGATCAACAGCTGGAGAGATTTGTAGAGTTAGTATGTATCCAGCAGATGGATCAACACTCGCCCACTGATAATATTCGACTTTGACATAAACCGTTGTATTCGTAATAGCGCCACCTAAGTCGATAAATTCAGGCTGATCATACCATGAATATGCGAGAAGACCGGTTAGGTCGGGATTCGCGTATACATAAATATCCAAATCGGCATTTTCAGCCCAGAATAATGTAAGATTACCCGCGTATCCATCAGGTATTGCAACAGCCCAAGTATCAGATAAATCAGTTAGACCGACAATACCTGAACCGGCATTATCCATATCAAATGCGTCAGCAGTTATTAAACCGGTGAAAGAACCTAATGATTCAGCAACAGTAACTCCAATTCCTCCATCTCCATAGGAGTCAGTAAGTACAACAGACCAAGTTCCAGCTCCAGAATAAGGTCCTAGAGTGCCTGTTTCGTAACCGGCCATGCTTCCTACTGGAAAACTATAGACGGTACCATTTGGGGCCGTAATAGTCATCGCGGTTTCATATGGACACCAATAATCACAGACATAATCTATGCCTACTTCTTGACCTGCAGCTAAAGTGAATGTTTCTGACTTATATGACCAATAGCCAACATCAGGCATGTCCAAAATTGCTGGACCCATCACCACTTGAGTTTGATCTCCAGGTGCACCCGCATCACCAGGGAAAACGGTAATTTCTAATGTATAATCATCGTACGAATTTTGATAACAGTAGTAACAACTTACTCCAACCATCATCGGTTCTCCAAGTAATTGGTGAGGTGTGTCTGTAAATGTAGAATAAGATGAGGGGGCTCTATAGCAATAGTATGGATTTTCCTCATACATCTCCCAATCTTCTGTACTCATCGACAGTACTCCAGTATGCGAATAATAGCAATAAGCCCATGATCCACCATAATTGGAAGATGGATTGTAGTAATATCCCACCATTGTGGTAGGTCCCATGTGCAAACGGTAAGCATATGAATCGCCATATGAATAGGTTCCAGGAGTTGAATGATTCCATGTCAAAGTTGCTTTGACGCCGTACCCAATAGGCGGATCGATAGTGAAGAAATCATTAGTTGTATCACTCGTAGTGGAATACCCCGTTGCAGTTGAGTGGTCACCATAGTAAACATTCGTTTCATTAACACCCGACCAACCGAAATCTCCCGTGAGATTTATCGATGTGGCATAGGTGTTACCAGCATCGGTACCGCGGCAGGCATCATGCCCCAAACACGGTACAGGCGGAGCCTCTAGGGCAACCCGTTCGTCAGACAATTCTGACCTCTCTGGAAGTGCGTCAACTAACGGCACCATGACCGAGGCAATCATCAATAGGGCTAGACAAACAGAGCGTAGGGTGTTGCTTTGCATAGGGTTCACTGATTCCCATCAGACGATGAAAGGGATATAACAATGTCGTAGAATGCTCATCCTTTTCCAATAATGTTGGTGGTTAGGAAATCTATAATAAACTGCCAAATTATTCAATAAACAGCGCCCTTCAGTAGTTTTAAGCTCGCAAATACAAAAAATGAGGGAGGGAATATTAGAATTTCTAATAATATTTTACTTGACTTAAATCTATTAAATTCCGAGTTAGAGATATGGCATCAGTAACGAAACTAACTCAGTCCAAACCGGGTGGTGGAGGAGGAGGTTTTGTAAGTTCAGATTTTGGTTCAAATCCAGGTGGTGGAAGTGGGGGAGGAGTTGGGCTAACTACAGGCTCCAATCCAGGTGGTGGCGGAGGTGGTGCAGTGTCGTCAAAATCCATTTCAGAATCTATTTCTTCGTCGGCAGAAATATCATCATATTCACTAATATCGTCATCTTGATAGAAGGAGATAATATCTGAGCTATCGCCTTTCTTTTTTGATGACATGAAAATAGCTCCTCCGATTCCACCTAAGATTACCAATAGGATTCCAATCATAATAATCGGATGTAAACTTATTTTTTCTCCAATCGATAAAGGATAGGCATTATCTCCCAAACCATCATTGTTTCGATCTTCCCACTCATCAGGGTCTTGAGGGAATGCATCGGAATTGTCTAGAATTCCATCTCCATCATCATCATCATCCATCTCATTGCATGTTTTATTCCCATCAACGTCATCAGGAATTGAATTGTCTGCGAGTGCATCAGTGCCACAAATCGCCTCTATATCGTCATACCAACCATCACCATCATCGTCGAAATCAGCATTGTTTCCGATGCCGTCCCCATCGGTATCATATTGCTCGGTATCATCGAACTGGAAAGCATCGTTCCAATCGAGAATTCCATCATTGTCATCATCTTCATCAGTAGAGTCACAAAACATATCTCTATCAAAATCGACAGGTATTGAGTTAGCATCAAGAGAATCTGTTCCACAATTTGGTTCATCCACATCTAGCCAGCCATCCCCATCATCATCAGTATCGCCATTATTTCCTACACCATCTCCATCGGTGTCAAGCCATTCTGTCTCATCATAGGGGAAATCATCAGATAAATCAAGGACTCCATCGTTGTCGTTATCGGTGTCGACAATATTGCAAATGTGATCTCCGTCAGCATCGTCAGGCATCGATACAGGATCCATTTGATCTGAACCACACTCGACCTCATCGGCATCGAGCCAACCATCATTATCATCATCAGGATCTGAATTGTCTCCAAGGTCGTCTCCGTCGTTATCTGCCCATTCATATACATTCAATGGGAATAAATCGTAGTCATCGCCGACATTATCGCCATCATCATCCATGTCGGCATTATTTCCAGTGCCATCATCATCAGTATCGAACCATTCTAATGGATCCTCGGGGAAAACATCGGCTGCATTATCGTAGCCATCGCCGTCGATATCTGGGTCGAGCGCATCGCAAATACCATCGGAATCCATATCTGCAGGCAGGTCGTACCAATCGAGAGGATCTGAGCCACAATTTATTTCAGTGTCATCAGTATAAGCATCGCCATCATCATTCGTATCGGCATTATTCCCTATGCCATCATTATCACTATCGAGCCATTCTTGGTCGTTATGAGGGAAATCATCGGAATCATCTGGCCAACCATCGTCATCGTCATCAGCATCAATTGCATCACAGTCCCCATCACCATCAGTATCGATTGGAGTGTCGAATCTATCGAGCGGATTCGTTCCACAGAGATTTTCCGTCGTGTCGTTCCAACCATCGTTATCATCGTCTTCATCGGCATTATCACCGATGCCGTCATTATCGTAATCTGCCCATTCAGCCGAATTGTAAGGAAAAGGATCATTTCCATCATCTACCCCATCATTATCATCATCTTGGTCAAGCGCATCACAAGTTCCGTCACCGTCAAAGTCATCGGGTACACTATTGGCATCATCTGGATCAGAGCCACAATCTGTCTCATTCGTATCCCAATGGCCATCACCATCAGAGTCGAGAGAAAAAAACCACCAAGACATTCCATAATAGCCCTCACCTGAGGTTGCACGAACTTGAACTAAAACATCCATCCCCTCTACAATCATTCCAGGATAAGTACCGGAACCGTTTGAGGTGACGTGTTCTGGATTATTGGTGCTTGAATAATCAATCGTATTAGTCTGATTGTCCGCTAGAATGACTTGGAAATCTACTTCTGTAGAATTAAACCATACCGAAACTGCAACTCCATAGCCCAAAGGCACAGTTGTCTGATAGTTATCATTAAGATCATTATTTAATGACCCCCATCCAGTGTAGCTATTATTTGCTGAAACCGTGTTTATCGTCAAATTAGTGGGATTCAGGTAGTCATTAGAGGCATCGCCGCCAGTTCCTGCATCATTCTGATTATATGCAGGTAGTCCTGATGTCGAGAAAAGTTCGAGAGTTAAATTATACCATCCAGGTGCACTTGAACCCCAATCATCAACCTGCAAATAAACAATAGTGCCACCCACATTTGTGCCATTACTCGCAACATTTTCAGGTTGCGAACCAGTATATGCAATATCGATTTGAGTGCCATTTGAATCATATAACCACATGTCAAAATCAGCAGAGCTAAGATGAATCATCTCAATCATTATACCATGATTTTGTGGAATCGACATAGCAAACCAGTCTATATCATTAATAGATGAAAGATTTGCCTGATAAGTAGTATTAGTTGCAGTTATATTGAGTGCATTAGCCATTATACCGGGCGCATCTTGGCAACTCCCTGCATCATTATTGGTACAATTTCCGCCGCCGCCGCCGCCGCCGCCACCGCTGCCAGTAGAGAATATCCAAATTTGCATAGTGTATTGACCAGTTCCACTACCTGACCAATATTGTACGCGAATATAGACTTGTGTTCCACCGACTGATGTTCCATTCGATGTGACATCATCAATGCTCGATGATGAAAAACTATCATCGATAGTATTACCTGTAGCATTATAGAGGTACAAATCAAAATCAAAACCATTAGGAGAGGTTAATTGGACAGCGATTCCGGTATTTGCAGACATATTGATGCCATAGTAATCATCGGAATCGCTAGATGATACATTGCCATAATAAGTTCCATTCGTAGCTGTCAAATTCGCTGCAGTAGAAGTCGTACTTCCCGCATCCCCGCCAGTTCCAGCATCATTTCCTAAGGCAGGAATCGCGAATGACGAAACTACCAACATTGTAACAATCAATCTTGCACCCATGCGAGAGTTCATGCATGGTCGAGGGTGGTTAGGAATAAGAACCTATCAAAAAGTCGTTTGGAAACAGACAACCCCTCACAAGTGAAAGATTTCGGAGTACTTCAACCATCATGAGTATTGGTAAAAACCACTGCCAGATTTTCGACCTAATTTCCCCTGTGCAACCATATCGATTAACAGTTGTGCCGGAGCATATTTTTCTTCTCCAAATCCTTCGTAAAGGACATTCATGATGTGTAAAACCGTATCATTTCCAATCAAATCAGATAGTGCTAACGGACCGATGGGATGATTCATTCCCAATTTCATAATGCCATCGATAGCTTCTGGCTCAGCTACTCCTTCTTGAAGTATCAAAATTGCTTCATTTATCATCGGGCAAAGAATTCTGTTGCTTACAAAACCCGGCGAATCGTTGCATGAAAGAGCAGTTTTACCCATTTTTTCTGCTACTTCAACAACGGCTGAATTAGTATCTTCACTAGTGTCGCTGCCGTTGATGATTTCGACTAAACGCATAATTGGAACTGGATTCATGAAATGCATTCCAATGACTTTGTCGGTACGGCCGGTGACTTCTGCAATTGCATCGATGCTGATACTACTAGTATTCGTTGCAAGAATTGATTCGGGTTTGCAAATTGCGTCAAGTTCAGAAAAAGTTGAATGTTTTAGCGCTAAAATTTCGGGAATTGCTTCTACGACGAGATCTGCATCCGCTGCTGCTACTATTTCAGTCGCTGTACATACACGTGCGAGCGCAGAATTAGCTTCATCTCGGCTCATGCGCTCCTTGGAGACGAGTTTGCCCAAAGAGTGCTCTATTGCCGCCATTCCATTGTCGAGATATTCTTGTTTGATGTCGATCATAGTCACATCAAAACCAGCGCAGGCAGCTACCTGTGTGATTCCATTGCCCATTTGCCCCGCGCCGATAACAGCGATGTGCTGAATTGCCATGATGCGGCGAAATGTCGATGGGAAATTAGTCTATCTCTCATCCGTGGTCAACCGATGGCAGTGTGAAATTTCAGATTATTTCAATCGAGATCGATTGTATCATCGTCTTTCGGCTTATCTGCAATAGTGTAAATCGACTCATTGCGAGCCTTCCATGCACTCAATTCTTTCATTTCAGGGAAATCTTCTTCATTCACCTCATCCCAATTCAATGGCTCAATCGATTTTAAATCTCCAGCGGTCGAACTACCTAATTGATCGTCGGATGATTTCGAATTCGCAAGAATATCGCTTAATTCATCAAGAGAATCTTCTATTGATTTTTCATCGCGTTTTCTCCGGCGCCGCTTCAATGATACAGAAGCCAGAGCCGGGGTAATAATCAGCAGCAAGCCAAGCCCTAATGCACCGATGAATTGCCACAACATTGGGCCAGAATTTTTTGCATCGTCTATCGCCCAGTCGAGCCATTCTTGATTTAGAACTTCAAGTGAATATGAATTTTTATTATTGACCTGATCAGAGCTCATCCCTTGGATCAAGTGCATACCTGGAACTTCGGGAACTCTTAGTAGAAACTCGAATTCGCCAGATGAATCACAGAGGAAAGTTAGGCTGTCAATTTCGCTCCAAATCTTTACACCAACGCCACTTTCGCACTCCCCGAAAAATATTTTTTCAGTTTCTAGTGGCGAAGTGCGATTGGTGATTTCGTAGAAACTCAGGACAGGAGGAATTGTATCTCTAGTAATAGAAAGTGGAAATAAATCAATTTTATCGAGGGCGTGAATTTCGATAATAAATTCGTTAACACCCTCGTACAAATCAAATTGTAATTGAACAAATTCAATCCCTGCAGGTACCAAATGTTTGTCAGAATCGTCTCCAACACGCCACCACCACAACTCTTGGACGGGGCCTCTTCGACCGACTGCCTCAACAACATCATCAGTAGTAATTCCACCATCCCAAGGTGCGGAAACTGAAGTTTGGTAAATTGAAGCATTGAGCGTCATAGTACGGCATTCCAAGAACTGATTTTCGTTGTACTGTCCCTCCGTCATATCCCATGCCAAGAGACAAAATTCATGTTCAGCAGTCTCGTTCAAATCAAAGAAAAGCCCACCTGCGGAACCATTCCATTCGGCTAATTCGACACCTTTGTGAGTAAATTTAAGGTGGACATTTTCATCAGAGGTCCACGACAATCCCTGGCGATGGTCAGACAATTCTGTTGCAGATGCAGGAGAGAATTCCCATCCAACACTTGGAGTTGTTTGATCCAATCTCAATTCCCAAGACTGTGAGGCAACATTTTCTGCCCAGTCTGTTAAATTGAACCTCATTTCATATAATCCATTGGAAATATCTGAGAAATTCAAATAAATATCTGGCCCGAAATCCCCATCTGCTCCCCACGGAATATCTTCGGAAGTATCTGGTGGAGAAAAATTTGGTAGAGGATTAGTGCCACATTGTTGGTATGCGACCTCATTAAATTGAGTAAGTAATGAAATACACCAACTCCGAACATCGCCTTCTGTTCCAAAGTATACATAACCGTCCGAGAAATTGTTTCCAATTACCATTTGTTCTAATGGAATTGGTATTTCTAATGGGTCTAAACTCTCATCAACGAATTCTAAGTGTCCAAATCCATTCATTCGGATATAGGATGCCTCATTATCATATATTACACGATTAACAATACTCGCATTATTTCCTGCCCTGTCTGAGACACTAACCTCAAACAGATTATTGCCCCAATTAAAGTAATGTGGATTCCATGAATCTGAGCTGGGTTGAGCCACCATTAATTGAGTCAAATTAAATTGATAATAACCCTCACCAGTTCCATCTAATTGAATTGGAATATCATCATGGTAAACAATCAGATTTGGTTCGGAAATAATCGTGTAATTCAAGACTTGTTGTTGAGTAAATTCAGGGATACCGAATAAAGCGAATAATGGCGTTGTAATATCGTAATTGACAGATAACCAATCCTCATCGACAAGCCCAGAACGATCTGTCAGGTTTAATTTGTATTCATGCCACTGCTCCACTGCAGGAACGGTTGAGTTAATCCAAACCTCTCTGAAAGAAAGATTCTCAGGCATTGCAAAATGATTGCCTGAATTCCAAATGGAAGTCAGGTTATGATAATTCAAATCTGTATCAATAGCCTCGACCAAATCAGCATTTGGAATCGTCGTCAAATTGTTCTTTGGCGACCAATTCAAATCATCTAAAGCAAAGCCAATTCCTATATCGAGAGCATGGATTTCCACAGGTATAATTTGATTGCTATGAGTCAAATTTTCAGGCACGATAAAATCAACTTCTGGAGCGAGTTCTGCAAGGACATATTCGTATGGTAATTTGAGGCTAATTCCACCGACCAATTCGATCTCGACATGACCCATCCAAATGCCTGCTGATTCTGGTCTCAAGAAGGCTAAATTGACCTGAATTGCACTCTGCGGAACCTCACCAGCTAGAGTTAAGGAACCATTTGGCCAATTAGAATTAATTTCTGTTGTGGACAAAGTCATTTGATTAGTAATATTCAACTCATTTCCACCTATCATATCAATATCAATCCAAAATTGAACTAAAACAGATGGAACCGACCAACCTAGTACTGCAATAGCGTAAAATCCATCATCGGGTGAATCAATATTTATCGATTCTGACGAAGTACTGGAAATAGAGCGGCTTATCTCTTCGCCCGACTCAAATTCTCCATTCTCATTATCATCTCTGAACAAATATAAATCCAAATCAGCATCATCATGTGCATTCATCGAAATCGATAATTCTGAGACCTCGTCGAGTGTGAAATTCTTCCACCAAGATGCTGACATTTTATCACCAGAATTATCTTGGTAAGCAGTCTCATTTTCAAGATAAATCGGTTGAGTCCAGCCATAAGCGCGTACGGATTCAACCTCCATTGGAACTGTAGAAACGACGTGGACAGCATCTACACCTTCCCCCTCTGACCAGTCGGTCACATAGCGCTGGAAACCCCCTTCTTCGGCAGCAACATAACCCACTGATACGTTCAGAGGATTATCATTAGTACTAACCCCGTGCAAGGCTGTATGAAGGATCATTTGGTGTGTACCAGCCAGAGCGGGAACTGTGAAAACTTCGCGACTAGTTCCTGTATAAGTCCCCCAACTATGTCTTCCACTTCCAACATGATTATTCGTGGATCGAGAAGTGATTGAGAAAGTCGAATCACCATATGCATCCGGATCATCAGCAGCGTAGCCGTGTGGCGTTTCGTCAAGCCAAAGTACATCGATATCGGTATATGGATTGTCATCCCAATCCACATCGAGAATAACTGTCCCACCAGTCGCCCATTCGGCTGGCCAATCGACAGTTAAAAAGCGCCAATCTCCACTCTCGGCACGCCAATTCCACCGCGTTGCACCACTAATCCATTCCTCATCATATAGGGTTTGATTACTGACATTACCATCGAGTGGTTTTGGAGTGATTGTAAAGGGTCCAGACCAAGGGACATTTGTGACTACAGGCAGTGTCCAATTTCGGTGTGGAACCTGTGCCACACTGCCATTTTCATCGATTAGATATGATTTGACTAATACTCCGTGTTGATGAAGGCCAGATTCTGCATCCATAGGCACATCGATTTGCATTTGAATCGTATCAGTACTATTTGCATCCGAAACAATTGTCGAAGGCAAACTTAGCCAATCATCTGAACCCGAACCGAATGCAGTCCAATCTATTTCGATGCTGACTGGATCATCTGAATTTTCCCCATAATCATTCCAAACACCGAGGAATAATCCATCTCTTGCATCCTCGAAAGGATTCCCGACTCGAACCTCAGCATTCGGTCCATTATACCACCAATAGGTGACTTCGTCGAACTCTCCACTTTCAGTCCAGTCATCCGAATCGACCATCGAGTCATTGTCGAAATCTTCAACGTAAATTCCATCACCATCATTGTCAGTCCACCTGTAAATTTCCAAGTAAACTCGTTCTTCTGAATTACGATTCATATCACCATCGAAGGCGGCATAATCAATTGTTGCACGAGCCCGTAATTGTCGTGTATCTTCGGGTAAGGCAAATGTCGTATTAGGAAGATGAAGTGGAATTAACAAATCAGGTCTATCGCCCTGATGTCCGTCCCAAGTGTCATTCTCACCATTCTCCGAGCCGTTTCCTAGGCTCATCCAAGTACGCGTTTGATGCATTATTGGATTGAAATTTGTCGGTGTAAATGAAAGTAATATATCCGATTCACCCGAATTGTAAAAATCTAAATCAACAGATTGAGTTTCACCAGGGAACATATAATTGATATTCGCATCTCGGTGTTCCCCTTGAAAAGTTCCACTATTCCATTGGGCTGGACTCATCGACCAAGTTCCATTATCTCCCTCGAGCGTGTTTACAGCTCTCGATGCATTGAACCAGCCACCACCTTGGACGAATGGTTCGTATCCTCGGTCGTCAGCTGTTGAAAGAACAAAATTACGAAATTCTTGTGATTTTGGTATTCCCCCGTGATTTTTGACCCAAGCTTCGGCAACGACGGCTAATAATCCAGCAGCGATTGGGGTTGCCAAACTCGTCCCTCCCCAAGTTGTGTAAGCCGAATTTGCATTATTGCCTAAATTCAGAGGATAATCACCTGTCGCACCCCAACCGACTGAAACTATGTCAGGATCCATTCTTCCAATCGCATTGGGGCCGCGATTGGACCAAGGGGCATTTTGCCCCCACGAACCGCTGGAACGGCTACTGAACGCGCCGACTGAGAAAACTCCGTTTGCAGCACCAGGTACTTTTGTCGTTCCAAATCCATGGCCACCATTTCCAATGGCAACCGAATATGTAGTTTGATTATTGTATACACGTGTCAGCCAATCGAGATAGAGCGAATAGCCATCGGCTCCAGCATCATCGATTGATGAATATCCAAAAGAGAAAGAACCAATATTAGGTTGATCAAAAGCAGTTTGGGGTTTGCCATCATTTCCTTCTGCTATCCAACGCCAGCCATCAAGTGCATGACCACCAGAATAATGGTTGCCAATCGAAGCGATTGTTGCATTGGGAGCCATGCCCATTACCTTGCCACTAGCTATCTTTCCTTGAGCAGCAACAGCACTCGCACAAAGCGTACCATGACTACCCGATTCAAGCATAAATAGCACGAGGTCACCCGAACCAGCAATCCGGTTTGAATAGCCATGCCGCGCAGAATATGTAGGTGCATATGGCACTCCATTTCGACCATCGGACACCCAGTAAACTAATCCACCAGAAATGTCCCACAGTCCATCGTTATCAGTATCGTAACCGGTGGTTTCAGAACCGGGTTTTATCGCTTTCTCGCCAGTGAAATTTCCATCAACATCCATGTCAGCATAAACGGTTCTGTAAACTCCAGTATATTCGTCATCAACTACCAAAATTGGAACGTCGGTACCGACCTTTGAACGCAGTTTAGAATCTGGGTGCTCACCTAAGTGATACTCGCCTGAAATTGAAGTAGGAAGTCCAGAAATATTGTGTCCAGAATTGTCCAAAACTCCATTCGAATCATTATCAAAATCTACTGTTGAAGTATCAGCGTACCAAGTATTTTGAGTAGGATATGCATCACCATAAAGCAACCAATAATACATCGAATTATGGTCGAACATCATTGGCCAATCTGCCCAATCTGAGCGCGAATCGGTCACCCTAGCTTGAGTTCCGTTAAGATCGGGATGCCCAAAATCAACCCCAGTATCGGCGATGGCAACAACGATTCCTTCGCCCGTAAAACCACGCTCCCACGCATCATTTGCACCATGAATTTCTCCGGTTCGCACACTTTCGGGTTGCATGCCATCAGGCATCTCGAATGGCGTAGTATCGAATGGTTCGGGGTTATTTTCTGCATCTAGAATCGCAATAACCCCGGCAACTCCAACCAATTTAACAAGAAAAGATGAATCAAGCCAAAATGTACGATGATCAATTTCGCCACTAGAGGGGTCGGTCACCTGCAATATTTGCCCGCCTTTTGCAGGTGTCTGTTCTTCTTTCGCACCGACTTTGTACTGCCAATCATCAAGCTCAGCCAATGACCAAGTAATCACAGTCACACGAATTTGATCCGCCCCGAACGCAATGCGTTCTTCAAGGGACGGCTCAAGCCAAGGATTGCCTAATTCAGGGACTGCCGGCTGGACTGAATCAAACTGATTACCAGCAGGTTCAGAAGGTGAGTCATCATTATTAGAACCGTTATCAAAAAAAGTATTTGTATTTCTTTCAGCAAACTGAGCAGAAATAACCGCCATCGAGAGAGTTGAGGATAGAATCAGAAAAACTAAAATCGATGAAATTCGCTTATTCACATTTTGAACGCATATTATCAAGACCATGTATCTGCCGGCAACGCGATTTCAAATTGATTGGAAAATTCACTCATCTGAACAGTCAATATCAAATGGAAAATGCCACACGAAAGGTTGGACAGTCCCGTAGTGTAGTGGTCCATCATCTCAGGTTTTGGTCCTGAGGACCCTGGTTCGAATCCGGGCGGGACTACCATTCTATGCGTTTTCCATTTGACTCGATAAATCAAAATTACACAAAATCGCTTCTTTGAGTGATAACGGTCGGGTGAGTCTGAAGAATGATTTTGAGTTTTATTCTTCGATTTTTTCTGGACTTCGAGAAAGGTCTCTGGTGATGTTTTTCTGATGAGATTCTAAAGTCCCTCCACCAATTTCAAGAAGCTTTGCATCTCGCCATAATCGCTCAACTGTGTACTCGCCAACATAGCCGTATCCACCCATTACCTGTATGGCTCGGTCGGCGATATTCTTCGCCGCAGTCGTCCCGAATAACTTGACTCCATCCGTGTCGAGACGATTGCCAGATTTTTCTAAATCGGTATTTCTAGCAGTATCATAAACGTAAGCTCGCATGGCTCGATATTCCGCCCAAGATTCTCCAATATGTCTCTGGATTTGTCCGAAATCCCTAATTTCGCTACCAAATGCCTCTCGCTCACTCGCATATCGATTCATAGCAGCCAGTGAGCGTCGCGCAATCCCTAGCCCCATAGCCGCTAAACCAATGCGCTCGATTTCGAGATTTCGCATCATGTGAATCATTGAATCACCGACGCTTCCAACAACATTTTCAGAAGGCACCACACAGTCATCAAAGACTAGTTCTGCTGTGTTGCTCGCCCGCATTCCAGTCTTATCGTAGATCTTTTGACCTACTGCGAATCCAGTCATGCCCTTCTCGATCAGGAAAGTTGTGACTTCAGCTCGACCCTTTGAATCAGTTCCGGTTCTTGCATATAACCAACAAATATCAGCTGGAGTTCCATCCTCGTCGACTGCTCCGTTTGTAATCCACATTTTTCGGCCGTTGATAACCCAATGGCCGTCTTCACGCTGCTTAGCAGTCGTCTGCATGCCGAGCACATCCGTGCCGTATCCGGGCTCGCTCATCGCCATGCAGCCGACCCATTCACCGCTACAAACCTTGGGTAAAATGCGGGTTTTTTGCGCTTCGTTACCATTGTGAGCGAGGTTATTGACCATCAATTGAGCGTGGGCAAGATATGCTAAGCACAATCCAGGATCAGAGTAACTCAACTCTTCGTTGACAATCGCCACCGCAGTCGCATCCATTCCACTTCCACCATATTCTTCAGGAACCGAAATGCCGAGTAAACCATACTCCCCGAGTTTACGAAACAGGTCTAGATTGAATTTTTCTTCTCGATCATATTCAAGCGCTTGGGGCTCGACCTCTTCTGCAACAAAATCTCGAAGCATCGAACGAAGCATCTTATGTTCTTCGGTCGGATTCGCCATATCTATGCTCTGCCAATCATCACTCATGCCAATGGCATGGGTGGTTAACCTATGAGCGATTCTGCTTTACAGAAAAAAACAAGACTACTTTCATTATTCACTTTCCCAGCGAATTTAATAGGAAATTCTTTGCAAATTTATGAGCATGTTCACGCCCTTCTGGATGACCTTTGACATGACAGCCGATATTTTGTGCAATCATGAATGCTGAATACCGCTCCATTGGTTCATTCATCGGCAAACGCACCCCTGGTTCAATTTCTGCTGACATATTGCCATCAGCATCAATTTCAACAGTGCGATAATCCAAAATGATTGCATCATCTAACCATTCCAATGGTTTTTCTGAATCAAAGGAATGGTGAGCTCCTTCGATTTCTTCAACTTTGATATTGACGCCGTGTGGTGAAACAATTTTAATAAAATCATGAACGAACTTAATCGGTGTCCAATCATCGATTGAACCGTGCATTATCTGAATAGGTGCCCTTGACCAATCTTGAATTTCAGGACGGATGTGTGCCGCAGGATAGAATGGTAAATGTGCAGCAAATCGCAATCCGTTAGGCGAGAGGGATGCTGCAATTGGCTCCCAAGCAGCATAGAGAGATACAGTCCCCCCGAGGCTCCAACCGGATATCGCTACCCGAGATTCATCGATTTGAGGATGACTTGCAAGCCAATTCAGCGCGTTGAACGCATCCGCAGTCATCATCGCATGAGTCACCCGCATCTGATCGGTGACAATATCCTCAACTTGTCTAGATTCGAAGCAATCTATCTGGAAAACTGCCAATCCTGCTTCGACCCAAATCGCCACATGATCATCGTGATGATCACCCCAACCCTTGCTGCCGTGAAGTGCGATAACACAAGCGAATGGACCCTCACCTTCCGGTATGTGGAGTCGCCCAAAGACTGGGTGTTTTGGAGAGGAATCCAACTTTTTAAGAATGTGATGAAGTTCGAAAGGACTTGAAGAATTAAAAAAAACCTTTTCACTCATACGAACGCCTATTCATTTTCATCATAGTAAACATCCTCGACGAAGAGGAGAAGGGCGAATATCAACAAGAAACCGGCAAAGGCCATCATTGGAATTGTCATGAATCCAAAGACATCGAGGTAACGGGTTGTGCATGGATTCATCGGGTCGCAACTAGTCGAATGAATGTTGAAAACTTGAATTCGAATATGATAGAGAGAAATTAGTCCACCAATTCCTGAAAGCATCAAACCATAGAATTTGATACCGAAGTCTGAGCGGATAAATGCCGCCATCAGAATAAATGCTAGAGGATACATGAAAATTCGTTGAAACCAACAATACCGGCATGGAACGAGATAAGCAATTTCAGACAAATACAAACTTCCAAGCATACAAAATGCCGCGATATAGGCTGCAAACATCAATGCATTACGATTGTGAGTAGATCGTAGATCTGCCAACATTTTGGCTGAGCCGGGCGAAAATTTTGCAGCAATAAGCAATCCGATTAGACCTAATCCGGAAACAAAGGAGAGAATTGAAAGATAGCCAAAAACAGTGCTAACGGATTCTAATCCCATAATTTCACTTCATCCTCAAGGAGTCACTCGACGGCTGTCTCGAGGGAAAGGAATTGTTTCTCTGATATGATTTGCCCCGGTTAACCAAGTTACCACTCTGTCAACACCAAGCCCGAATCCGCCGTGAGGTACACCACCATACCGGCGGATATCGATGTAAAATTCGTAGGCATCTCGCGGTGTCCCATCCTCGTCAATTCGCTCGAGAATTTCTTTTTCAGACCAAGTTCTCTCGCCTCCGCCGATAATCTCGCCATAACCTTCGGGCGCCAATAAATCATGGCAAAGCACATATTTCGGATCTTCAGGATCGGGGCGGTGATAGAATGGTTTGGCTATCCGAGGATAATGAGTCAGGAAATGTGGAACATCGAAATCAGCAGTCAATACCTTTTCCTTAGAATAATCTAAATCTTGCCCCCACTCGACGTCAACACCCATTCCTTGCAAGGTCTCAACCGCCTCATCATAACGCATTCGTGGATATGGGTTATCAGCATATCGAGCAACTAAATCGAGGTCGCGGCCGACATCGACAAGTTCTTTTTCTCGCTCATCAAGAAGAGTGCGAGCAATGTGTCGAACAACACCTTCACCATGCTCCATAATATCAGCATTAGACGCCCAAGCCATTTCCATTTCTGCATGCCAAAATTCTGTCAAATGTCGGCGAGTGCGAGATTTTTCTGCTCGAAATGAAGGAGCCATTGTGTAAAGCCGCTCTAATGCAGGCATTGCTGCCTCACCGTAAAGCTGCCAAGATTGGGTCAGGTAGGCTTTACGACCAAAATAGGGCACCTCAAACAGAGTGCTGCCACCCTCGACAGCACCAGCAACAAAGTTCGGTGCCTGATATTCAATGAAATCGAGGTCTCGGAAATAGGAATGGATGGCACCGAAAACGCTCGAACGCATTTTCAGCATAGTCGTCATTCGGCCAGTGCGAAGGTACAGATGACGGTTATCGAGAAGGAATTCTGTTTCTCCACCATCGGCTTCTGCCATCGCTGATTCTGTTATTGGGAAAGGACGCTCGGGATTTACACCACCTACAATTTCACAAGATGACGCTTGAATTTCATAGCCATGTTCGCGTTCAGTCGATTGTACGGTTCCACAAATGATAACACTGGATTCAATTAATGCGGTTTTCATCGCTTCAAAGGCCTCGTCGCCAACGGCATCTCGCTTAACCACACACTGAATGTAACCGGTTGAATCACGTAAGACGACGAAACGGATCTTATTTGAGCCGCGGGACCGGTGTATCCATCCCATTAACTCTACTTCTTCACCGTTGTAATTGCCGGCGAGAACATCTCCAATCCACGTGTCTTTTGCCATGTGTGTCACTTCTCCGTAGTTATGCGCTACGCCACTAACATATCAAAGTCAGCCTTTTACTGTCCCCCACAATGAAAATTTCGATTGAAATTTGATATGGCTAGGCAGCAAATCAATACAGCCTAGTCAAAGAGCCGCGAATAAATTTTAGAAAACTAAGTTTGAAAAAATTATGAAACACAGAACTGATTTACAACTGAAAATTTTGTCGCTTTGAATCCCGCAGCCCGTCGACTGAGTGATGTTGTTTGGCGGGTCTGACGGGGTTCGAACCCGCGACCGCCCGGTTAAGAGCCGGGTGCTCTACCTGACTAAGCTACAGACCCAGCCCGCCGACTTGGCACCCCTCTTTAATCGGAACGGTCGAGCTATTGGTCAAGCCAGTCTGCCATTCTCATCAACTAGAGTCAGAACTCCGCCAGATGAAGCGAGGATGACTGCATCACAGATGCCAACAAAAAGGCCAACTTCGACTACACCAGCGATACTCAATAATTTTGTTTCCAGCGCGGAAGGATGATTTATCGTATCTCCAAATTTACAGTCCAAAATGTAGCCACCATTGTCTGTAATAAATGGTTCAACCCCACCACGTCGAGAAACTTTGCCGGGGCAAATTTCTGCGACTCGATCTGCTGTTCGACGCCACTCAAAAGGAAGAACTTCGATTGGTAAATCAAACGCACCAAGCGTCGAAACTTGTTTTCGATCATCGGCGACTACTACCATACCATTGCTTGACTGTGCAACAATTTTTTCTCGTGTTAGAGCACCTCCGCCTCCTTTGATAAGAGCAAAATTGCCATCAAATTCATCCGCTCCATCAATGACTAGATCTAGCCCACCAGTTTCAGCAAGTGAAACTAACGGGATGCCTACCTGATCTGCTAGAATACGTGTTGCTTCACTGGTCGGCACACCGACTACTTCGAGACCTTCTTCAGCAATTCGTCGGCCAATTTCAATCACGGTATATTTGACTGTCGAGCCGGTTCCAAGGCCGAGTTTCATCCCGCTACGAATAAAATCACAAGCAGCAATTCCGGCCTCGCGCTTCAACTCCTCAACATCAGACACAGATGAGGCCAAACGAGGGACAAACATGATGCTTACCCTATGGGAGCGCGTAAGAGATTGACAGATTTAGAATAAATAAAAGTAAACTGAGAGTAGTTCAACTACATATTTCAGTAGGGTTGAAAATTGTATAACTAGCACCTGAAAGTGAGTTAAAAATTGCCGGGGAGCCTACCGTTGGGTTCATCAGCACCGAGTATAGCGGTAATCTGAGGGAGCAGGAGGGTCACTGACAGTGTACGACACTGAGGAAAGTCCCCTCTCCAAGATGGAAGCGGCCCGATTTACGTCGGGGGTCCGGGAGGGCCGGCTCTGCAACAGAAACGAACCACATCAGTCGAGTACGGTGAACCCGAAGGGGCGAGGTTGTCTGAATCGTGGCTGGAACGAGCACCCCCGCTGGAGCAAGTCCAAGCAGTCCCGTAGCTCATCGGTAGGGACAGGTAGGATGCTAAGTTGAATGTGACCAGCTGAAAGGTGAACAGAAAGGGGCTTACTCCCTGCACCCTCACTTAATTTTGATTGCGTCAGCGTTGAAATGAAACTTCAGAGTCATTCTACAATCGCATCTAAGACCGCCGAGGCTTCAAGCGCTCCTGAATCATCATAGTCTAACCAAGACCCTTTGCCCATTAGCCTCGAAGCAACTTCACGCTGAGCCACTATAATTGATGGTAGTAGAATCGAACTTGTCAGCAGTGCGAGAATCAGTAAAGACATCATTAGAGTGAAGAAATTCTGCAGACCAGGGATCGCCACGAAAAGTCCCGCAGCAAGGCCAGCACAAGTCGTTGCAGTCGTCTCGAAAATAGTCTGACCCGTTCGTGCAACAGCTTTGACGATACCAGCAGGAGTTTCGCCTTCGTCCTTAATTCTGTCAATAATATGAATTGAATCATCAACCCCAATTCCGAATACGATTGTACCTACCATAGCGGTGAACACATTGACATTTACCGAACCACCTTTCATCAGAAGGGGTTGCCAGAGCACTACGACTGCAACGGCTGTCATCGTGAAAAATGCAAGTCGGGGAGAGCGGAATAATATCGCCATTGTGAATAAAAGAATTATCATAGTTGCAATCGTAGTTTCACTTTGAGCCTCATGAATTCCTGCGTTAATGTCGATTGATACTGGGAGACCACCAGTAAGTAGAGAATTGTAAACACCATCGAGTCCAAGTGCAGTGCATCTCCAAGCAGTAGTACATTTTTCACCACCAGCCAGAATATCATCAATAGCATCTCTGTAAACAGTAGCATTACCTAGATTGATGTAAGGTTGGTTTGCATAAACTAGAGTTTTTGTTTCGCCGCCCCCCTCATCTTTGTTCATCATCATCGAGCGAACTTCGGGGGAAAGGGTATCGAAAGCGATGTTTACCATATCATTCCTACTGGTTGACGCATATGCCCAACAATCCGGCCTCAGTGGGTCACTCGAATGCTCCCAACACTCATCATGAAGAATTTCCCAAAGGCTTCTATCATATATTTCGACGCCTGAAAGATTGAGATCAACGTGTATTGCTTTCAGGATATTGACCAGACTTATTGTCGATGTTTCAGGTACGTTATCGACATGAATTTGAATTTCTTCAATAGAATCAAGGATTGGTAAATCGCGTATCGGAGCGGTTTCATTGTGTGAACCACGCTCGGTTGCATCGACGATGAACATGTTAGTTTGACCACCTTCGAAAACTATACTATATTCACGAAGAGCTTCGTAAGAGGAGAGCCCAGGGGGAACTTCATCGGAGGATCCGGTAATCTCCTGACCTAAGGTTTCTGAAAGAATACTGATTCCAAAAATTGTAACAACAGAGGTCACGATTAGAACTAATAGTGTTGTTTTCACAGGAATCTCACCAATTTTATCCCAAAGTTTGTCGAATGCTTTTGTTTGTCCCTTACGGTACTTGAAAATTTCAACAAGAGCTGGCACCATTAACATGGAAAGAATAAATGTCGTCAATATTCCGATAACTAGTGTAATTCCAACTGTTCTCATCGGTGCAATTGGCACCAACATCGGCCACATCAATACGCTAAATCCAATTATCGTTGTAAGAGCTGAAAGGAAAATTGCGTGGCCAGTGGTCATCACCGCTCGAACTGTTGCAGTCAAGCTGATGAGTGGGTCCCATGGGTCGATATCTTCGGTATTCAGACCGTCTCTATTAGCCATCCAAGCTTTTTCGAGCCGCTCTTCGATTAATTCAACACGATTTTCTTCGATACGATTCGTCAGATGCAATGAGTAATCAACGCCTAGTCCTACAAGAATTGGACCGGCGGAGATAATCATCGGTGTCAGCATTATATCCGCAATCACAGTCAATCCGAAAGTAATAGCTAAACTCATCGCAATTGGTAATCCACAGATGACAACAACTTTTGGATTTCTGTGGAGAATCAACATTGTCAGCAAAACGAGAACCCCACTTATCGGCAACATTGTTTCAACGAGTTCGCGGTATATTTCATCGGAAACGTCATGCAAAACAGGAGTGAGTCCGGTAATTGTTATCGCTTGACGGTCGGGGATAACATCGAGGCGTTCTGGATCCATTGTCGAGACTGGATTATTGTATGTTCGATGGCATAATTCGCAATCGGATAGACTAGATTCATCATATATTAACCGTTGAGCATATCGAATGAATGCTCGATGATCCTGAATTTGCCCACTAGGATTCTCATCAGTAATTCCTTTCGGATCATCTCTTGACGGAACATCGGTTCCTTCCATCTCGAAGATCATGCCCATGACAATTGCACCGGTATCCCAAACCCCATCTCCATTGGTATCTCGCACAAAACTAGAGAGGAGAGAACTGGTTTGGTCGACCAAATTATCGACTCGATTTTGGTCGTCTGGAATTGAATATCCTTCGTACGGGTTTAACTGAGCCAGTGCACATTCGTCCTGCTGACCTGTTGGTAATCCATATTTTTCAACAGCACAATTGAAACGATAACTCGATGAATTCGCTTCTTTGATAATTTGCGCCGGAGAAAGAATCCAGATTATTCCATCCTTAGTGCCCCGGTCATCTTTTTGTTCATCCAAACCGGATTGATAGCCACCATTCCCGCTATTTTGATCATCACCTTCAAGCCAAGACATCTGTTGTAAAATATTCACATCAGTAATATTTTCATTACCATGCTCAGCTCCGGTTGCAGCGTTATTTGTTTGAACATAAAGAATGAAAATATCCGTCGCCCAAGGTGCTTCCCTGACCTGTAATAATAATTTGGTCGAATCAGCTCCATCAGGTAAATAAATTTCAACATCACCGTTAATCTGATGTTCAAAATCAAGTGCATCACGACCAATTATCGCAGTAGTAAGTAATAGCAATGCAATGATAAAACCAGGACTGCGTAGAACTGCGGAATATGCTAATTCAGCAGTTCGCACAGATGCTGCTTCTGCAGCTTCACCTAAGTCTTCTAGCAGTTGTGCTCCCGTATCGAAAGCATCGCCAATTGGGCTATTCAATACCTTGTTACGAGTGGAGATAACAGTATCCCGAAATGGACCTAAACGTTCGTAGAATCTCTCCCAGAAGATGACTTCGTCATCCTGGTCGAGGGCGACGCGTAACACGTCATCGTCCCCGGCTTCGCCTTCGGTCACAGAAGGATGCCCTCACGGGAGCCACATGAAACAATCGCATCGGCTCCACGTGAGAGGCAGTTCTGTTCAGATTCAGTTTTCTTCGAACTGGCTGATCGTAGTGACTGTTTGATCGCCATCGAGTACGCGACGCAAAGCTGCAATACTGATTACTAGAGGCACATATGCTGTACCGTCAGCAGTCGTATACGAGTGGCAGTTTGTTACAGCCTCTGTGTGCAGGCTGAGCTTCAGTGCTCCACCGGCTCTACTTCTACGAGCCCAACCGATTAGGGTTGTGCTCGTCTCATTTTCTTGTTCATTATTTTTTGTTTGGGTTGTTGATTTACTCATTTTATTTCCTCCAAGGCATTGTTGACTCGAACACTCAGATATGAACTAAGCCCAGAGGGTAATTTGAATGTAAAAAGTGAAAAAAATACTTCAGCCTAAGGCTGTTTAGACTGAACGGAGTAGCGAACTGCTGAAAGTGAATGAGGTTGCCGTGCAGGTTGAGATACATGGCTAGACGACGTGCAACAACCATTCCGAAAGGCAAGAATGAGGATGTTCGATTGATGGCTGCATTAGCAGCTGTCGGGGTAATGAGTATCGTATTATTTTCTGTATTTATTATTTCACCTCCTGCTACGATTGGACCGAATGAAGGTGAACTCGCGCCTGATTTTGTCGCTAGCGCATACAATGGCGGTGGATGGGAAGACTTTCGCCTCACCGATCAATTCGATCGAGATTGGACTGCTGGTGAAGATGGACAATTCATATTGATTCAATTCATGGATTCAGATTGCCCACACTGTTGGCGAGAAGGTGAGACGATGAGTGAACTTCACTCACAATGGGGTGGAAAAGTTACCTTCATTTCCATCGCGGTCGAATTGAGCATACAAGGCCACGGTAGCGACCGCAATGAGATCGAAGCTTTCCGCGATAAAACAAATTATGGAACCGATTCAAATGATGGAAACGGTTGCAATTCAGGAGGTAGCAATTGTGTCGAAAGACCCGGTTCCGCCCATGCATGGAATTATGTTGATGATTATAATTTGAATATTTTACGTGATTATGGAGTTACAGGAACTCCATTCATGGTATTGTTACAGCCAGACGGATACGTCGCATGGAATCAGGGGCAAAGTGGTGGTTTGATGAATATTGAACAAGCACTTCAGATCTATGTGGAGGGAAATTGATGAATACGGATTATCTTTCAGAACCAATCTTTTTAGTTTTACTAGCAGGTTTGTTATCATCTTCATATTTATCCATTAATGCAAAAAATCAAACTGGGTCTGAGCGCACAAACACTCTGGTCACCAGTGCTCTCGCATTTTCTTTAACTGGCATTCTCACATCAGCAGTTACCTATGCGATTTACAACTCTATGATATCAAAAGGTTACTCGTCACTCTGCAGTTCTAATGGTTTTATCAGTTGCGCTGATGTTATCGGTGATCCTTCGTTTAATACATTGCTATCCCTACCATGGGGCTTGATTGGGATATCTGGTTTTGGACTTCTACTCTACTTGGTTTTGTCAATACGAATGGATCCACACGCCCGCTGGGTTTCTAATCACCTCGATTATTCTTGGTACGCCTCGATTGTGGGCATGATTATTGTCGGTTTCCTTATTATCGTTGAATTGGTTTTTGTCGACGGCGCACCCCACATATGTGCCTACTGCACTGTCGCCCATCTTTCAATGATAGGATTCTTAGTATCCGCACACAACCTTCGAGAACACAAGGCAAACGACGATTGGTGAATTTTTGACAAATTAGGTGGTAAGTGAAGTGGAATTAGTTACTGGAGGAGCAGGTTTCATCGGCTCACATCTAGTCGATGTTTTGGTTGCTCAAGGAAAATCTGTTCGCGTTTTCGATAATCTCAGTTCAGGCCGTGAAGAGTTCCTTGCTCATCACGGTGATTCCATTGAGATTATTCAGGCTGACTTACTCAATTTAGATGAGATCAAGGCTGCGATGGTTGGAATAGAGACTGTTCATCATTTGGCTGCAAATCCTGATATTAGACTCGGAACAGAAGTTACTGACACTGATTTGCGCCAAGGCACCATCGCCACATACAATGTCTTGGAGGCGATGAGAGTATCGGGCGTCAAGCGTATTTCATTCGCCAGCTCTAGCGCAATTTACGGTGAAGCAGAGGTTATGCCAACACCAGAAACCTATGGACCAGTTAAGCCAATCTCACTTTATGGCGCCTCAAAATTATCTTCTGAAGCACTAATTTCTGCATGGTGCGGAACTTTCGGCGCTAAATCTTGGCTGCATCGTTTTGCAAATATTGTCGGCAGCCGTGGCACTCATGGCGTGATTTACGATTTCATTCATAAATTGAAAGCAGACCCTACTCGACTCGAAGTATTGGGTGATGGACTTCAAGAAAAATCCTACATGTCTGCTGAAGATTGTGTTCGAGCGATGGTTCATCTTGTCGACGGTGTCGATGAAGATGTCAATCTATACAATCTTGGCACCGGCGATACTTGCTCGGTTCGCCGTATCGCCGAAATCGTCGTTGAAGAATCTGGATTTGAAAATGTTTCAATTGAATATACCGGAGGCAAGCGTGGATGGGCGGGCGATGTCCCGAAGACATCTCTTGATGTTGAATATCTATTCTCTACTGGATTTGTGCCATCAATGCAATCTGAAGCTGCGATTCGATTTACAACGCGTGCGCTTATCGACGAGATCGGGCTCTAAGCGCCAGCGCGCTGAGAATCAAAACTAAACTCAGCGGGAACCACAACGGTACGCGAGAGGAAGCAGTTGATTGGTCGTCAAGTGTGAGAGAAGTCGCACCGAGTGTACTCATCTCATCATTTGGTTGAATTAATTCATGAACACCAACAATAGTCAATTCATCTTGCTGTTCGAAATCTATTTGGAAAGTTATAATCATCTTGAAATTAGATTGCTGCGAAGCCATTCTAGCCGAATGTAAGCCGTAATTAAAAGAAATTACTTCTGAATTGAGCGCCGCTTCCGCATAACCGACAATAACATCGTGGTGTTCAGTAATTCCGTTCAATGCTTGTTCAGAAAGAATTGTCGAATCGCGTAAAATGAAAACTGAAATTTGAGAATTGTCTTCAAAATTGACTTCACTCAATTCCACTTCAATTTGAATTGTTTCTTGACCGTCTGAAGAAACACCAGAATAAGTTGAAATGGAAAGAATGCTATCTGAATTCCGCGAACTTTCGGCCAACAATAGTGCAAGATCTAGGTCGGCCTGAGATACCCCGCCAACAATTTCGTTATCACCGTCGAACCAAAATGACGGTGCGGCAGGATTTGGAGTTTCGAAGCGAGAGAGGCGATGTGTAGTGACCGGATTGCCAAGAGGGTCATCAAAAGTATCGTGGAGAGCGATTCGAGTAATTCTAGATCCGCGAGCATCAACCCAATCAGGCAGCCAAGGATCGATTGTTGCACAGATATCACACCAGGTTGCAGTGAATTGTTCCATGATTATCGTGTGACCGCCTTGGGAACTGTGATTGGGTTGATTTGAATCATCCTGTTGAGCAGAAAAAGCAGGAGTGAATATCAGAAGAACAGCGACTGCGAGCGCTGACAGAGAAGACGCATTTCCAATCATTATTCGTTCCTAGCCGGCTTCCCTTCATAACCCAACGGCTTGGCGAGAGGTTTGTATGAGTAAGCGGTGGTATCAAGAGAATCGTCGCGACCCTTGGCGTCGGCAGGCTAAATCCAAGGGCTATCGAGCACGATCAGCGTTCAAGCTCAAGCAAATTCAAGACCGTTTTGAAATATTGCGGAAAGGGGATACAGTTCTCGATGTCGGTTGCCATCCTGGCGGATGGACTCAAGTCGCCGTCGAGGAAGTGGGGCAATCCGGCTTCGTCCTCGGTGTCGACTTGCTCAGCACCTCTCCAGTTCAAGGTGCTCAAATTATCATTGGTGATATCAAGTCAGAATCGACCATCGAAGAAATTGATAGAATGCTCGATGGTCGTATGCTGAATGTATTAATCAGCGACATTTCACCGAGATTGACTGGAAGATATGATACCGATCAAGCAATATCTCTTGAATTATCTACGATGGTATTGGATGCAGCAATGCCAATTTTATCCCCCGGTGGAACTTTTGTGACTAAAATATTCCAAGGTGTTGGCATTGAAGGGCTAATCAATGCAGCCAAACAAAGATTCAGTGACGTTCGTAGATACGCCCCGACTGCTTCGAGAAGTTCATCCTCTGAAACCTATTTGATTTGTAGAAATAAATTACCTATTCCACATAAAGATGCACGCGGAAAGACTGCTTATGAACAAATAACGGAGCATTTGGCTAATTTAGACATCGTGATCCACATTGATGACCCCCCTGTAGAATCAAAAATTGGTATTCGCCGACATAAAAAGAAGGAATGAATCCATTCACTTTCAGAAATCCCGAAGGGAATCTTCACTTTCACTCACGCCTCTTAGTACGCATCAAATACTCAGTTACTGGGTGATTGCAAGGAATATGACGAAAAGAACTAGATTAGAATTGGGAATCCTCAATGATGCTAAAAATGATGAAAAGCCAATCAGTAGATGGACAAAAAGAAGGATAAAAGTTGATAGTTTGAAGGAAGATCGACCTGTTTCGAGGATTGAAATTATCGTTTTGCGTCGACATCCACCGAGAATGGTTTCGAACAGAAAATGGACCGGACGTGTTGCCGCAGCCTGCGGTAGAGATGAGTCTGGTGTAGTGGGGCTCGTCCTCTGGGATGACCAAATCGACTGTGTTGCAACCGGGGACCGCGTTCGAATTGAAAATGGATGGTGTAAATGTAGAATGGGAGAGCGAGTGATATCTACTGGGCGCTCGGGCAGGCTTACTGTTTTGGGCGAATAATTCGCAAATTCGTTATGAATAATTCGTTGTTCTTAGAAATTTCATTGACCGCCAAAGGCGAAAAGAATTCCTAATGAGATGAGTTGGAATGTAGCACTGCGTGGCAATCGCTAACCGATGCAATCGGTCAACGCTAAAAAGGGGTGGTGGCTCGGCCGGCTCATCCGAGGAATGAATATGGCAGCAAGAGCAGAAGTTTGTACAGCATCCGGTGTACCACTCGTTGAAGATAAGAGCACCGCATTTCCTTGCCCAGATTGTGGAAATTCAATTGGACGTAGTGCACAATGCCGAGTTCAGTCAGTACCATACATTTGTACAGACTGTGGATTCCAAGGTCCTTGAATAATAGAGGTGAAATTTATGGGTCATGTTGTTGTAAAGTATAAAGTCACTATTGATAATCTTGAAGACGGAATTCCGGATTACCAAGGAATTTCAGATAAGATAGAAGCATTCTCAGAAGTTCAAGCAATCGAAATAAAGCCTCTTGCATTTGGGATGATGTTCATAGAAGTTCAAGTCGTTCTCGGCGAAGGTGAAGGAATTGTCGATAAATTTGAATCTCAAGTCCGAGCAGTCGACTCCCTAATCGGTCAAATCGAAGCTCTAGAAATGGGCCGCCTCTGAACTCTAGCGTTCTTTATCATAAATAAATTTCAGCATTGAATAACAGAGGGCTATCCTCTAAGGATTAGTAATGATCTAACGGAGAACGCATAAATTCTCGCATCAAAACAGTGGCATAAGTTCCTGGTGGTAAGGTAAACTTCATTCTCAAATTTGCTCCTTCAGGATGCCATCGATCTTGATCCTTAGGCCCTTCTCCCCAACGCTTGGAAAGTGTCACATCGAATAATTCTGGGACTTCTTCGACACTAAATTCTCTGAACGTCACCGTCATTGGTCGGCGAGTTCCACTAGTTGTCAGACGAGGAATTTCCTTCACTTGCCAATTTACCTCATGGACATCTGTAGTTACCATCGCTTGCTCCTCTATTTCACCAATTTTCCCCGAAGCTAATTTTGCATCTCTACCAGGTAATGGCCCAGTCACAGATAATCTACCTAAACGGCAATTTCTCTTGCAACGTTCAAGGTTAGTTTCGCTAACCTCGGCCATCTTCCCTACATCGATGCGACCATTCGCATGCACCGGGGCGACAAGGTCACCAATTTCTGGCACGGCTAATCCAATGCCTGCATCGAGTCGTCCCGCCACTGCGTGATTGAAAACCAGTGATTGAAGAGAATGTACTGTGAGAAGTTGAAGTGAAGGTGGCATCGTCTTGTAGGCTTTAACCCAATCATCGGGTTTTTTTGCAAGACTTTCAAGCATACTTCGTTCAAAACCAAGATGTGCTGGAATTATTTCGAGACATTTTTCGGGATTTTGAGTTTCCCTCCACATTGTCCTTAGTGCATCGGTTTCCTTACCGTCGTTTAATCCCGCCATACCCAAATATAGGTCGACTGCTTTCTCAAAATCTCCTGCGACTACGGCTCGACCAACCTCAGGAGTAACCGGCCTAGTTGAACCAAATCGCTGAGGGCCGATCCAATTTGGAAAAAAATCAGGACCCAAACGTTGTGCCATATCGTCGAGAATGTTTTGGACGATTCGCATGGCTTCTTTTCCATCCAAAGGATTGCCTTGCTTATCGACACATCCTCTTACGGTTACTGCAAATCGATTTCCATCGTGGTCCGACATCCCTACTTTTTGGTGAGTTCTCCCGAGAATTTCCAGAATTGAATCAGGAATGTCTACTGCTTCAACTTTCTTCTGATGCGCATCGATGACTAAAATTTGGGTTGTTATCGCTCGCTTATCCTTCAATCCTGACGCAAATATCCTATTTCGATTAATCCCACATGCTCTAGCTAATCGTTTTAGATATCGATTTGTTTCCCAATTTGTGAGGGTCGCGCGAACCACTGTAAAACGACCTTTCGGGTCAAGAGCGGGAGTTGCTGCAACCTCTTCGACACGAAAATCTTCGATTCGAGTCTTTAGCATTCCACCGATTCCATCAGACGGGACAGCCCCATCTCCAAATCCGAGGTACTCCTCGATTGAATTCAAGTCCATACGGACACCGCATCTCACAGTTTTAATTCGGAAAATTCCGAGACAATATCAGTGCAAAGGCTTCGGAAAGTCTTCTCAGCATTCTTGCCTTTTACACAACGAACATAAAGCTCTGGCTCATCCAAATCTGGATGCTGTTGGAAGTAATTGGCATACTCAACATCTGCGCTATCGTTCAATCTTGAACGGAATAGTTGCAGGGTAGTGTGGTTTTCACCGATAATTCGTAGACGAAGTTCGGTCCCTTCGTTTTTCAGCACCTTGATTGACATAAGACGACCGGCCGACTCGCCACCCCTTTTTGAGGGCTTTCATTCATCACAGGGACACTACGTGTCCAATTAGCGGTCTAACTTTAACACCGGGAGTTTATCCGGAAGGTGATGGCGATGAGTGAGTCGAGTCAAGAAAGGCTCGCTGAATCCTTTGGTAAAGCCGCTCCTGCTATACTGTTTGTCAGCCTTCTTCTCACCGTAATCACAGCCTCAGTTTTGCTGCCACTTCCGGGTTTCACGACCGAAATCTCATCTTTTACCCCAGAAAGCGAAGGGGATTCAGTTGAAATTGAAATGAATACTGTAATGACTAATTCACCAAAAACTATCTATGTTCAAGTTCGCCCTAATCAAGAGCAGGCGAATATTTTCGAAATTGCGGCTTTGCAACAGATGGCTGATGATCTCGCTCATATCGAATCTTTATACGGTTCTGATATTAATTCTCAAATCAATATCGCCGACATCATCAATCGGGTTCTCAAAGAGCGCGATGAACAGTCGAGAACCCTTGCAGATTTCGACGATTGGGATGATTTAATCAACGCAATTGTCGAAGATGATGAAGAGTGTAGTGATGCTGTTGGTAATGACCAAGCCATCGCATCCGCTTCCTTTGCTTCATCTGCATTATTACATTCGGATTTTGAATTCGAGAATGTCTGCGAATGGATCAATACTCAAACCGGGGATTCAACACCACGTGCTTCAAGCACGATGTGGGTCATAGAAGTCAGTGGCGATTTGAGTAATCAAGAAAGACAAGATTTATCTGTTAAAATTCGTATATTACTCAGCGAGAAAATTGGGGGAAGTGAATCCTCTCTGCTAAATTATGGCGTGATTTCTGATGATTTGATTAGTTATGACATTAATGAATCGACCCTGGACAACATGGCTTGGCTCCTCGTTCTAGCAATTATCGTTGTCGTTCTTGTCCTCGCAATCGCTTTCCGTTCATTCATGATGGTAGCAGCACCCTTGCTCGGACTTTCTGCAGCCTTGATTTGGACTTACGGAACCATTACGATTATTGGACGACCATTTTCGATACTTGAGGTCGCCGTTGCACCAGTCGTCCTCGGACTTGGTATCGACTACACAATCCATCTTCAAAGAGGATATGAAGCCGCTAAATCTACTGCAAAAAGTCCAGCACATGCTTGGGTACACTCTTTTTCGATTCTACGAGTCGCCCTAACTCTAGCCGTGGTGACAACTGTTTCCGCTTTCCTTGCTAGTTCATTCTCACCCCTCCCTCCCCTTCGAACATTCGGACTTACCCTCGCCCTCGGCGTCATTTCGGCCTTCCTCGCAAGCACAATCACCGTTGGTGCTCTACACGTCGTCGTCGAGAAATCCACAGGGACCTTACCTCGTCGCGGACTCGAATTGACCCAACTAGCTCATCGAGTGACAAAATTCCAAAGATACAATACTCCACGAATTCTTCTCATCGTCGCTCTGCTGACAACGAGTTCTGTTATGGTCGCCGTCAATAGACTCGATACGAGTTTCGAATTAACAGATTTCCTCTCAGAAAATGAAATGGAAATCATGTCAGTTCGTGGTGATATTTACGATTCGTATGATGCAGCCGCATGGAAGTCCGTGACATTATTGATTGAACCGAGCAATGGAGAAGAATCCCTTGTCGGCGAAAGAGACCTTTTGCGAGGTTTGGAATTCTTTGACCATCGAATCGCGGGAATACCTGAAGTCGTAAATCCTTCAGAAACGAATTCAAAACGACCATCTTATGATGGATTATATCCAATTTTGCGTGATGCGATTGAAATAGACCCAGAATTTGGCCAATTACATCACCTTGGAATTTTTGAGGGGGACTTGGGTGTCATTGACGGTTTCGAAGAAGGAGATGTCGCTGCCGCTGTAGCCTCATTATTACAAAACGACACAATCGGTGAGCCTCTACGCGGTCAAACATGGGCACAACGAACTTCGATGTATGTAGCCCTTACAAATGACGGCGAATCGCTTAGATTCCTCAAAGTTAGAGTTGATGTCGTCGTACAATCAAGCGAAGAAACATCAAACGTTGCAAGAGAATTTGAACGTCAAGCTTTGATGTTGGAAATGGATGGTTTAATCGGTGGTGATGTGCATATCACTGGAGATGTAATTGTCATCCACAGCATTTTTTCAGGTTTGGTGATTTCACAAGTCGAGTCGACGGCGATTAGCTTACTAGTCTCGATCGCAGTTCTTTTCGTTTTGACTAGACGCCTCGGCCAATCTCTTGTGGTAATTCTACCAGTTGGTCTAGCAGGAGCATGGGTTGTCGGTTCAATGGCGATTTTGGGGATGACTTGGAATGTTTTGACGATAATGATTACAGCACTAACTATCGGTTTAGGCATCGATTATTCAATTCATGTTTGGAGAAGTTTCGAAGCGAACCGGTTACGTGGAATGGGGACTTGGCCGGCGATGCAAAATATGTACGAAACTACAGGGACGGCTCTGCTGATGTCTGCCGGAACGACAATTTGTGGATTCTTGGTTTTACTATTATCGCCGATTCCAGTGATTCAAGATTTTGGAGTTGTCAGTGCGATTTCAGTTGCTTTTTCACTGATTCTCGCGTTATTAGTTCTACCTGGATTGCTCGCTGCTGAAGTCAGAACAGGTAATTCCGAGTAATCCTGAAAAATTGAATTATTTGGTCTCGATAATCGCAGTGATTTCATACATATCGAGTCCTTGCTCTCGGGCAACCAATGCTAACGCCATCCACAAGGTCACTGGCCCGAGAGACCGACGCTTACGCTGTGCACGTCGAACAACTTCACGATTCACGAGCCCTGAGGATTCAGCGATATGATTAATCAATGCTGAAATATTCATCTCTGCCCGATCAGGCGGCCGATCGGTCGGCGCATCACCCTTCTTTTGAGTTGAATTTTCTGGTTCGGAAATTTTTACAATTAATTCACGGGGTTGGGCCGGTTCAATCATTTCCTCTTTCTCAATTATATGAGCATTAATTTTCTGAGATTCATCAATACGATTAGATTCTTTGGGTTCTTGATGAAGTGTTTCTTCTTCGATTTGATTAACATTAACTTCCTCTTCCATCTCGACAAACTCAAGCGGGTTCAGAACCCTTCTCACAATCGGCTGCCATCCGAGAGAAGGAGCTAACAATTCAACACGCGGATTTGGTTTAATACGGCCTTCATTCTCTACCAACCAACCCAGGCTGCATAATTTTTCAAGAACACTGAGGGCATCCTCGGGAGTTAGCCACTGCAATTCTAGTGACCATAAACGGACTAGGTCGTAACGATTTGCTAATCCGAGTGGAAAATCCGCGAAACTGACGTGAAGAAGTCGACAAACTTCCTCATCTTGGGTCGTTATCACTCACTCACCGGACCGCGATAGTTTGCGTTTATGCTTGATACTTCCTCTTGGAATTCCTGAACATCTAAGCAGTTGGTTGAAGAAAGGTGGGGTTATCCGCCCGCTCGTTCACTATGTCAAGGAGATACATCGCGCGCGACCCTCGAACCGGGAAACCGATTCGTCGAAGTAAATCTGCGAAGGATTTGGACATCCGAACCCTCTATCCAACTGAAGGAGTTTGGGAGCGGATTCCAGTTTACGAAATTCTTAAACTCGCTTCAGGTGATATTCAAAATCTCGAGCTTTCTTTGACTAATGGTGGTGGATTCGCTCGACGTGGTGATGGAATTAGAGCCCTCCACAGAGTCTACGAAAATTTGATTCCTCGAGCGCATGAAATTCTTCTTGATGCGCTCGATAGTAATGACGCAGCGATCCGAATCGCTGCACTTGAAGTCTCACCAATATTTGCACTAAAACAACATACAGATTTGATTCCGTGCCTCTCTGATCGCTTGCTTGATGAAAGTGCAGGTGTGCGTGCAATGGCTAGGCGTAGCCTGCAATTGATGTCTCCTGTATTTCCATCTGGATGTGAAGAATTATTGCGCAGAGAATTACGCGATACAAGAAAGGAACATCGTAATAATGCCTTTGAAACACTCCGTGAAACCGCTAAAGCATGGCCAGAAGCGGGTTGTTTACACATCGATGAATTGCTTCGAGATGAAGAACTTGACCTGCGGCGTCGTAGTTCAAAAATTCTTAGAACAATCGCCACCAAGGGTGGCGCAGAAGGCTGGGATTTGATTGGTTGGGCATTAGAAGATATAGATGCCCAAGTCAGACGTAATGGGGCTCAATGTTTGACGGTTTTAGCTAATTCCGAACCTAGCATTGCAATGATTTTGGTAGAGGGCGCGATAATGGATGAAGATACCAATGTTAGAAAATCAGTAATTCGTGCCCTTAAAAAACTCGACATGGAAAATCCACGTGTTACATCGATGATTCTCGATGGTGCACGAAGTCGAAATTACGAATTGCGAAAGGCTTGTGTCGAACAACTTTCAATCATCATGTCTGGAGATGCGCTAAGAGAAGCAGCAGGGGAACTCTTACGACAGGAAACTGCACCAGAACTTCGCCAACGCCTAGGAGCCCTTGCAAGAGATGTGGAACTCGATGGTAGCGAGGATGAAAAGAATAAATTTCTCGCTGCTGTCGATGTTGTCAAAGACGATTTTGTCGAAGAAGAAATGTTTCCAAAGAATCCAGTTCCAGAAAATTTAGAGGATGATTCGAATTTAGAAATCGATTATGAAAATATCCCACCACCACCCAGTGGTCTTGCCAAGCCTAAGGGTGAACATGAAATAGAGAAGGCAGGTCGGCGAGAACCTGAGGACTTATGATGAGCGAGCAGTTTGACGATAAACTCGAACAGTTTGAGCGATTATGGGCAGGTATTACCCCCAAGGGTGTGAATCGCCAAAAGTCACTAAAATTCCAGCAATATATGCGCCAGCATGTCCTCCAGAAGTTCCACAAGAAATCTCCAGATCAGTTCGCTACGGCAGACAAAGGTCACTTTAACCATAATTTCTCTTCGAAGGATCAGTATATCACTAAGGAAAATTGTAAGAAATACTGGATGGGTGAGTTGCAGAAGGAAATTCTCGAATCGGAGACCTTCTGAGGCGATTAAATGTCAACCGGTTTCGATGTTTGGGATTTAGAAAAACCAATAGCAGATGCAATCGTGAAACTCGGTTGGGAAAAACCAACTGAAATTCAAACTGAAGCAATTCCTATTGCTCGACGCGGAACCGATGTTGTTGGTCAAGCAAAAACCGGTTCTGGAAAAACAGCAGCATTTGGAATTCCAATTATCGAAAAGTGTGAACCCAGCGGAATTCCGCAAGCGATTATCCTTTGCCCTACTCGCGAATTAGCGGTTCAAGTAGCAGAGGAAATCTCAATTCTTCAAGGAAACAAAGGATTAGCTATTCAAACTGTTTATGGTGGTACCAATTTAGAGAAACAGGCTGCTAGTCTTGCTAAAGGTACAGATATCATCGTCGGTACACCAGGCCGTGTAATCGATATGACTAAGCGCGGTCACCTCAATTTGAAACAAGTAAAATACTTTTGTTTAGATGAAGCAGATAGGATGCTCGACATGGGATTTTTCCCCGATATTCTATGGGTTTTCGAAAATATGCCAAACCGGCAACAAACATTGCTTTTCAGTGCAACTTTCCCTCAAGAAATAATCGATGCTGCTGATGAGTTTATGTCAGAGGCAGTCCACGTGATGAGCGATGATATGGAAGTTGATATTCCGGAGATTGAACTCAACGCAATCCGAATTGGTCGAGCTAACAAATTATGGGTTCTCGGCCGAATTATCGCCAACATGGATGATGATGGGCAGATGCTAATTTTCTCAAACACTAAGCGTATGGTAGATGTATTAGTCGAGCGCTTGAGCAAATTCCGTATGAAGGCAGTTGGACTTCATGGAGATATCCCTCAAAATAAGCGAGAAAGAATCCTCAATGGTTTCCGAGAAGGAAAGGATAAAATTCTCATTGCAACAGATGTCGCAGCTCGCGGAATCGATGTCGATGGGATTACCATTGTCGTTAATTATGATTTACCAGTTGAAACAGAATCATTCGTCCACAGAATCGGAAGAACAGGACGAATGGGTCGATCGGGAGAAGCTTGGAGCTTCGTATCAAAAGAAGATCGCGGCTCATTAGAAAAGATTGCTTCAACATGGAATCTAACAATACCATATGTCGAGGTACCGGCTCTACCAGAAGGCATGGACCGAGACCCAATACGCAAACGTGATGATTGGGATGAGGTTTCCGACTCATTCGGGATGGTTCGAGTAAATCTCTCGATAGGCAAAGCTGATTCGACAAAGCGTGCTTTGAGTGATTGGATTGTTTCGCAAGCAAAAATCCAAGAAATTGTTCTCGGTGAAATCACTCAAGATGAAAAATCTTCACAAGTTGAAATTCACGTCCAAAAAGTCGCATATGTTATGGATGTCATCAAAGCAAGAGATTACAACGGTCGCAAACTGAAGCCTGTAATCGTCAATGCTTGAGGGAAATAGATGGCTAAATTTGTGTCTAAATCTAATCTGACATGTCCTGTCTGCAAAACTTCAGAAAAACTCAATATGCCGACTGATCAATGTATCATAGTTCATAATTGCATCAATTGTAATGAATTATTACAGCCGAAAAACGGTGATTGCTGCGTTTTCTGCTCATATGGGAATGTACCTTGCCCGCCAATCCAACTTGGAGATAATTCGAGTAAATCAAATGATAAACGACAAGACCTTACGATAATTTCTCTTGATTTACTGGGTTTCTTTTGTCCAATACCAGTACATGAAACTAGAAAAAAACTTCAAAATGTTCCAAAAGGAGCGATTCTTGAAGTGATTTGCGATGACCCAGAAACATTACAAGACATCCCAATACTATGTGAGAGATTGAATATTCAACTGCTAGAGATAAAAGATGAGGCCGGGGAATTGATTTTTCTCATAAAAAATCAAGCCCCTAACGTAGATTGAGTTCAAGAACGAAAAGCCAGTGGACAAAACGATGACAGGGGCAAACATACCAATTTCACTTGCTGAACAAAATGTTCCAGCAGACGCACGTTTGCCAACGACCTATGGTGAATTCCGCATTAGAGTGTTCCACGAAAACTCAACTGGTTTTGACCATGTTGCCCTCACAATCGGAAATATGACTGGTCCCGATCCTGTTCTTGTCAGAGTTCACTCAGAGTGTCTAACTGGTGATTCTTTCTCGAGTACAAGATGCGATTGTGGTCCACAACTTGATGCAGCCCTGCAACAGATTGTCAAACTGGGTTGGGGTTGCTTGATTTATCTGCGACAAGAAGGACGTGGAATCGGCTTGCACGCAAAGATTCAAGCCTACAATTTGCAGGACAAAGGCGCTGACACTCTAGATGCAAATTTGATGCTGGGGCATCCTGTGGATGCCCGAGACTATCGAATTGCTGTAAAAATCCTTGAAGCGATTGATATTAATCGTGTTTGTTTAATTACAAATAATCCAGACAAAGCTAACCAACTTACAAAATTAGGCGTAGATGTTGTCGAGATGATGCCAATTGTAGTTGGAGTCGGAAAAGAAAATCGGGGATATCTCGAAACTAAGATAGAACGTATGGGTCATAAAATAGAAGAGAAAGATTTGGATAGAAACTGATAACATAATCTGAATCTCAAGAACAAAATTCAGCATCATGCCATATGGCAGAACACCATATTGTATAATTAAAACAATCCAAGATGGGGCCGTGACCGGGAATTGAACCCGGGCCGGCGGGACCACAACCCACCGTGCTAACCTCTACACCATCACAGCCGTCTTGGTAAGCCAGTCGAGAATAGAGCCGTATTTCAAGCCTCTCCGTCGGTTCGAGTCGAGAAGCACACGACCAACGCATTGAAGCGGTGTGTTGAGCCGTCAGCAATTATGCAGAAGGCAAGTAGAGTTAGCCTGATTCTGTTTTCTATATTACTCATCTCACCTCTAACACCGATGACTCAAGCAGTAACGGTTATCGCCTCAGAATCAATAGATCTCGTTCCAGCAGGAAACTTCTCTGAAAGTTCCGAATGGGAGATCACTTCCTCCGTTGGTTTCTCTAACGATCAGGCTCAACATTCGATAGGAATGGTCGCCGACGGTGAATTGTCGTTCACACATGTTCGCCCAGCAAATTTTGCTACTCAAACTAGTTGGTCAGAATCTAGCCCCACTGACTCAAACTACAGTATAGGTGCATCAGATTCTTATTATACATGGTCAAAAGGGCCAAATATCACAGTGGGAGCTTTCGATTTTGCTGGCCTTCATACCTTCGCAATCGAGAACGTTTCTTTGGTATTACATTTTGAAATTCCTGAGGCTTTGAATCAAGATTCGGTCCGTATCATCTTGCAAAATACCGGATCGGATAAATTGGTCAAAACATATACTCGTACCTTCAACGGAGTTTATCGAATGAATAATCCCCTTGTCCTCGAACTCGATGAAGAGGCGGATTGGAATTGGAATATGGTACAAGGAGCGCAATTTACAATCGATTATGTTTCGTCGGGAACCTCGGATGATTCCGAGGTACGCGTCGATGCGGTAGGACTTCGTGTGAAGTATCAAATGCCTTGGTATTCTTTTGAAAATGTATTCGCCAATCATGAAGTGAGCATTTCAGAAGTTCCCGTACTAGATTTTGGACCATATGATGGAGAAACGGTAGGATTGAATGTTGATAGTTGTGGACTTTTGCCCGATCTTGCTGAATCCGAACATTTCTGGACATTCGATGTAGAAGTCCCATTCGGACAAGAGCTTGGAAGAATCCATTCATTCGGTTCAGGAAATCATACAATCGAAGTCATTCCCGATAATGTTGATGGAGATTATTCTGTCAAACAAAATGGTAATTTACTCGATAATCGCGATATGCTACAACATGTTCGAATCAGTATAGAGGATGGATGTGTATCTGGTGTCAGAATCGATGTTAACGACCCACACATAGTCATTACTGGATCGATAAGTGGCGCTACAAATGGCCTCACAACACCTGCTAGTTCACTTCGAATTGCAGTCGGTTCCTATCTAGTTCATACGATTCCACTCGAACTCGGAACATTTTCGATTGAGATTCCTGTAGGACACGCTCTTCCGTCAGAAGGTGAGATGCTTTCTGTTGGAATCGCAACTCGATTCCAATGGTCGTCTGATGGGTCGGCAGAGACGACCGTCGTCCATGTGAATTCGATTTCTATTACAGGTGGTTATCATCTTGAACACGATTACGAACCAGATTGCCTCGACCTTGCCGATTTGGTTATGGAAGAGGATGAAGGGGGAATCCTGATTCCAGTCAGCTGTAATGATGATCGGACATCCCGCTCGGATTTACAATTAAGTGCTACGAGTGAGGATAATTCGCTAATCGAAGTTAGCACGTCATATAGTTCGAGTAGCGATGCGAATTATGTCCAAATTCAAACTGTAAACAACGCTTTTGGAGTAACTTTTGTCAGCGTTGAAATACAAGATTCTGTCGGAAATATTTGGACTGATAATTTCATGGTAACCATAACTCCGATTGCTGATTCTCCAACATTCGCACCACTACCCCTCACGGTTTATCTTGAATTGGGCGAAACCTTAATCTTGCCATTGAACATATTTGATTCAGATACATTTGATTTAACAATATCTACAAGTAAATCCTGGGCGACTGTAGACGAATCTAACAATTTACACCTCACACCTATTGATGCTGGCTTACACACCGTGAAAATATCGGTGAATGATGGAACTTCAGAAACCTCGCAAGACCTCTCAGTTTCAGTTAGCGCATTGTCAGACTTGATAACAGAATCAATCGAAATACGCAAAGATGGTATTAGGATTGATTCAGGAAAAGATGGGGAAATTATCGAAATTTTTGTCTATGTCAGAAATGAAGGTAGGGGAATCGCGGATGCCATTAATGTCAGGTGTTATGTCGATGATGTATTCGTTGGCTCAGCCATCATCGACTCCATCGCTCCCGGAGGTTTAGGAGTTGCGGTTTGTGATGCAGTATTACCGGGAGAAGGAAGAGATGTCATAGTTAGAGCCAATGCGGACGGAACGCAATCTATCGATGAAACAAATGAAGAAAATAACCAAGGTGAATACACAATTTATGTCTCAAGCCCATCTACTGGTACGAACGAGGATTCACTAGTCACCGGTCCCACAATCCTCGTCCTCGCTGTAGGAATAGTAGCGATTGCCCTAACTGCATTGCAACTGAGTCCTAATCGAGTGAAAAAGCCATACAAGCGACGAAAGTAATTACCGAAATCACTTCCCTTCGGCTGATAATCACAAAATTTCAGGGAATAGTTATACCATCTCGGAATTCAAAGTAGATTACCGCGCGCAGAACCCCTCGGGGTCGAGCGCCGTTGGTGTGTGTTTGAAATGATGAAACTAAAGATTCGTTTAGAGACTGACGAATGGGTCTATGAAGAACATGAAATGGTTTGAAAAAATCATTTCTGCTTCGACCATGTCTGTCCGTATTGTCCAGCTGGCATGAGGACGTTCTTGGAAACAGCGACTTCTCCCGATGTCATATCGCTGAGTGTATCTGTTCCAACAGAAAGGCTTGCAATTGCTACTGCTTCACCTTTGAGGCTGCGCACAACTACAGTGGTTCCTGATTCCAATCCAGCAGGTGTACTGACTAATCCCGGCCGTGCAAGCGGAGCCCCGTGAGTCATTGCTGCTACCGCTCCGTCTTTGATTATGATAGAGGGTAATTTTGTCAAAACGGCTTCAACCGGAGCGATCAACTTCTTGAGACTACTTTCATCATCGTGCTCTTTCCAGAGGAACACTGCATCTGCTAGGTTCTGCATCGTACATGACATGCTCTCATCGAATGCTCCAGTAGTATTTCGGTGTAATTCCATCAATTCGGTTTTTGTATCCAAAAACAACCCAATATCACGAGCAAGGGTTCTGATGTATGTTCCCGCAACACAATCTATTTTCACGACTGCAATACGTGAAGATTCCTCACTGTCAAGAAGTTTGAGAGAATTAATCACACGTGTTCTAACTTGTACTTTAACAGCAGATTCCTTGGGTGGAACATTGTAAATTTCACCTTGTAGGTTTTCCAACAATTTTGACAGTTCTTCATCGCTCACATCACGACCAAATCGAAGAACTGCAACATAGCTTTTCTCCCCAGAGAGAATAATGTCGGTAAGGCGGGTCGCTCGACCACACAATAATGTCAGCAATCCTGTAGCCATAGGATCGAGGGTCCCGCCATGACCTAATCGATTTAAACCAAGCATTTGCCTTACCCAAGCAGCGAGTTGGTGACTCGTTGGTCCTCGAGGCTTACTAATTAGGAATATACCTGAATCAAGTAATTCTTCGAGAGTCCTGTTAGAAGGATCTCCCCCCCATTTTGGATTCGTCGTCGCTGTTTTATCAAATACAATTGTTGGCATCTCTAATTCTCCAATTTATTATTTACTAATTCGAATACTTCCTCGGCCGAAAGACCAGTAGCATCGATGATTAAATTATACGGACTCATATCATCTAAATCGATATCATACAGAAGTCTATATCTATCTTTATCATCCGATTGACGTGTTTCAGACTCAATTAAACGAGTCTCCAAATCTCCACCTTCTCGTGTTTGAATTCTACTTGCAGATTCTTCAGGAGTGACTTTAACCCAAACTCGGAGACAATCGAGTTTGAGATTTGATGCCCACCATCCGCTTAGCCGACTCTCGACAATATCTGGTCCGTTGGCTGCGGTTAGATATTCCTTGAGTTGGGTGTCCAAAGATCTGTCCACGTCTAAATCATTTTTGCATAGTTGGCTGAATTGGCCTACAGAAATTCCTCTGCGATCGGCTTCATCACGAAAAATTCCACCGCCGTTCACATAATTCCAATTTCTTGTGATTGCCAACTTTTTGACGAGCGTGGAGGTTCCGCTGCCAGGCGGACCACTAACGGTGATTTTTACCATGACCTTACCTCCATTCATGTCGGCAGAATTCGCACCGCAACTTACCCTTTGGAGTTCGTTTTACAGATTCTGAATCACAATTCGGACAAACAGTTCCAGACTTTGGTGGCGCTACCTGTTGGTTGCCACCACGACGACGTTGATGATCTTGCTTTTGCACGCCAGTTTTCCTCGGCCCTGCTCGTCTTCGTTGTGCTTGTCGAGTGCGATGAGCGGCCTTTGCCTTAGCTTTCACATCCTCCAATAAGTGAAGAAGAGGTTCAGGGATCATATCCCCAGCTAGAATGAGTGGATGATTTCTAAATCGAAGCAATTTCAAGTGACGATCAACAATTCTTCCCAAAGGTGCTGACATCGAAATATATGTTGCAATCCAAGCAGGGAATATCCACATGACTCGATTATCGAATCCCCACATGGAAGACCAAGGTAGGCTGACATAATCAACGCGGAATTCAAGAACAGAATTCCCCATCCATGTGAAAATTGCCATAATAAAAACAATAGTGAATAACACAGGTTTCATCATGTCGCCTTGCATTTTCATTGTCTCAGGCATCATTTCCATCTGCAATCTTTGCATTTTATCGATTCGGGCAGTGTCCCTAGAAACTCGAGCATCTTGCATTTGATTTTTGATTTGGTTAGTGCGATGAGTATTATGAGCTTGTTTCACAGGATCCATGAAAATTGAACGAATGATTGTATTAACAATCATGATACTCGAGCCGAGAATGAAAACAGTTGGAACGAAGTAAATTGTGTGGAAGGGCAATAACGGCTCGATAACTGAACCCGCACCAACAGAAAGAGCATTTCGGATACTTGGAAATGCATAAATCACCATCATGATGAGCATCATTCCGAACATAGGCAGCATAGCTGAACCCATTCCTGCAGGCTGTTGATTACCAGCCGGAGCACTGCTCGCCATGGCCATTCGCTCCGCCAGCCTTCAATGAACACTTCGGTAGTCGCCTACGGCGAAAATTATTGATTACTTGAACGAAAAACTACAGACCGAGCAAATTGATTGACCTATTTCTGCTTCAGAGCCACATATAGGGCATGAATTATTCTGATCGCTTTCTTCAACCCTTTTTGTATCGATCGAATCAGATTCAGAATCATCTGGTTCTACGATTTCATCTTCATCAGATCCACCTAGATTTGTCGTTTCGCCTAATTCCTCGTCACTATTATCCATGACAGACTCCTCTTCGGCAGTAATTTCTAATTCAAATTCAACACCTCGAGGAGAGATTTCTATCGATTTGGATACTGGTGCCGATTCGTTGGTTTCAATTATTGCATCCGGCTCCAGCCATTCTGGAACATTTGGCTCTTCGTCGACCTCATCACCGAATGTTGCCCCATGGAAATCTTGCGCATCGGAAACCTTGTACTCAGCCTCGGTATCTCCTTGAATTTCATAGACGACTTCGACGCGCTCACCTTTCTCAATCCGACCGATTTGCCAAGTCACCTTGATTCCATCTCGAGCAGATTCTTTCGTTGTCGAGACATCCCTATCACCACTTATGGAAGATTTGATGGATGAACCCTCAATTGAAAATGTTCCAGGGACTATGTCATGAAGGGCAAGATCATTTAATGCACTATCTGAATTATTGTCAAACATCAACAAAATTTCGTATAATCCTGGTCCTCCACCGGGAAATACTTCCTTGCCCGTACTTATTTTTCTGCGACGGTGTACAACCTTGATTATCGGTGGTAATTCTACAGTTCGGGTTGCTACTGGTCCAAATCGCTCCATGCTGAAATCAGCACGAATTGGAGCAGCTAACAACTTATTTTGAGGAGAAGGATCTGGCGCGTGAAGGGGATAACGTATGATCATGGATTTGCCTGGTTGCAAACCTAGACGGGATGATGTTCCGACGGTGATTCTTAGTGCGTGACCTGGATTATCTGGTGAAATCAATTTTTCTTCAAGTTGGTTACCATTGATGATATCAACTCGGTATTGATCTGCACTGAGATCTGCACCCTCTATTTCAATCTGGATTTTATGGGTTGATGGAGGTTCGAATATACCGGGTACATCATCGAGAACTCTCATTACATTTATCGTGGCTGAACCAGTGTTTTGAATGGTTATCACCGCTTCAATATTGGATGGCACATAAGATTTGATTCGAGATACATCATATCGTTTATTGATAGTTGCATCGATAATTGCAAGTTTCTGTTCATTGATATTTACTAAACCGTTTGAGTGAACCGAAACACGAGGTAAAATCGAGTACTTAACTTCCTGACTAAAACTAGGTTGATCTTCAGATTCCACCCGCTTCACCATTGACTCCCAACTGCCCTCTGGTGGTATGTCTTGACGAAGGTCAGACACCTCGAGAATTGGAGCTTCTCGGCCGGCGATCCTTACTGTCGCACCGGATAGGAGAACGATGAAAGAAGATCGGTTTTCAAAAACACATTTACAATGCCAAATTCCGGGTCGGTCGTCTTCTTCTGCAACAACCCGAGAAAATTGTCGGCCGGAACTAGTGACATTTTCAAACTCAGTCCTAGACACCGTCGCTTCAGCTGAATAAGATACTGCAGCGATACCAGCAGGTATTTTCTCTACTCCAGTAATCCGAACAAGAGGGTTCAGAACGAGAGTCTTATTCTCGCCTATTGCCATTCGACCAATGTCCCAAACTATCGTTGAATCATCAACAGAATAGTCAGAGGTCTCTGTAACTTCAAAACAATCGGGAAGAGTTCGGCGCAATTCAACATCAATCAAAGGGACGTTTGCGATGTTCTCAATATTAATTTCAATTTTAATTTCATGAGCGTTCGGTGAGAGAACCAAAGACAGGCTAGGTTCTTGATCTCGTTCTGGTTCTGTGTCAATTTTTTCTTTAAGAACCAACATCCTAGGTCCATTCGAAGAATAAGGGATTACAGTCTCTTCGGTTGCATCGAGTTCTCTGACGGTTATCGAACTACCACCTAAATCTGTAGATTCGGTTTTTGCGAGAAGAACTTCGATATCCCAAGCTCGTTGCTTTTTGCTTGGATTACGAAGAATTAACTCGCCTTCGATTGTTTGTCTACGAACAGAACCATCGGGGTTTAGTGTTGATTCTTCGACTTCATTCAATGTGGCGTGAAGTTTGTCGCCAGGAATTGCATCGACTTCTGAGGCAGATCTAAGATGAGGTGAATAAGTTGAAGATATCGAGGCACCTTGAGGAGTCATAGAATCTAATGCACTCGTGATATCGAGAATATCTTCTTCCTCATCAACAGGGGCTGCTATTTCAGAATCTGGAGAATGATCGCCCCACATATCGTTAGACTCAGGACCTGCCCCTTCAACTCCGAATACTGTTAGCGAATCGGAGAGCGACTGCTTTGATTCCTCTTCCTCTGAATAACTTGGCTCAGGTGTTGTCTCTAACCCAGGTGGCATAGGTGGTGGTGCAGATGCGGAATCTTCGGAATTGGTTGCGAACGGATTGTTAGCCAAATCTTGTGTTTGTGGTTTTTCCGTAAACCCTGTTGGTGGCGGGGGTAATTCCGTAAATCCTAGCGGTGGTGGTGGAGGTGAGAAAATTGGTTCTTCCGATTCACTCTCTAGTTCATCGATTTCAATATCCTCGGAAAAATCAATTTCTTTCTCTTCGAGAATCGAGGAACTAGGGACTTTCTCGTCATCAGAATTTGAAGATGGGGGAGGAGGCATTGGAAATCCCGGCGGCGGAGGCGGCGGGGGTAATTCTTCTGACATGACCAATTCACCTTCGGAAGTAAACGGGGACGTGCCTAAGATTGGTATAACTATTGCTCGTTCGACGTTGTCGGCTACAACATCACAAACGAATAGTTGAAATCACAATGGGGGTGCGACGAATCATGAGCGCACAAGATGGTACAGCACCCCCGGTACTCTTCGTAGTTGGCACCGCAGGTGCTGGAAAAAGTTCCTTAGTAACTGCCTTTCAGAGATGGGCAAGATTCCTTGAAGTTGATGTCCTAACAATCAATCTCGATCCTGGAGCAGAAAGAGTGCATTACGACCCTGAATTTGATGTTAGAGATTTGGTCTCACTCTCAGATGTTATGGATGAATACGACCTAGGTCCAAATGGTGCTCAAATTTTGGCAGCCGATCTTGTCGCTTCACAAGCAGAGGATGTTTTCGAAGAAATAGATGGGATATCTGGTGATATTATGATCGTCGATACACCAGGCCAAGTAGAATTATTTGCATTCAGAGAAGCATCGAGTCACCTTGTCGAAGTGATTGGACAGGGCCGAGCGTGCTTAGTTTTCCTCTTCGATCCGATGCTATCTCAAACCCCAAGCGGTTTCGTTTCGCAAATGCTTCTCTCATCTATCGTTCACTTCAGACTTGGATTACCTACTGCAAACTTCCTCTCTAAGTCTGATCTCCTAGATCCTGAAACTCTCGAAAAAATTCTTGAATGGGGAGATAATCTCGATGTTCTTGAATCAGCACTCTATGAAGAATCAGCACAACAATCACTCAACGCTGCCCAAGGTGGGCAACGTGCAGAATTTGCTATAGGACAACTAAGAATGATGAAGCACGCATCAATTCAACCTGGGCTAATTCCTCTTTCTAGTGAGATGGAAGAGGGGTTAGCAGATATTTTGACCTTTGCTCAATCTATATTCGGCGGAATGGCCGATACTAGAGATGGGTTTCAGGGAGATATTGAGCATGAACTCTGAAATGAAAAAAGATTTGATGGCAATCGATGATTTAACCGATATGTTACCCGATTTGATAGATTGGGCTATCGCCTTCAAAAATGATACAGAAATGGCACCAGAATTTAAACCATTAATTGGAATGACTATAGGTTCAATTTACGAAAAACCATCCACGCGGACTCGAGTTTCATTCGAAGTAGGAGTCGGTAAATTAGGTGGCCAACCCCTCACGCTTTTATCAAAAGACATTCAAATTGGCAAGAGTGAATCGATTGCCGACACAGCTGCTGTCCTCTCACGATTCCTAGATGGTATCACCTACCGTTGCTTTGCCCATGCAGATGTCCAAGAACTTGCTCAACATGCATCTGTGCCAGTTATCAATGCCCTTTCTGATATGCACCACCCATGTCAAGCAGCTGCTGATCTGATGACTATTGTCGAGAATAAAAATAAAATAAATGGCCATATCGCTTGGGTAGGAGATGGAAATAATGTACTACACGATTTGCTTCTAGCCGGAGTTGCATTAGGTTATGATATCAAGTATGCAACTCCAGTTGGAATGGAGCCTGATTCAGGAGTTGTCAGGCGTGCTGAAGAAATTGCAGCGAGTAATGGAGCTAAGATTACTGCAACAAATGACCCAAATGAAGCGGTAAGTGGAGCAGGCGTAATTTACACGGATATTTTTGTTTCGATGGGTGAAGAACACATGGAAGATAAATTTGCTGCGTTTGACGGTTTCCAAGTCAACGAAGAACTGGTTGCAAACGCCGATTCGAATTACCTATTCATGCATTGCCTTCCAGCACACCGTGGAGAAGAAGTTACAGATGGTGTTATTGACTCAAAAAATAGCGTGGTTTTCGACCAAGCTGAAAACCGTATGTGGGCACAAATGTCAATCTTAACTTACCTGTGCAATCCAATAGCATGGCAAGCTTACAATGATTTGATTTAATTAAACCATAATTGCGCTTATCATCAAGCCAATTAGGGTTAATTGCATTGATTTTTTGATCAATGATTGGGCTGCATAGTCCTCTGAATTAGTGAGTTTTGCTTTGACCATTTGCAACGAAATAATACCGGGAGTAACCAATAATAGATGAAGAAGAGGAAATATTCCCAATCCAAACGGCAAGAGGACTGTAATCATCGTTACCAACATCAATGTCCAAGCAATTAATCTCGCCTTTTCTGGGCCAATTCTCATAGCTAGAGTGTTTCTTCCCTGGTCGCCATCCATATCTTCAATATCTTTGATGATTTCACGGCCTAAATTATAGAAAAAACCAATCAAAAACACAGAGATTACCTTTGGATTATCCCAATCAAAAACTCCTGCTGCGCCGAATAAAACGACCATTCCCACCGAGAGAGAGATTGCAATGTTTCCTGGCAATCCACGATCCTTCAACTTCAAACTAAAATTGCCTGATGATTCATAATTTGTTAAAAGGAAAATTGCGAATAACCAAATTGCGACTGAAGGATACCATCTTTCTACTCCTGAACTTAATCCAGAAGCAATATTCCCTGCAAAAATCAAACTACCCAGTGATACCATCATCAACAAACCTGTAACAAATTTCGCTTGAGATAGACTGATTACACCACTAGGTAAAGGCCTATTTGGGCGATTAATTTCATCGATTTTAACATCAAGAATATCGTTCAATGCATTCCATGAACACATAAAACACCACACAGAAATCGAATGTAGTAATGTGATTTGGGCTAAAGAGCCCTGCGGGATTTCCCCCAAAACCAAAACTGCTCCGAAAGCAACGCCGAAGAATCCTGTCAACGAATTTCCTGCTCGCAAGATTGTAGTCCATGCAGAAAAGGAAAATCCACTTCCCATGATTGCTCTGCAATCAACAAAGGACTTGAGTTCTTCCCCGACTTAGGCTGTTGCAGAAGGTATCTGTTGAGTCAATGACCAAACACACACAGTGTAAACACTACCACGAAATTGACCTCTGACATGCCCAACCTTTGCGAAGCGGGTATCTTTTGCTAAGATATTTCCAACTTGATTCATTGTAGCCCCCCATCGAAATCTACTGTTTAAATGATCAAAAATCTCAACTGTGTTTGCAGATTCATTATCCCCAAGGTAGGTCTCAACTTCATTTCTCAATCTTCCAGTACGAGACATTATGCCACCTCTGCACGTAGTATTCTTGAGGCCAAAACACGGGAACGAAGCCCTTTCCACGAGGTTGAACTAACCGCGACAGGGGTGGGTAATTTCGGCATTGGCGCCCAGCTTGCATTTTCAATCGAGCCATTGTTGTTCACCAATATGCTATTCGATGACCCCATTTGTAGCGTAGGGGTTCGAATTAGACTTGAAAATGATATAATTCGGCGAGGTTCTGGGCGCTTTCTGTAAATTGTCTTGGTGTTCGCATTCTTTCTTAGGCTCATACCCCGATGTCAACTGTTGAGCATATGAAGAAACATGAGAGAGGGGTAAATAAAAGTGAAAGTGAAAGTAAAGTCGATTGGGGCTTAGGCCATTGTTTTGATAAATGAAAGTAAAGTCGCAGAATCACTCCGCTCGTGTGGTGTAGTTCGGTCCATCATGTCGCCCTCTCGAGGCGACGACCCGGGTTCAAATCCCGGCACGAGCACCATTTGTCCGGTATTCAAGTGATAGACTGCGTTTTCTCATAATTTGGTTTGAACCTCTTCACTTTCAAGAAAAGAGAAGGGGTAGTGAAGCGCTTAAACGACAATTACGCGTGGAAATTTTATGTCCATACAAAAATCGCGTGCCAAACGACAAGAGTTTGAATACAGAACAGAAGAATTGAAAATAATGCACATTGCTAAATTACAGGAAATGGGAATCACCCGAACTAAATTCTTCAATCAGTGTGTAGATCAGTTCCTCCACACGGGGGAATACCAGGGCGTGGATAACTCTGGTACGAAATTGAAGATTAATCAGTTGGAAGAAGAAAATGAACGATTGAGAGCGGCTCTATCAATCAAAGAAGGTGCTTTGAAACAAACTAAGGGTGAATTGAGAACCATTCGTGCCGAAACGATTGGTCCATTGAATCCGCAAGAATCATTGAATTTGAGTATTCAGATTGAATCGGCAATAAAGGAAGCAGGTTCAATCACTCGCAGAGACTTACTTTTACTAATCGAAGAACCAGAGAAAATAGAAGGAATACATGGTTTACTACAACAAGTAGAGTTACGATTGACTCAACAAGCTAAGATTGTGATAACCAATGGAGGTGAACTTCAATGGATAGGAATAAATCTGAATTGAACGAGAAGGCAATAATTCGCAATCTCGAGTTAGTTGATCTGTATGTTGTTGATATTACCGAATATCAAAATCTGTCGAAATCGACAATTCGCACTTACGTTCCTGATGCAAAGAGAGCCGCACAGATATTCGGAGAGATGGGTGTGACTTTCGACCAAATCGATGTGCCTAATCTCAAAAAATTCATGAAGACTGTAGAAGAGATGTCATCTAGAAGAGGTGGACTTACATCTGGAAGATTGAAGGGGATATTCAGTCAATTAAATTCCATCATGGAATTCCTTGTTTACAATAACTATGCTCAAACAAACAAAGTTCCAGGATTCAGAAAGAGATATTTGAAATCGTACAAGAATTCAGTATCGGAATCGACAGAGAAACAAGTTCCTCCTGATTCACATTTATCTGAGATGATTTATTCAATTCCAGATATTCAAAAAAGAGCTTACCATCTTCTACTGGCGAAAACCGGTCTTCGAAGAGAAGAATCGATTTTGCTCAATATTGAAGATGTTGACTTGGTTGAACAATCAATTACCACATCTCGATTTAGGAAGAGGACTAACCGTAGGCTACCGATCGACAAGGAATGTGCTTCTGCATTGGAATTGTACTTCCGTAGTATGCCAACTTATCCAAGAGTTGAGGGTGAGAAATCTCTGTTTGTGAATAGAGAAGGTAGGCGTATTGGAAAGAATACAGTTAGCAGATGGATAAATCAAGAAGCGCAAAGATGTGGATTCCATGACCCCTCTGCAGATAGATTAGATAGACACAAGAAGTTTGGTCCACATAATTACCGTCACTGGTTTACTACTGCTTTGAGACGGAATGATTGTCCTGAGAGGATAATCAAACATCTTCGAGGGGATGCGGACAATTCTACTGCGGATCGTTATGACCATGTGACTTGGGGGGAGGTCGTGGAAGCATATACTGCTTGTATTCCTGCGCTAATAGGAACTTAAGGTCCAGTACAATTGGATTATGCTCGGGAAACCATTTTTCCTAATGGCAACATCCCAGAGTACATCTGACATAATACTCATTTATCCTTCATGCTTTTGAAATTATTCTTCTTCTATATTGAACATATTCTTATTCGTAATACCTAATTCTTTTTTAACAGCAGTTTTCTGAATAGTAAATTTACTATGGTGATTATTACTTCTGTATACTATCTTTCCATTCTTCTCTAATTCATGAACCAAATAATGACATCTTCTACAAAGTCTCCTCAAATCTGATTGTTTGACATCAAGCCAGTTTCTATAATTTAGATGATGAATATCGATTTTATTTTTAGCAGCACAAATAGCACATCTTCTACGTTTAGAATTTTTTTCAGATCTCTTTTCTTTCCAATCATCTGATTGTAAATATTTTCTATACTCGTCGGCTTTCTTGGACATATATTCAGCATCGTAGTAACGCTATTAACAATTTTGAAGTTGTTTTTGGAGGTTCTTGAATTAATAGCCACGAATCATAGGGGTCCCCTTTGCAACAACGGGTAAGCAGAGGGTACCCATCCGCTCGTATGTAATCGCAAGGGGCACCGTTCCTATTAGCAGTAGAAATCATAGACTTTGAAATGATAATTTCCTATATTTCTAATCAACATTCGTCATCATCACAACTCATACAGACGTCGCCATGACGATATCTGGTTCCAGAAACTCTCATTTGGACTGGCCGGATACGGCAGATACTACATCTCGGAATGTAGTGATCATCTTCAGGTGATGGCCGGTTCTTATCCTCCTCCATCTCAGCCTGTATTGATTTGTACGTCCTAGTCAGAGATTTCTCATATCGAAGAATCCGACCATTTACTGAAAATGTCAATTCTTCGTCATATATATCAATCTCGAAATTACTAATATGTATGGGTAAAAATACACTTTTCGCCATATTTCTCAACTTTGGCTTTCTGGATTTCAACCTTGTTAGGTTTCTCTTTTTCGCTTCAATACGTCTCTTTTCCATTTTCTTCTGATTTGCTTTGTAAATTTTATCTTCCTCAACAAATTGAACTTCCATAAAATTGAATGTAGTATAATATGCAATAACTCCAGGAACTGCAGATATTAGCATCGTGAAACAACAGCTACTATAGAAAGCCCCCCCCAATTGACCTTGATAGATATAGTCAGATAAGGGGAAATCAAAATCAAGCATCTGCGAGAATATTAAGACGAGGAATGTTAGAAATGAAACTCCTAAACAAAGGCCAATAAACTCATCATGCGACTCTTCTAGAGGCTTACCTGGGTTCCCTTTCACCACGACGACAAGTAGAACAGTTAACTTATGATATATTCGCAAGAACGTTTGACTACATAAATGGAGGTTGAGATTTACCTGTAGTAATAAATTAGATAACTTGAGTACAGTTCAATCGATTAACTACAAATCAATGGGTCTGTGCTTAGACCCATGCGATGGATATTTCTGAAATATAAGGCTTTCAGTGGGCCGATTCAGACGCTAGCCTCTGAAAGGATGCACTGCTAACCCATTAATTCAGCAATTGCTAACTCATGGGCCTATGCAGAAACCCATTGC
>DUAE01000053.1:0-2491 GCA_012960975.1 Candidatus Poseidoniales archaeon
GATCTCGAAGGTGTTCTCATGCCTGAGATTTGGGAAGCGGTCGCAGATAGTTTTGGAATTCCCGAACTTCGGAGAACGACAAGAGACGAGCCGGATTATGGGAAATTGATGCGCTACCGGCTCGACATCCTCGACGATCGAGGAATCACTATCGATGATATTCAAAAAATAATCGGCGAAATGGAGCCACTCGTAGGTGGAAAATCCTTCTTGGATTGGCTAAGAGTGAATTGGCAAGTTTTGATATTATCTGATACATTTTATGGCTTCGGCAAACCATTGATGGCGATGTTAGATATGCCGACTCTGTTTTGTCACGATTTGATAATTGATGAAGATTCACGAATGATTACGGGTTGGAAAATTCGTATGGAAGATCAGAAGCGAGAGACTGTTCAGCGACTGCGAGAAATGAACTTCAAAACGCTCGCAGTCGGCGATTCTTACAATGATACAAACATGCTGAAAGAGGCTCATATTGGTATCCTCCTCAATCCTCCACAAAATGTCGCTGAGGAGTTCCCTGACTTCCCTGTTTGTACAAATTATGTTGACTTGAAGCGATTGATTTCTGAGGCTGCTTTGACTCTCGGCGAGTGAGATAAATTGTACACCTCGCCGAAAAAACACTACGTGGAATATCCAATCTATTGAAATAAGGGTGGTCGGTCGCCGGCTTGCATGGCTAAGTGGCATGGTATATCTCGACGCAAGGCGACCGGCGGACGCTTGAAGCGACCAAACCGATATCGTGGTAAGCGTAAGACCGAGATTTCCAGCGAAAATCAGTTCGCTTATATCGGCGAATCTGACAAAACCAAGAGCTACCGAAAGACAGCGGGTTCACAGACTGTGCGCGTCACACGAGTCTTCCACGTAAACGTCAACCGCGCAGATGGTACTACCACTCGCACAACCACAAATAACGTCAGTGAAAACAATGCAGATTCTAACTACGTCCGTAGAAACATCGTCACCAAGGGTGCGGTTCTTGATACCGAACTCGGTAGGGTTAGGGTTACGAGTCGTCCAGGAATGGATGGCGTAGTTTCGGGCGTTTTACTCGAAGAATGAGTGGCACGAAGCCCTCAAGTCAGTCGATTGATTCGAAGGGAGTGAAACCATGGCTGGCGATCCTTCGAAAATGACAATTTGGACCGGATACTTCGATATCCGAACCTCTCGCACTGGTGGTCGACGAGTTCCCAAAGAAGCCAGCATACCAAACCCGACTCTCGATGCAATAGTCTGGGCGGCTCGCGATGCTGGAATTACTAAGATGAAGCGAGACGCAGAAGTTTCTCATCCCGCTCGACCATATGCCAAAGAAGGCAGATTGATCTTATCGTCAGCAGATGCCAAAAATTCTACTGGCGCTGATAGCAAAGAAGGGGTCATTCAATCGATTGGTCATCGACTTCGCCGCCAGTACAAAGCCTCGAAGTCGACAGACGGTTCTGCTAGTCCGGGAAAAAAGTCTCAGCGAGGAGGAGCGCAACGCTCACAACGAAAATCCTTCAAAGGTAAATCCGGCGGTCAGAGGAAAAAGAAATTCGGCCGTCGATAAATAGGTCAAACTTCTCGATTCCAACCGAATGAATCTTCGATTGAACCATTCAGGATTCCGCTGAGGGCATCATATAATTCCAATGTGATTTCTCCGATTTCGCCATCATTGTAAGTCGCTAAAATTTCACCGTGTTCAATCAAGCCAATCGGTGAAATCATTGCCGCGGTTCCCACGGCGAATGCTTCATCACAATTCAGTGCGAAATCGATGTCGACTTTCGTCTCATTCACTTCGTAACCGAGTGAGCGGGCTAATTCAATAATCGACAATCGAGTAATTCCAGGTAAAATTGTCCCGGTGAGTTCAGGTGTGTAAATCACTCCATCTTTGACACAGAAAAAGTTCGCAGCTCCAACTTCTTCGATATATTTGTGCTCACTTGAATCGAGATAGATAATTTCAGCATATCCTTCAGCTTTGGCATTCTTTGACGGCATCATTCCCGGTGCGTAATTTCCAATTGCCTTGACTCCACCAGATCCACCCGGGGCTGCTCGGTGAAATTCGTTCGAAACTTTCAGTGAAATCGGTTTCAAACCGCCTTTAAAATAAGGTCCGACCGGTATGGTGTAAACCAAGAAAGTGTATTCGGGCGCGGGTGCAACTCCAAGGATTGCACCGCTGCCAAAAATTAGCGGGCGAATGTACAATTCGCCGCGGCCGTGCGGTGGCACCCATCGCTTATTTTCCTCCACTGCACGATAAACAGCATCGAGAAACATCTCTTCTGAGACTACTTCCATACCGAGGCGACGGCATCCTTCCTGAGCCCGCCTCGCATTCAGCTCCGGGCGGAAAAGCAGAATTCTACCATCTTCCGCCCGTCGCGCTTTCATTCCTTCAAACAATCCCTGTCCATAGTTGATGACGCCAGCGGCAGGAGAGAGTCGAAGGTCTTGGAAGTCTTGCATAATTCCAGGT
>DUAE01000053.1:2527-10409 GCA_012960975.1 Candidatus Poseidoniales archaeon
CTGTCTCTTGGAAGCTAAAGGTTAGACTTTCCCAATCGACTTCAGGAACGGATTTAGAATTCGCATCTTTCAACATCAAGGCCACCGAATTGTATAGAGGGCGGGGGGTCGGCTTTCAACGATTGCTATGATTTGACAATTTTTTTCGTTTACTTTACTTCAAAGGGTTGAATGCTTCTTCGCCTACGGTCATACGGGTGAACACAATGGAATGGCGCGAGGATATGTGTATTGTTTCTGGTTCGTACCAAGCAATAGACGGTCATCCCGCGCGCACGGTCGTTGAATTATGGTGCCGTGCGCGTGCTGGTCATTCTGTTTTGTTGCTTGTAGAAGGGCTTCGGCCGTATATCGATGTGGCGCAGCCAGGCCGACCAAAACCGGCGGCAGAAGCGGCGGAATCGTTGGAATTTTTACGACAGACGAATGAGGTAGTGGAGATTGCTGAGCCGGTCGATAAATGGACGCCATTAGGTATCAAACCACATTGGCGAGTATATGTTCGTCAACCGTTTTTGGTCAGGGGGCTTCGCCGACGAATTGAGAATGAATGGGAGGTTTCGTCGGCGGACATTTTGTTCGTTCAACGTTTGCTTTTGGATGCAGATTTAGGCCCACATATTTCCGCAGGTGGAAAGATATTGTGGGCCGGTGAAAGAGCCCCAGATGAAATCGAAAAATCGAGTGATCGCGTCATTGCAGCAGAATCGATTCGCGATGTTGGGGGCTCGGGATTATATCCGGTCGACTTAATCGTTCACTGCAATATTTCCGACCTTGAACGAACCGAACCATTCCCTGCTCCATTCGTATCTTTTTCTTACGATTTAGAGACCAGTGTGAAGTATAATACGATTCTTTGTGCGGCTGCTGTAATCGACAGAGCAGGTGAGAGAACAACTCACGAATTCAGGGGTGATGAATCCGATATTATGGAAGGATTGACAAGGCTTGTTCGTGAAGAAGATCCTGACATAATTACAGGTTATAATATCGACAATTTTGATTTGCCTCGTATTCTCGACCGTTCCGAATTGAATAGTAAACGCTCTCGTTCTAATCAAGCTGCGATGTTTGGTTGGGGGCGAGTTCCGATAGTTGAATCTGAAATCGGAACTCGAAGTGCCGGTCGAGTTTTCCCCCAGCGGCAACAAAATCGTGTCTGGCGAATTCAAGGTCGAATTCCGTTCGATGCATGGTGGCAAGCTCGCCAGACGCTTCGGCCACAGCGAGAATCGCTTCGCTATGTCTCAAATTTGCTGTGGCCGTCAGATTCTGAAAAGCAAAAACTCGACGTAGATGCTAGTCAGATGGATATGGAATGGGCGAATCGTCCTGATGAGGTGATGGAATATTGTGTTCGTGATACGATTTTACCCCTTGACATTCTCGATAAATTGCAATCGGTCGCACGCAAGGAAGCTCTCGCATCCGTTTCGCTGACAACCGTTGAAGTTGCTGCGGCAGGAACCACTAGCAATTGGATTGATTCGCTAACAGTCCGGCTCGCAGACAGGCAAGGCGTTGCAGTTCCGACAACAAAACGTGGCCCGCGACGCCGTGACCAAATTGCAGGTGGATATGTTCACGAAGTCGATGCCGGAATCCATCCATGGGTTGCAGTTTTGGATTTCAAGTCGATGTATCCTTCGATTATGATTGCAAAAAATATCTGTTCGACTACTCTTGTTCGCGATGGAAGAGTTGATGATTCGCATTTTGTTTCACCGATGGATACGCGATTCGTAGCCAAATCCGAGAGAGAAGGATTGGTTCCTCAACTTCTCGCGGATTTGATGTCGCGCCGCGATAAACACAAGGTTGCACTCGCTGAAGCAAAGGCTCGCGGCGACGAAGATGCAGCATTTTTACAAGATCAACTGCAATACGCTGTGAAGATTTTGATGAATTCATTTTACGGTGTTTTTGCTTCGAGTTTTTATCGATTCACCCATCCAGATTTAGGCGCCAGCATCACAGCTTGGGCTCGACATAATATTCGAAAAATTATTGCTGACCTAGGCGAGGAGGGCTATTCTGTGGTTTATTCTGACACCGATTCGATTTTTGTTCGCGCTCCAGTTGAAGAGGGCGCTCCAATCAGCCGTCCAGAAGAATTAGATCCAACTTTTTCAGACTGGTCGGCTGCAAAAGACGCGACCATCAGTTTCGGCAATCGTCTCGCTGAGCGCTTCACCAAAGAAGGCGCCGAGCTCGAATTCGAAACTGGACTTTCTGCATTTTTTTCACACGGCGCAAAAAAGCGCTATGTCGGCCGTGTGATTTGGCCACGAGAAGAAATGCTGGTTCGCGGTTATGAAATTCGTCGAACAGATTCTTTTACTCTACTAACAAAAATCATGACGGAGATGTTCGAATTAATTTTGGCAAATGAACCATGGACGGCGGTGGAAATGACCAAGAAAGCTATCGATGATGTGAAATCGAAGAGAGTAGAGGCTACTGATTTGGTCATCAGTCGTTCATGCAAAGGAAAACTTCGCAAGGACGGAACCGTCGATTTCGCATCGATTTATGACCGCCCTGATAGTTTGCCTTACGTGCGTGCGGCTAAGAAAAGAATTGCAAAAGGCCTTGCTTTTACGCCTGGGATGAAGGTTGGATACATCGTCACTGACGGAAAGAGTTCACCAATGGAGGTTGAGCCTTGGTTAGTCGATGAGATCGGTGAGGCTCCTCCAGATTATGATTCAGAATATTATGCAAAACGTCTCGCAACTGCGCTCGGACGGATTACTGAAGCATTTGGGTGGGACGATAAAGAATTGTTGATTGGTTCTCGTCAACAATCAATTTTTGATTTTTAACGACTCAAAATGCCGACCATAAAAAGTTCAATAATAATGATAAATTTCTAGTATTTTGTGAAAAAATCAACAATTTCCTGTAATCCGTGTGTCCGTAGGATTGATGATAGGCGGGCGTTCACATATCGATTAATGACCCGCCCATCTGGATTTTCCCCACTCGTCGTTTTGCTCCTCGTGAGCACAGCTTTTGCTGGTTGTCTAGATACGTTTTCTGGCAATAGCGCGCCAACCGCTGAGTTTTCGATGAATCCGAATTCAAATTTTCGAACCGGCGATTCGATTACTTTCAACGCCGGTGCCTCATCAGACCCAGATGGTGATTCACTCTCATTTAGTTGGACTTTTGGTGATGGCAATACCGGAACCGGTGCGACTACAACCCATTCTTATGTGCAGAATGGAGAATATTCTGTGAAATTAATTGTCAACGACGGCACGATTGAAACTACTAAGAAAAAAACCATCACCGTCGCTGATGCTTCTGCGGCAGAGCCACAGGCAGAAATCACATCGACTAAAGACAATGATTGTGATGGCGAGGAAGCACCTGCGGGCAATTTCATCATGGTCTGGGTTTGCGAGAATGACAAAGATCTCAATGAAAGAACTGTCGAGGTTTCAACTACTGTAACTCTCGATGCATCGGATTCCTGGGCTGAGGAATATATCAGTGAATGGAATTGGGATCTCGATATGTATTTTGATTCCGATGGTGATGGAGATACCGAGAACGATATTGACGCGACTGGAGAGACTTTTGATTGGACTGACCGGCCTGCTGGAACTTGGCTCATCGGTCTGATGGTAATAGATAGTAATGGATTATCTTCGAGTGAAGACATCAAAGTCCACGTTAATTATCGGGGTGTTTGGAAAGATTTCGTCATCGACCGACGAATCCAAGATCCGATCATCATGACATGGGATTTCCCAGTAACTTACGAAGATGAGGGGGCTAATCGCATTCGCTACCTTCGTGTGAAGCTGACCTATCCTGCCAAAGACGGTGACCAACCTCTGGGGGGAATCGATACCGATAACAAACTCGACCTCTATATGTATAATTCAACAGATGATGAGATCGCAAATACCACTGCAATTGGGGACGATAATCGAGACGCTGGCGATTGTGACTCTGAAGATCGCTGTGTTTGGATGGTAATCGGTGGCTCGACTGTCAAAGGATTCGAACCAGGTGATTGGAGTTGTGATTTACAGAACGACAAAACTCACAACACCGATGTTAAACAGTTGGTCGTTGAATTGCAATATCGATGAACCTCGCCGCTGTTCCAGTCATCCAACAGCACTGAACAGGCGCTGTTAGTTTGGGGTGGATTCAAATACACCCCATCGGTCGGCGGGCTACCTTTGAGGTGTCTAATATGGGTTCACAATGGGAAGATAAAACCAAGCCACATCTAAATATCGTTTTCGTCGGTCACGTTGACCACGGAAAGTCAACCACTGTCGGAAGATTACTTTTGGATAGCGGTCACATCGAACAACACGTTATCGATAAGAATGAGAAGTTAGCGTCTGACCAAGGTAAGGCTGGTTTCGGTCTTGCTTATGTTATGGACGGATTGAAGGAAGAGCGCGAGCGTGGAATCACCATCGATGTCGCTCACAAGGAATTCTATACTCCTAATTATTACTTTACAGTCATCGATGCACCAGGTCACCGTGATTTCGTCAAGAACATGATTACAGGAACTAGCCAAGCAGATGCTGCAGTTCTCTGTGTCGCTGCAAACGACGGTGTTAACGAACAAACCAAGGAACACGCTTTCCTTGCACGCGTTCTCGGTGTCGGGCAACTGATTGTCAACATCAACAAGATGGACATCAGCGGTGTAGATTACTCCGAAGACAAGTTCAACTCAGTTAAGCAAGAAGTTTCAAACCTCTTGAAGATGGCAGGATTCAATCCAGCAGACGTTCCATTCATCGCTTGTTCCTCCTTCGATGGTGATAACGTATACAATAAGTCCGAGAACATGGCTTGGTACAAGGGCCCAACTCTATTCGAGGCAATTGATGCAATTCAGATGCCACCTAAGCCAACCGACCGCCCACTTCGCCTTCCAATCCAGGATGTCTACAAGATTTCTGGAATCGGAACCGTTCCAGTAGGAAAGATCGAGACAGGTGTATTACACTCTGGAAAGACAGTAGTATTCAACCCAAGTCAGAAATCGGCTGAGGTTAAGTCGATTGAGATGCACCACACTGTTCACCCTAAGGCAGAGCCTGGTGACAACGTTGGATTCAACGTCCGTGGTCTTGCAGCTACTGATATCCGCCGTGGAGATGTTGCTGGATACCCAGAGAGTGCACCAATGTTCGTGCGCCACGACGAGACTTTCGTCGGACAGATTCAACTTATGGACATCCCTAAGGCAATTGGCGCAGGATACACACCAGTATTCCACTGCCACACCAGCCAAGTCGCTGTCCGCTTCGTCGAATTGTTAGAGAAGACATCGAGGGGCGTGAAGGAGGCTAACCCGGCCTTCCTGAAGACTGGAGATGCGTGCCTCATACGTTTCGGACCTACCAAGCCTATGGCAATTGAGGAAATGGAAAGTTTCCCCGAACTTGCTCGCTTCGCTATCCGTGATATGGGTAAGACTGTCGCTGCTGGCGTCTGCATGAAGATTGAGAAGAAGGCTTAAGCTTCAGATTGTGAAAGTAAACGGTGAGCAAAATGCCTGTCGTTACTACAATCAAACTCACCGGTGAGAATCACACGGATGTTGACGGAGTCTGCGAGCAGATTCAGGCAATTTCCGACAAAACCGGTGTCAAACTTCGTGGCCCAATCCCTCTACCAACTCGCAGACTCGTAGTTCCTTGCCGAAAGGCGCCGGACGGAGAGGGTGCAGAGACTTGGGATCACTGGGAAATGCGCGTTCACAAGAGATTACTTGAACTCGTTACTAATACTTCGAAGGATGAGAAGGCTCTGAAGGCTATTTTGATGATTAATATCCCAGATTCAGTGACAATTGAATTGTCTCTCCGCAATCTCGGCTAAACTGCTTCGCAGTTTAGGCATTTATTGAAACAATCCGAACACTTTGCGTTCGGATTATTTTTGCATATTTCGTCAATGTGAGAAAATTTGTTTCATAGGGTACCCTTTGAATCAGTTAATTTCTAACTTATTCCAAGCTTGCCAGATATATCTCCAGTCTTCGTCAGAGGTAGGTCCATGAACTGAATTTACAAATTTTACTCCTAGTGCGTGCACTATTGAACTATTTATCGTAATTTTACCTACTTGAATCTCGGTTCTAGGAGTTGGCCCGACGTTCAAAGATGTGAAATTCTCATCTGCAAAGAGTTCCTCCACGACAGCAGTCACACTCATCCCATTCATGATTACGAAGCGAGGTTTAGCGAAATCTATCATCGAAGAAATATATTCTTGGTATGCAATAAGTGCGGGATCAATGGAGTATTTTTGATGAAGAAGGCGATTATTGAACCCTGCTTTTTGTGAGTAGTATGGTAATATGTCAAACTTGAGGACATGTTTATGAAAAGTCATCCGGGCGGCTGTTTGCCCCTTGTATGATGACCAAGTATCACTGAATATTCCTTGTCCAAGTATGTTACCTAGACGAGTAAAGTATGGGCCATAATATGAGTCCCCAAGAAAGAAACTTTCCATTTTTGAAAACCAAGGCGCTAGATCATTTTCATCCTTACTTAATCTCCATTTATTAAGGCAAGAACTTGGAAGCGTGATTTCTGTTTCTTGGAAACTAGAATCGTCTGGACGGTATGCTGGATTAATACCTATGAGTGCTATACATTTACCTGGTTCAAGAGTATTAGGGTTACCAACAAAAGGATTTGGAGGGACTTCTTTAGCGAGTAAGAATTCCCCCTTCAAGTCAAGAAAAGAGTTTAATTCATTAATCACAGATGTATGATTTCTATCGAGAAAATAAAGAAGTTTTTCATTAACGTCATCCCATGTTAAATCCATAATTTCTTCACCCAATCCTTCAGATATAATATCACCTCTATACCAAACGCATGGGTAGCCTATGAAAGGACGGACTGCTAACCCACTAATTCAGTAATTTTTTGAGATAACTAGTTTAATAAATACGCATATTACAGAAACTTTATGGACAGTGGTAGAACGATTGTTATTTTAGATGGAAGCAACATTATGGCTGCTAGAAACGATGGCACTTACGATGTCCAAATTCTTCGTTCAGCAATTGAATATTATACAAATTTAAACTATCAAGTCAAAGGCGCAATAAAATTTGGTACTACATATCATATGCAAAGAAACCAAGACAAAGGACTCCCGTATATTTCAAATCTAATAGAAAAAGGAATGTTGCATGAAGTCCGTGATGATGATTTATACATTATTAGATTAGCTCAAAAAATTAATGCATATATAATAACTAAAGATAAGTTCCCAAAAGAGCGAGAAACTCATCCAGAGATAAATTGGGATGATATCAACTCACGTATTCGTAGAGATTGGGTTGTCGATAGTATTGTCTTTATCGACCCTGATCTAAACGAGAACAAACTTCCAATAACTGATTATTCAATCGATACTACATACACCTCTTGGATAGAAGATACGGTGCTAACAAAAACTATACGCACTGTCTATGATTGCATACTAGAAGCCTCTGGAATGATTTACGACCCTAACTATCCGAATCAAGTAAACATTTCTGAGAAAAAAAGCACAGTTAGGGATGAACTAAGTTGGCTTCAAGGTCGTGTTGACAAAGAAAAGGATGAAATCTACATTATTTGTCCTGAAGATTTAGGGAAATTTGCTATTGGGGAGCGTGGGGAAATTCTCTATGCAGCGACAAGACTAATTCGGGAATCACTTAATTTGCCTCATGTTGTAAAAATTTCAGTTGAATTTATAGAATGAAAAATTGAGTTATTGATACAACAATCTCAACGGTAGCGGATGAAAGTGCCCACTGATAACCCTATTGATTCACATGCGAGCGCATGGGTACCCTATGAAACAAATTTTCTCACATTGACGA
>DUAE01000054.1 GCA_012960975.1 Candidatus Poseidoniales archaeon
GAGATGCCTCATGAGCAGGTATCTTGCAATTGGAATGATTCTTGCCTGTCTAGCGCTCGTAGTAGGGGGAATGTTTGGTCAATCTTGGCGCACCCATGCGAGTGATACAAAGGGTAATCAATGGATTCAGACCATTTCGTGGCCGACCAGCAGCAGAATCACAACAATTGCCGACATCAGCCTCTGCATGTGGAGGAGCCTTGCGCCCTTTTTGACCTCCCGAGGTGGCCACTTCCATCGCATGAGGGCTCCGGACACCGATAGCAGGCCCATCAGGGCGATGGCAGTCCAGAGTAAGATACTACTCTCATCCATCATTAGTCCGTGAATTGCACCTGTAACCAAGGCAGCAATGCCTAAGAGCGTATGAATTGGAAGTACTTTCTTGTTCCAAGCATTGAGTTGCTTGAGTTGGGCTTTCTGCTCAGTCGTCTTCAGGTACTTGCGAATTTGAGGTAGTATCCGCTTCCATCCGAAGTAAGCCAGGGTGAGGCCCAATAGCCATGCAGAGGCGGTACCTAGATCCTCTCCCATGTCCTCGAAACCCTCGTCATCCTCCCTCTCATCGTCACCGTCATCATCTCCCATAGATAGGGGAGTCATCAGGAGAAGAAGACCAAGGGCAATGGAGACGATTCTGAGATGACTCACGTAGGGAATCCTCCTGACTTTGCTATGTGACTCCTTGCTGAATTCCGGCATAACTCGCTATGCAGTTTCCCCTTGAAACCTTTTTGACTCATATGCGACGGACAATGTTTCATTCGCTAGCCTCTAAATCAATATTCAGCCGCAGCTTCGTCGCGAGCGAGAGAACCCATCGGATCCCAAGCTGGCAAAACGATTGGCTTAGTGTCGAGACCAGCGCGCATTTCGTCGCTAAGATATTCGCTGGGTGCAGCGATTTCGAACATATATTCATCATACCAAGAATCATTCATTGTGTAATATCCCTTCTTGCCAGATTTTTTGTCTCCCCATGAATTCTCAACACGCCAGCGTCGAGGCTGACCGTCTACTACATCGACGCCTGTGAACAACATCGCATGAGTCATCATCGTCTGAGAATAGCGTAGTCGATTGGCTTTATCCATACCGAACTCGGCGCCATAAAGGGCGCCGAAATCAAACAGTTTAGCATCCCACAAACCACTCTGCCGGTGCATTTGCTTACCAACATCACAACCCATCCAAACCGGCAGACCATCTTCGAGCAGTTTTTGAGTAATCGCTTTCATCTCGTTTGAAGGCACATTTAGGTAAATTACCGGTGGTCCCCCTGCGACATTTTGGAGATAATCTATAGTGTAGGTTTGGTAGTATTCATTGCGCGGGTCGTTGACGATACAAACATAGTCTTCCCAGTTCATTTCGATGTACTCAGCGGCAAATTCTTGCGGTGTAATCACTCCTCTTCGGTGAAATTCTCCATCCTTATCTTCCCATTGCCAATCGAATTCCTCAGGCGGAGTACCAAGATGAATGCACAGAATTCGCCAAACATCGGCGAGTCGAGATTCCTTATGTGCGCGAGCTTCCTTTTCGGTGCCACCGTTATCGAGAATTTCTCGAATTTCACTGGCACCGCTTCTCAAAATATCCTTCAAAATTCCATTCATCCAACGTGTGCTAGAGGAAGATTTTGTTTCTGGATAAGCAGTTTTTGGGACTAATCCATGCTTGCGAATAAGATTGGTCGCCATATTCCACTGACCGCCATCACCGATTGGGTCACCGAGAAGGAACCCGATGGTTCGGTCATCGACGGGCCGCTCAGAAGTATCGATAATCGCTTCAAATAAGTGATTGGCTCGCTCGAATTTATCCCAAAAGTGAATGTGAGCTTGGCTAAATTCGAATTCTTTGACATTCAATTTCTCCATTGTTCCTGGACGGAATAAATTTAGCGTTGCAAAAAGCCAGCATCGACCGCTAGCTTTCTGATTGGTTACTTTCCAACTATCTAATTTGGTCGAGAAAGAAAAATCGATGTCTTGAACTAATTCTCTGTCGAGTGCAACTTCGAGAAGATCATTGTTCGCAACTGCATTTTGCGCCATCTTCGCTGAAGGATCGGCAGAAAATGCCGCTCTGTATTTTTTTAATTGTGAATCTGTAACTGTTTTACCCATTTGGCTCACCTTTGATGAGCCGACACAAAAATCCATGCCTAAAAATGCTTTTTGAGTAATTATCCGGAATTATTCTGGGCTATAATTAATCTAAAGCGATTAATTAACTACGAAAATTATGATAAAAAACCCAATTCTTACTCAAAGGTCAGCCGATTCGGCGAGTCCTGCCGTAATTAGAGTCTCAGCGATTAAGACGGGACAAGATTGGATATCGCCTGCGATAAGGTGAATCTCAGACCCATCCTCAGCAATAATAGGGTCATCCATATCTTGCAAAATCAAGATTCGGCGTAGATTGGAATCATCAAGTTGCGCCGAATCAGACTCGATTGAAGTCGCAGAAATTGCTCCGGTCGGACTGTTTGGAAAAGCATCCATCTGACGAATTCGGTCCTCCTCATCAAAATCAGGATCATTCCAGTAAGCGTCCTCATCAGCGGAAACGGATTGTTGTTCAGGCACGGTTGGAGTTACTCCTACGGATACTTCTGAAGGATTTAGAGAAATAGACGGTGCCTCTTCTGAAGAATTTTCTGAGCCTTCATCGACAAATTCACTCAGCGGCGCGTTTCCACCAACACTAGGCGCAGAAATCGGAATCTCATTGTCACCGTGAAGCAGAGCATTCCACGAAACCTCGTGCTTGTATTTCTCGACCAGATGTCCAACGCCGCTGTGATAAATCCTCTCACTCGGGTCGTGTTTCTGCCAATTGAGCGCAGGAATTTGATTCACAGCGCTCATCACATCACCGCTAGGACCTTTCATCAAATTCGTCAAAACGGCGTGTTGTGCGAAAGCGTTCATTCGCATTCGCGTCAAATCAGTAACACTTGTTCGTACCACGCCGAGCCGGCGAGACTGCAATTGCGCCTTCGCCGTCATCCCTTCATTCCGAATTGATTCAGCGAGTTCCATCTCTAGGTTGTGGAGTAGTTGACCCACGCTCGCCCAGAAATTAGGTAGAGATAATTCGACCGGTACGTTTGGGCTGGATTTTTGCTTTCTTGTCAACTCAAATAGGCATTTTTCGACTGCGATTAACTGATGTTTGCCGAGTCTTGATGATGCGACTTCCCCTCTCATGCCAGCGACCCAAACACCATCCGGCGAAGGAGGGTCATGAATGATTCCTTTCCCTCGCCTAGTAACGACCTCCTATACCCGTTGAACTCAATAAGAAAATCACTCTCCCAGAGGTTGCAGGTGTACCCGAGTGGTCAAAGGGGTCGGGCTCAAGATCCGATGCGTAGTGCTTCGCAGGTTCGAATCCTGCCTCCTGCACCATTAAACAAAATCAAGCGTGCTGAGATTCAGTAATTATTTGGTGAAAAACTCGATTAGTTCATCTAAGAACTCAATCGTTCCAAATACGCCGCGAGATTCAGTCAGATGATCAGCAGCCTCTACCACACCATCATGCATATCGTTGACTGCAACAGAGAATCCACATTTCTTGAACATTGGAATATCGTTCGAGGCATCACCGACAGCGATGACTTGCGACGGATCGATATCTCGTTGCTCGAAAGCTAGACTAAGTCCGCTCGCCTTGTTGATTCCAAGAGGAGTCAAATGCAGTGCGAATCCGGTCGAAACCACATCCAGATCAGACCACTCTGTTTTTGCTAGTAAATCTCTAACTTCGTCAGCCCGATTTGGTTCCCATAAGCACCATTCCGTCTCACGCCATCTATTCGATTCGATGCCCGCAGCATCAAAATCGTCCAGCTGGGTTGCAAGCCAATCGGCTGCACTCCTCGCTCGCTCGCCATCTGCGAGTCGCGCGATAGCGAAACCCGCCCGCGAGTCCCAAACCATCCCACCATTTTCAGCGACGATAAAGCCAGAAACAGCCAAGGTTTGTTGAATTGGAGTGACATTTGGCAGCGTTCGACCGCTTGCAAGTGAAACGGTTAATTGCAATTCTTCGAGTTTGCGAATTCGCTGCAATAACCCCTCCGGATATCCATTTTTATCCATTAAAGTACCATCGACATCGAAGACAATCATCTGCCAATCAACATCTTCGGGCAGGCTCAACACATCCACTCCTGATGCCTTTTGGTGAAGATACCACCGCATTGCCGCTACCCCGCAACTTGAAGGACAACGAAGATTTGCGGAGGTTATGGGCAGTGAGGATTTTCTTATCCTCGACGATGAAGAGGATGTTGACCCAAATGTCGTTGAAACCAATCCGAAGACGACTGAATCAACGACATTTGGGTCATTGATTCAGCCAGTTTCAAAATTTATGTCGAATTTGTCAAAGCAAACTCGTAAAATCACTTCACGACTTTCAGAAAAAAAAGTCGCCGCGAAAACCCTCGACGAAGTGATTCTCACTGAAGAAATCGAGGCTGGAAATGAAGACGTGGTCGCCGACTTGGTATTTGCCGCAGATGGGATTTGCGAATTTGAGTGGGGAATTACCGGAATGGATTGCCCGGACTGTGCGATGAAGGCGACCAAGGCTGTTAGCCGACTTCCTGGAATAGATGAAGTCAACATTTCAGTGGCCGAAGGAAATGTTCGATTCAAATTAGATCTCTCAAAGGGTCGAGTTTCGCGAGCAAATTCCGTTCTCGCGAGTCTGGGAAACAATCCAGATATCGCTTGGATGGCGATTGTTGGGCTAACACCCGGTGGAGTTGCAAATCGCCTCGGCATCGAGCGGCGAGGCTTGCGTTCATCCCTGCTCGATATACCGGGAATTATCGATGTTCGATTTGAGGATGGGCGCATCGAATTACAGCGCGTCAATTTACATTCACGAGCGACGCACGAAATTTCTGAAACGAGATTAACACAAATTCTCGGCACGAAGCCGCAATTCGAAGAATCTCAATCATCTCGACTTCGCGCCGACCAAATTCAGCTCCTCTCAGCCTTGTTGACAATTCCATTACTCGCGGGAGTGTACACCATCGATCAAATTGAAGTGGCACCGAGTTGGAGTGCGATGTTGATTACTGTAGTCGGAATTGCTTTTGCTGGTTTTCCGATGTTCAACGCAGCGCTCTCAAGCATTCAAAACCGAGTTTTAGGTTTCCAAGTTTTGACAACTTTAGCGGTCATTGGCGCTCTGGCAATGAAACAATGGCCCGAGGCTTTAGCGGTTACCGGATTGGTGGCTTTTGCTTCACATTTGGAGGACCGCGCCCTTGTTCGAGCCCGAGAATCAATGCAAGGTGGGCTCGACAGATTACCGCGCAGAGCGCGGCTTGTTGAAAATTCAAAAGACCAAAGTCAATGTCATGAAGATGACGATTGCTGTGATGATCATGGTCATTCGGAATCTGATGTGCATGACGATGAATGGACACCAGTCGAGGCTCTGAATCTTGGTGATGTCGTCGAAATTCGTTCTGGAGAAATCGTTCCTGTTGATGGCATCATCATCGAAGGATCTGGAGCTATCGACCGTGCTCCTTTGACCGGTGAACCGATTCCAATTTCGATTTCGGTCGGTGACCGCGTTGAAGCAGGATTGGTTTTGGTACGCGGTCCAGTTATCGTTCGCGCTGAGGCGAGCGGCGATGATACGAGATTAGCAAGTCTGATCGAGTTGGTTCGAAAATATCGTGAACAACCAACTCGCACACAATCTACAATTGAAAAATTCACAGCATTTTGGGTCCCCTTTGTTTTGATTGGCTCACTCGCATACGGATTTTGGACAAAAGATTTCACAACAATGCTGGTATTATGGGTTGTTTCATGCCCTTGCTCATTATTGCTTGCTGCACCCGTTCCTCATGCTACCGCACTTTCCGCCGCAGCCTCATCAGGACTGGTCGCTCGTGGCGGAGATGTTCTCGAAGCGGCTGCTTCGATTGAGCTCGCTTTACTCGACAAAACTGGAACTCTGACCAGCGGTCGACCTAAAATTAGTGAAATTATTGTCGCCAAGGGTCACAGTGAAAACAGCGTACTGCGGCTCGCTGCAGGCATCGAGCAACGCTCGAATCACCCATATGCTCAAACGATTATTCTTGCTGCTGAAGATGCCGGATTAGATTCAGAAAAAGTCAGCAATATTACTGATGGTGATGCAGGAATCAGTGCCGAACTCAACGGCAAAGCCGTGATGTTCGGGCGCGCGGATTGGCTTGAATCAGAAGGAATTTCAATTTCAAAAGAAATCCAATCCGCCCTAAATAAGTTCCAAAAATCAGGACATGGAGCGAGTCTACTCGCCATTGAAGGAATCGGCATCGCCGTTTTCGGTTTCATCCACGACGATGCCAGAGAAGGCGTAGTTGAGATGATCGAAATGCTACAGAAGCATGGAATTAGCGTAGAAATTCTCAGTGGAGATGAGCAATCTTCGGTCGAGGCCTTCGCTAAACATCTCGGCCTCGATCCAAAAATTTGTCGAGGAAATGTTGACCCAGAAGGCAAAGCCGACTGGGTCACAAAAAAATCACTAGCAAGAAAGACGCTGATGGCGGGGGATGGTTTCAACGATGCTGGAGCATTGGCAGCAGCAGATGTTGGAGTTGCTGTGGGAAGTGGTGAGCGGGTGAATCTTGATGCAGCTGATGTATTGATTCCTGGAGAAGATCCACGAGCGCTGGCGCGTTTAGTAGAATTAGCGAAACGAACTCGCCACATAGTCAATATTAACATCATGATTTCTGTTGTGATTACTACAATTTTGGTAATTTCATCATTGGTGGGATTAAACTCCAGCATCGCTGCTGGAATAGCAATTCACGAAGCCAGCGTTTTCCTAATAATCATCAATGGAATGTTCGTTACCGGTCAAGGAGGAAACAGAATCAGCGTCTTGACCGACTTAGGAAAAGAGGTTGTAAGGGACATAAAAGAGGCCTTTGCAGTATTATTGAAGGCCAAGACGACGACCGCTTGATAACAGAAGAGGGAGAGCGAAGGACATGGTAGAGGTCGAGTCGAAGCATGCAGCACCGCTGGCAGAATGTGCACACTGCGGTCATATGTTACCACAAGGATTGGGTGAAATCGAATGCGAAATTTGCACGGCAATAAACAAAGTTTCACACCAACCGACTACCGATGCGCTCAACGATGAGACGGTTCCATGCCCGCATTGCAACATGATTTTGGTTGCGGGTACTGATGAGAGGCCGATTGATTTGACCTGCGGCGGATGTGAAGGTGTGTTCACTCTGACTCCGAAGGTTGTCAAAGTCGAGATTGCATGCCCGGGCTGTGAGAGAAATTTGAGAATTCGCCCGCGGCCAGGCCAAAGAGAACTGAAATGTCCGGCCTGTGAAGCAGCATTCAATGTTACATTCTGAACTCAAAATCAATGTTTGTGATTTTTATTTTGTTTAGTCGATTGACTAATCAAAGTCTATGAAATGAGCGAGGGAGAGGCATGAAAGTGAAAGTGGATTTTGGTCTAATTTTCAGATGTGGGGATAGTTGATAATGTGCTAAAAACGTGATAATCAGCACTTGTCGACCCTTCTCTCTCAAATAGTGAGAAAATCGCGTCAGGTTGGGGATGGGTACCCATGAGTGAGAGCAAGTCAACAGATGAGAATGATACCGAAGGTATCGAGAATCTTGCTTCACTCCGTGCTCAGCACGTTCTCTCCGCTTCTTCTTCTATGGAATCTGTCGCTCGGGCTCGCGACCGACTCGATGAGGAATCTCGATTACGGTCTGGAATTCGTCGCGAGCGTCGAATGCGTATCGCTGAGATGACTGAACGAGTTTCTGGGATGCACGGTGCGATGCGTAAAGCCAACGAAATTTTGTTTGAAGAGCAACTTCAGCAAATTGAAGCGGATCTTCGAGCCGAGCTTGAGGATGAGATGGAAAGGCTCGAGACAGAAGCACTTGAGCGTGAGGAGCGACTTTTGCGAGAAGAGATGTTACATCGACTTCGTCGCGAGGAGAATCGTCTTCGTGAACAATTAGATCTCGAACGAGATCGTCGTATTGAGGCTCACACTTCTAAACTTCGTTCTCGATTAAAGACGGAAATGGAAACCGAATTCTCCCGACGTCAGGCCTTCCTAGATGAAAGGCTGGAGTTGGAAGCGGCGCAGGATGTTGATCGGATGCAGCGCCGTGTCGAGATGGATCTGCGTGAAGTAATGGAAAGCCAAGTCCATCGAAAAACCGAGGCTTACCGCCTCGATAAGGAAATTTCAATGCGAGATAAACTTGCAAAGACCAGAAAAGAAAGAGAAAATGAACTCGAAAAATCCTTGAGGAGTGAGAGAAAATCGCTTGAAAAAGACATGCTTTCTGATGTTGATGTTAGAATTAATTCGCTCGAAGAAGAATTTGAGCGCGCTACCCTTTCAGAATTAGATCGCAGGTTCAGTGCTGAGCGAGAAACTATGCTTGCAGCTCTGGCACTGAAAAAGCAAGAAGTCGCGCTCGAAAAAGAAGTTGAAATGGAACAAACCGTTGCAACTTTCGCAAAGAAACGCGAAGCGGAGATGATGGCAACACTCGAGGAGCAATTTGCGAAAAGAGAAGATTTGTCCGAGAAAGAAATCGATGAGATGTTGAAATCTCTTGGGGAAGGACTGAAAGTCAAGATCGAAGGTTTACTTGCCGATGCTCGGCAATCTGCATTAGAAAATGCTGGCGAATAAATTCGAATTAGTTACGATTTTCAATGGCTTTGATTCGTTCATCAGCCTCTTTAGCAAATTCCCACAGTGAAAGGCTCGCTGGATTAGATTTCACCGGCTTTTGTGCGATTACAATCGGAGCGCCTTCAAGCGGTGATTCCGCGATAGCAACAGATCGAGCAATTTGCGTTTTGAAAACCCGGTCGCCAAAATGTTTGCGAGCTTGCTCGGCGACCGTTTCACACAACTTTGAGCGGGTTTGAACCATTGTCAAAAGAATTCCAAATAATTTCAAATCGGGATTTACCGCTTTTTGGATATCCCGAATCGCATTCATCAATTGCCCCATCCCTTCGAGTGAATAGAATTCAGCTTGAATAGGAATCAGCACCCAATTTGCTGCAGTAAGAGCATTTGTTGTCAATAATCCAAGCGAAGCAGGTGTATCGATGATGATGACATCGAAGTGGCCGACAGCCTGCTGAAGCGCAAGGCGAAGCCTAGTTTCGCGACCAAATCTGGTTGCTAAATCAATTTCGACTCCAGACAAATCGAGGTCTGCAGGAAGAAGCCAGAGATTGTCTATTGAGATCGTGGAGGGGGGGCCGCGTTTGCGTTCAGGATTGTGTCGAGTCCAGGATTTTTTCATAGATTCAGTCAAATTTCCCGGGCCAAGAAGCGTCTGATTTAGAGTCACCGGAGCACCTTCTACTCCTCCTTTGAACAGCTCGTTCATCGTCGGTCCTAATGAGCGCTTATCGATTCCAAACGTTGTCGCAGCGTTGCCTTTTGGGTCTAAATCTACTAGCAACACTCGACGGGAAGATATGCCCAATTCAGAATTGCCCGTCGCCAATGCGGTGGCTAAATTCACTGCGGTTGTTGTCTTGCCAACGCCACCTTTGTGATTAACCACAGAAATTACGATTGGTGCTGACATTGCCTCACTCCTAAGCAAGGGATAGGCTGGCAGCGTATCTTAATGTCGGCTAAAATTGAAGCATCAGGTGATTTAGTTAGACCCTTTGAATCATTCAGATTGAATTGTACCTATTTTTCCTGTGATATTCAGGCAGATTGCAACTACAGGTCCAATTAATAATGCGAAAATGAAAGTCCCAATCCAGAATGTTCCACCGAGTGCCCAGCCG
>DUAE01000055.1 GCA_012960975.1 Candidatus Poseidoniales archaeon
TTACACAATGTCAGGTGCTCCAAGCACACTATCAATTGCTTCGGGAACAATCTCAGGAACACCTCTGAACGCAGATGTCGGTGCTCACACAATTACTGTGACATGTACTGACGACAGTAGCGCTGCAGCAACTGCAAGCGATTCGTATGTACTAACAGTGACTAACACTAACGATGATCCGACAGTCGCAACAGCGATTTCGGATGCAAGTACTGACGAAGATGCTGCTTACAGCTCTGATCTATCAAGTAACTTTGCTGATGTCGATGCTTCAGATACTCTGAGCTACACTGCATCTGGAATGCCTTCAACAATGACTATGTCAACTGCAGGTGTACTATCAGGTACACCGCTCAACGCAGATGTTGGTACTCACACAATCATAGTGACTGCAGACGATGGTACAGCTACTGTAACTGACTCATTCGATTTGACTGTAGTCAATACAGATGATGCGACTCTAGGTTCGAATGTGGCAACTACTTTCTACACAATTAATGCAGTAGATTCCTGGAATGATGGTGGTCACGTAATTACTGTAACAGGTAGTGATGGTACAGCATTATGTACTCTTGGAACATATTCTACATCATGGAGTTCCTCATGGCCTGCAGCAAGTTGTTCATTCGGATTAACTTCTGGAACTGCTAGTGTTGTATACACTGGTGGTGAAGCATATGCAAATGAATTAACAGTAACAGTTACATCACCTAGCGGTGTTGTTTCAGACGCAAGTCCATCTGCTAACTTTGGTCCTGAAACTGTTGCAACACTAACAGAACTATCCTCTATGATCACCACCGACATCACCGTCTCAGGTGATACCTATGACGACGCGGTCCTGACTGCAGACACCAGTCTGTTGTCTGATGACGACGGAATGGGCACATTTGCCTACCAATGGGCAGATGCTGATGCTGATGTAACTGGAGCTACAAGTTCCACATACACAATACCATCCTGTGAATCGACGGCGGTATGTTCTTCCTTGGGCAAGACATACACCGTGACAGTAACTCACACCGATGCATATGGAACAGCTCAGGTCATGACTGCTAGTGCAGCAACTGCGGCAGTCACTCTCAACCCAGCTGGTGACCTCGACGGTGACGGACTAATCAACAGTCTAGATACTGATGATGATGGTGATGGCTGGCTAGATACTGCAGATACCTTCCCATCTGATTCAGATGAGTGGGTAGATACTGATGCTGACGGAATTGGTAACAATGAAGATACCGATGACGATGATGACGGCACTGCTGACTCAGACGATGATTTCCCACTAGATGCTGGTGAGCAATGGGACGCAGACGGCGACGGCTGGGGTCACAACGCGGACAACGACGATGACGGAGACGGAATCGAAGATGCTGACGATGATGACACAGACGGCGATGGCGATGCTAACGTTGACGATCAATTCCCTAACAACTACAATGAATGGGATGACACTGACTCTGACGGAATTGGAAACAATGCTGATACAGACGATGACGGCGATGGAGTGGACGATGTATCCGATGCATTCCCACTAGATTCTGCTGAAACTCTGGACACCGATGGTGATGGCACTGGAAACAATGCTGATACTGACGACGATGGCGATGGTTACTCTGATGATGACGAGTCCACTAACTGTGGCGAAGGAAACGATCCTCTCGATTCGGCTGATATGCCAACCGATACGGATGGCGACTTGTCCTGTAACGCACTAGATGATGACGATGACGGCGATGGAGTAGTAGATGGCAGCGATGCCTTCCCACTCGATTCGAGTGAGACTACTGACTACGACGGTGATTTGATTGGAGACAATGCTGACACTGACGACGATAACGATGGCCACGCAGACGATGTGGATGCATTCGACAATGATGTTGATGCATGGACTGACACCGATGGTGACGGACTAGCAGATGACTTCCCTAACCTGCAAGTTACTGATTACACAGATTGTACAGCACAGACTAGCTCGTACTCTTTCAGCAATTATGGTTCATCCACTACTTACACATTCACAGTAAGTAGCACTCAGACAGCAACTATTGTTGCATCAGTTGGATCATGGGGAACTGAAGGTTCATTCTCTGTTGATGGTACAACTTATGCATTCACTGCAAGTTACCAGAGCCAGACTGTGACATTATCTGCTCCTGGGTCTTACACACTGGACTTGATGGATAGTTACGGTGACGGTGGAGAATCAGCAGTAGTTACTCTGAGTGATTGTTCTGTTGGAACTCCTGCTTCAAGCCCAGCTGGAACCGTCCTTGACTTGGATGACGATGGTGACCTACTCTCCGATGCAGATGAAGCAACAGCTGGAACTGATCCTCTAGACACCGACACTGATGATGATGGTGACGATGACTACAATGATCAGTTCCCACTCGATGCATCAGAATGGGATGACACAGACTCTGACGGAATGGGAGACAACGAAGATGCCTTCCCAGCCGATGAGTGTGCAACTATTGATACAGATGGTGATGGAATGCCAGACGCACTTGTCGCAGGATGCACAACCACATTGACCGAAGATACGGATGATGATGGCGATGGAATCCTCGATGTTTACGATGAATTCCCACTTGACTCTGCTGAGAACACAGACACAGACAATGATGGAATTGGCAATGTAGCAGATACCGACGACGACAATGATGGATACCTTGACGCTGACGACTGGGCTCCTCTCGACTCAACTGAGTGGTGGGACACAGACGGCGACAACATCGGAAACGCTGCTGATGCAGATGACGATGGTGACGGAACTCCAGATGGTGATGATACTTATCCAATCGACTATGATAACGATGGATGGGATGATGTCTACGAAGATGAATGTGGCACAAGCTCAACAAGTGCTTCCTCTTATCCAGCAGATAATGACGCTGACACGATCAAGTTGTCTGTAAGTGGTGTACAAACCACTGCAGCTAACCTCTGTGATGCGATTGACCCTGACGATGATAACGACGGATATCTAGACTCAACAACATACGCCTCTCTAGGCGGCGGATACTTCTCGTTACTGTCTGATACGTTCACTCTCTCAAGTGGTTCGATGACTATCTCGATGACCACAACGAGCTGGGCTAGCGAAGCAGGTCTAACCCTCGACACGCCTTCGGCGACGGGAGTTAACCTGGAGACATCTGGTGGCTACACATCATTCAGTAACTCCGGGACCTACACCTGGACATACTCAGAAGTGGGTGACTACACGATCTACCTGACTGACAGTTACGGAGATGGTGGACAAAGCGTGATTGTGACGTCAGTTGAAGGAGACCAGTTCCCATTCGATGTTGAAGCATGGGATGACACTGACGGTGACGGAATGACCGATTATATCGATCCTAACTCGACAGCGTACTCATATGCAGTAACTCAACTATGTGGTAACACACCTTGGTACACTGCTTCTTCTTACTCAGATGCACCTACTGGTGACTACTTAGCTGTAAGTTCAAGTGACGATGATTCGAACGGAGACAGTGAGGATGACGCAGAGTGCACATTCACCCTGCCTGCTGGTGAGACCCTAACTGTGGTACTCAACACTGCAAGTTACGGTGGTGAGGCGATTGTAGACATAGTTGATCCAAGTGGTACAAACAACCACTACGTTGGATACGGTACAAACACCTACAACACCATTGGTACTTTCACTGCTGCAGGAACTTACACGATTTACTACGGCGACTCGTGGGGCGACGGATGTAACCCAGGATACTACGGAGCGTGCTATGTACAAGCAAGTTACTCTGTAATCACAGGAACAGTTGCTCCTTCAGTTACAGTTGCAGGAACAGTTCTCGACTTGGATGACGATAACGATGGTTACTCTGATCTCGATGAAACAACCAATTGTGACGATGGTGGAGCATATGCTTCCTCAAGTCTACCGCTAGATGCTAGCAGCACACCAGCTGACATGGATGGCGATTTGAGTTGTGATGCATTAGATACAGACCGTGACGGCGATTATTACGACAACACGGTTGATGCATTCCCAGACGATGTAAACGAATGGTTTGACAATGATGCTGACGGCACTGGTGACAATGCAGATACTGACGATGATGACGATGGTACTCTCGATGTTAACGATCCATTCCCTCTCGATGAGTGTGCTGACACAGACACAGATGGTGATGGAATGCCTGACACGATTGTGGCAGGTTGCACAACTACGCTGACTGAGGATGCTAACGATGATAACGATGCAGACGACGATGTTGACGATCCGTTCCCGCTAGATGCGAGTGAATGGGATGATACTGACAGTGATGGAATTGGAAACAATGCTGATACAGATGATGACGGTGATGGAACATTAGACGTCAATGACGTATGGCCTTTGGATGCTTGCGCAGCAGATGACTTCGATGGTGACGGTATGCCTGATACAATAGTAGCAGGTTGTACAACCACCCTAATCGAAGATGCAGATGACGACAACGACGGTGTCGATGATGTCAATGATGACTGTCCATACGATGCTAATGAACAAGTTGATACCGATGGTGATGGATACTGTGACAACCAAGATACTGACGACGATAACGATGGAACTTACGATTTGAATGACGAGTTCCCGTTAGATTCTACAGAACAGGTTGATAACGACCAGGACGGAATTGGTGACAATGCTGATACTGATGACGACAACGATGGTGTTGACGATAATCTAGATGCATTCCCTAACGATCCTACAGAAACTAGTGACTTCGATGGTGATGGACTCGGTGATAATGCTGACCCTGACGATGACGGTGACAATGTACCAGATGTCGACGATCCATTCCCACTCGATGGAAGTGCATGGGTCGACACAGATGGAGACGGTATACCTGATTACACAGGTCCTCCTCCATTCTCTGGTGATTTCGAATCTGGTTCAATTGGTGGTTCTTGGACTACATCTCCTCATGCAACACACGCTTGGGTAGCTGATAGTACATCACCAATTACTGGAGTGTATTCTGCTATGACTACTAACCAGAATCAAGGAAGCACAGTGTCAGGTTTAGAAATTTCATTGGCTAACATGGTAAATGATACTGACACAGATGGAGACGGTATTGACGATGCATCATCATTCTCATTCGCATACTCTGTTTCAACAGAATCTGGCTGGGATTACCTCTCATTCTGTGTAGATAACTCTGCAAATTGTTTGAGAACATCTGGATACACAATGCGTTGGGCAGGTACTACTGCTGGTACATACTCTGGAACAGTTGATGCTGGTGCTCACACTTTCACATGGAATTATTGGAAAGATTCCATAGTTGATGGTGGTTCTGACACCGTTTGGATTGATGATGTTACTATGTCAGTACCACAAGGAATTACCAATGCTGATCTTGATGATGATAACGATGGAGTTCTCGATGAAGATGATTTGGATTCACTAGACCCATGTGTTGGAATCGACACTGATGGTGATGGCATGGCTGACAACCTCGGCTCTGCTATGCTCAATGGCTCTGCTTGTGATGCAAGTCTGTACACTATCGATGACGATGATGATGATGATTCATGGAGTGATGATGAAGAAGCAATCTGTGGAAGTGATTCCCTCGATGATATGTCCACTCCAAGTGATAATGATGGCGATCATATCTGTGATGTCACAGATAACGACGACGATAACGACGGATACACCGACGATGTCGACGCGTTCCCAATGGACAGCAGTGAAGCCTTCGATAACGATGGTGATGGCACTGGTGACAACGGCGACACTGACGATGATAACGATGGTGTGACCGATGGATTGGATGCATTCCCAATGGATGCTACCGAGACTGAGGATAACGATGGCGATGGCACTGGTGACAATGCTGACGACGACGATGATAACGATGGTACACCCGATGTTGACGATGCGTTCCCAATGAATGCTGCAGAAGACACCGATACTGACGGCGATCAACTCGGCGACAATATTGACCCAGATGATGATGGCGACGGAGTAATCGACGTGCAAGATCCATTCCCACTCGACGCAAGTGAGTGGGCAGATTCAGATGGTGACGGAATTGGTAACAATGTCGACACTGACGATGATGGAGATGGTGTGGATGACGCAGAGGATGTGTTCCCACTCGATCCATTAGAGTCCAACGATCTAGACGGAGACGGCCAAGGTGACAACTCTGATGCAGACGACGATGGAGATGGAGTCAACGATGGTGTTGACCTATTCCCAACCGATGCTACTGAGTGGATTGACAGTGACGGCGATGGCATTGGCGATAATTCTGATACCGACGACGATGGTGATGGTGTGGATGATGCAGATGATGTATTCCCACTCAACCCAAGTGAGACGCACGACCTAGATGGCGATGGAATTGGTGACAATGCTGATACCGACGACGATGGAGATGGGGATGATGATGTTAATGATCAGTTCCCAACCGATCCAATTGAGTGGGACGATACCGATGGCGATGGAATTGGTGACAATGCTGACTCCGACGACGACGGTGATGGATACTCTGACACCAATGAAGACGCTTGTGGATCTGATAGCAGAGACGCAGCCTCAACACCATCTGACTTCGATGGTGATGATGTCTGTGACGTGCTCGACGATAACGATAACGACGGACCTTTGGCTCAGACAGATGCTGGCGAGAAACCAAGCCTATTCCGTCAGTTACCAGGATTCCCTGCGCTATTCGCAACGATTGCACTTGTCGGAGCAGCTCTAATCGGCCGCCGCAAGGACGACTGAATTCAACTTCAGTCGGACGTAGAACCCGGGTCAGGGGCCTAGTGCCCCTGGCTCGGATCCAAAACCCTACACATATTTTTGAAATATGTACATATTCATTATCTCATGAATATCGATTCTGCTCAAGATGAGCAATCAAACTCGGAATGCTGATAAGGTGGCGATTAACGACTCGGTATGATAGTCATGCCAGGCACAAACCGAGTCGAGATTCGCACACTCAAAGTTGGACGCTATGTCGCTCTAGAATCGAGTGCATACAAAATTCTCAGCATGTCAAAGTCCAAACCTGGGAAACACGGTTCGGCGAAGGCTAGAATTGAACTTGAGGATATTTTCACTGGTCAAAAGAAAAGTCATGTTGGGACTGTTACCGATAACATTCTGACTCCGATGATTGAGAAAGGTTCTGCAACGATTACTCACATACAGGGCGAAGAGGTTCATGCGATGGATAGCAAAACTTTCGCTATGATGATTTTCCCACTAGATTCAGAGATGAGCCTTGCTTCAGGTGGAGAAATTCAGTGGATGGAAGCAATGGGTCGATTCAAAATAACTCGCGACCACTGATTAGTGCTTCAATTTCGCATTTATACAACACTCTTGCGAGAGAAGTATAAGCAGGTTAAGCAAACGCCTACGTATTGAGGGAAAACGATGTCTGATGTACAACGTTCCGCATATCGTCAACCCGTCACTCCTTCTGGGTTGAAATCTATTGAGGATGGAACTCTTACTTGGCTCGACGAGGACATGTACAATAATCTCAACACTGGTGTCCTCGAACAATATCTTGAAGAGAAAAATTTACAGGATTCCTTTGAGATTTCACATTGGAATACTAGTAAAGTTCTGATTGGAATTTTAATTGGTGCGGTTTTTAGTGGCGTTACCGCCTATATCGGATTGAAGATTGGCATGGCGGTATCTGCCGCATGGTATGTTGCTTATCTTTTAGGAATGGCTCTGAAATGGTCGCCATCTGAAGTCAATATTTCTACGAGTGCAACGACAGGGGCGACAAATGCTTCAATTGGATTTATTTTCACCTTTCCTGCTATTTTCTTATTGGCTTATTCGGACGATTATATCGTTCGAGGGGGCCATCTAATTTCTTCTGTAGATACTTTGCAGTTAGCCTTTATCGGCATTATTGCTTCGATGTTTGCCGGCTTCCTTGGAGTGATGTATTTCATCATATTCCGTCGAGTTTGGCTCGTCGAAGATCCGCTTCCGATGCCAGGTTTCGAGGCAACTCTGAAAATGCTTGATATCGCTTCAGAAGTTAGTTCTGGAGCTGCTGACGCTGCTCGGGACTCGTTGAAAACTGTTGGTATTTGGACTGTTATGACTATGGGATTGATGTTTTTCATCGACTATCCAATTCGTTGGGGACGAAAAGTCGCTCATATTCCCAGCAGCTTAGCTGATTCAATTGCGATGTATTTCTCTGGAGAAGATTGGGGTCTTGCTTCAATTTATACAGAACGATGGTTACATCAGCCTAGCAAGTTGGCTGATGGCCACGCACCATTTAGTGGAATTACTCCATATGGTGATGGAACAAATCCATTTGCTTACACATTTTTAGGAATTGAATTGAGTCCTACACTTTTAGCAATCGGTTGGTTCATGAAATTCCGAGTAGCATTTTTGGTTAATCTAGGCTCGATTGTTGCATGGTTCTACATCGTCCCTCTCGTCGTGTTGATGGATGCACCGGTTTACGACCCTGCATTGGGTAATTACGTTCACATTACCGAATATGGTGATTTGACTTCACCTCCAGTCTATCCGATAGTTCAGTGGAAAGCCTTCGCCTCAATCGTTCGAATAATTGCTATCGGGGCGATTCTTGGTGGTGGAATAATTGGTTTACTCAAAATGGCTCCAACGTTCGTTTCTATCTTCGCTGACATCAGTCGTGCTTTCACGAGTGGTCAAAGTGACGAATATATCGAAGGCAAGGGATGGTACGAATGGCCCCTCGCTCACATTCCAATCTTTATGGGAATCGCTTTCTTTGCGATGATTATAATTTTCGTTATTGGTGGCTTCCCATTCATCGCCTCGGCTATTTTCTCCCTCATTCTTCTGTTGACGACATTTCTACTCGGCGCGATTGCTGTCCGTGTTATGGGTGAGACAGGAATCGAGCCGGTATCTGGGACCTCGTTCATCGTTCTGTTGATACTTTTGTTAGTTTTCCTGAATTTCCCATTAGGTCTTTCTAATCAAGAGGCAGTGTTAATGGCCTTGGTTGGTACAACTGTTTTCGGTTCAGCGATTTCTATGTCGGGGACAGTTGTGGGGGACTACAAAAATTCACTTTACATCGGTAATCGCCCATATCACATTTCGAAAGGCAATATCATGGGTGTAGTTCCTGGAGCAATACTTGGAGCCGGAGTTGCGATATTTTTGTCCAAATTATTAGCGGAAGGAAAAATAGATCTGCTAGCTCCACAAGCGAATGCTTTTGCAACCTTCACAATCATTCTTGCCGAAGGCCAAGGTGATTGGTATGCTCTAGGTATTGGATTCATGATGGGTGCATTCGTTGAATGGGCAACAGGAATGGGCACTTCGTTTGGATTGGGGATGTATCTTCCGACCGTAGCAACCTTTCCTATGTTGATAGGCGGAGCTGCTCGAGATTGGTGGGAAAAACGCCGATTACAGCCCAAAGTCGAAGCCATTCGAGTCAAAGATGGTTCAGCGGCGGCAGAAAAATCCCGCGCGTTGATGCTCCTTTTCACCTTCATGATAGCTGCAGGAGCTCTTACGGGTGAAGCATTCTTCGGTGTCGAATCGGCAGTGTTAGCGGTAGCTGACGAGGTTGAATATGAGCAAACTTACAGCCCTGATTCTTGGATGGATGACACTTTCCTTGACGAGATTCTGGGCGTTGAAACCTCTGATTATTCTGCAGTTGATAATTATGCGATTTCACAAAATTCCCAAGCGGCTTCCAAAAATATGACTCTACCGTGTACTGAAGCCGACGGGATTTGGACTTGTTTGGAACCGATGAGCCTGAAATCATCTTGGCCAATGATTCGGATGGGCATTTTCATCGCAGTTAATTTAGCTCTAGCTGGCGCGATATATATGTTATTCAAGAAAGCTGGAATTATTGGTGGTGATGACGAATCTAGCGATAATACTCCAAATTCTGTAGTCGAAGAAACAGTGATGGACGCTGAGCTGGCGGACTGATCAATGGTTAATGACGACGAGTCAACCCCGTTTTATGCGTGGATATTTCTCGGTGTTGGAATTATTGCAGTCTCAAGTGCAGGCGCGGTTTTTCAAGAGATGAGTGAAGTCCCACCGATTCTGCGTTCGATGTGGAGATTGAGTGGAACTTCGATAATATTGCTTCCCGGTTTTATCTTCCAATATCGAAATTTCAATTTTAGTAATGATTCAATCAAGAAACTTGATGCCCAAATAATATTAATTTCCAGCATATTTTTAGCCGCTCATTTTTCAACTTGGGTTTGGTCATTAGATCATACTAGTCTGGTTCATTCTCTATTATTTGTAACGAGCAATCCATTGATTGTTGTCGTATTTATGCCTATATTAGGCACCGCTGTTCGACGAGGCCATGTTCTCGGTGCTTTGATTGGATTTGCTGGCGCAGCAATCACATTATTCGATATTGAATCTGGCGGAGAAGTTACTTTGATAGGAGATTTCGCAGCTTTCCTTGGAGCAGTTACTGTTGTTGTCTACATGTTTGCTGGCCGATATTTGCGTTCAACTAGAAAATTTCCAATTTTTGTTTATGCATTTCCAGTGACATTTTTTGCCACAATTTGGCTGATTCCAATAACGATTATTTTAGAGGGTACATCATTTACAAATGTACTTCCGAACATGGCTATTTTTGGTTGGACTGATCTTGCTTGGCTGCCATTTATTGCATATCTTTCACTAGGACCTGGTTTGCTCGGCCATACTGGAATAAACACTGCTTTTCGTTGGATTTCGCCTATTGTTGTTTCGACTTTGCTATTATTTGAGCCAGTAGCGGGTGCTTTAATTGGATATTTTTTGACTGGAGAAACGGTACTTGGATTTTGGACTTTAATTGGTGGCATTATGATGATAACTGGTGCGTTTATGGTTAAAATTGAGGAAGCCGCCAGTGAATTAGTCGAAACTAATGTTGTTGAAAATACTGAGCAATCGGTTTCTTGAACTAAATCGAACTGGGTTGATTTATGTTGAAGCCGGCGCTATTTTTGACTAATGACGATGGCGTTGATGCAACTGGAATGAAAGTGCTAATCACTGCACTTCATCAACGTGGTTTTCCACTCGTAGTCATCGCACCAGATAGTGAGCAGTCAGCTTCTGGGATGAAATTGACATTGTCGCGAGAATTGTCATTCAAATCAAGAGATGATTTGGTCAAACAGCTCCAAAGCGATGATTCAGTTCCAATGAAAATATTCAGTTTATCTGGCTCGCCCTGCGATTGTGTAATCGTTGGTTTGGATGGTGGCTTGGATACTTGGGCTCCAGAGATTAAACCGGTAATGTGTATTTCGGGTATTAATCATGGACCAAATTTAGCGGTAGATGTCCTACATTCAGGAACCGTTTCAGCAGCCCGTGAATCATGTTTGTATGGAATGCCGGCTTTGTCAGTCAGTTTAGCAACATATGAACATATTAATTTTTCAGATATGATAGGGGGGGCAATACAAGTTATCGAATCTTGTGTAGATATTTTACCTAAAGTGCCAGTTAATTTATTGAGGAAAAAAGGTGTTTCCCAGATGCCCGATATTAGCGGTTCTATCGATTCGATTAGACAACATTTTGCCGATGCGAACATTTTTTTGAATCTCAACGCACCCAAGGAATGGAATGGTAAATTCACAACAACTTCGCTTGGATCTCGCTGGTATCACAATGCTATCGAAATGAGTGAAAGTGAAAATGGCGGTGTGCTATATCGGGTTGGTGCAGCCAATATCGAAGATGAGAACATCGAAGGCAGTGATTGTAATGCTATCAATTCGTGCCAATTAGCAATCACTCCACTTTCTGCTTGGCCGACAAATCATCCGCTTGGTTTATCGACTGATTTGCTGCAAGCCGCAACTCAAAGTGGCAAAACCGGATTCCCTTCATGGCTTGAATAAGAAATTTTTGAAAATTATTCTTTCTTATCAAGGAAATGATGGACTATTGTGATGCTTGAATGTCCTTGTAACCATTTCTTTCCAAGAGATATTCTAGGTAGATTCGCCATTAATTTTTGTTCTTCATCAGTGAAAATTAAATCATCTGAAAGAATGAATCCAATCCTTTCACTCTTCTCAATATTTTCAATCGGCTCTCCTTCTGCATCGAGAACGTATGAAGTGACTTCCTCTCTTTTCCAATCTGCTATTGTCGTTGATAGATTTCCACCGGTGTCAAAGATACCTTGTGTGACTTCATCAAAAACTCCGATTGGTTTGGTCGGTCGTTTGAGTATTGCCTTTATTTGACCGGCTATGGAACGCTCATCACATCTAACCCCACTAAGCGTTTCACCATTGAACCAGATACGTCTGCTCGGGCCAGGTCCGCCTTCAAGATGGAGTGTGATATGGCTATCTGTTCTGATTCCATGAGAAAGAAAAAGAGCAGAGTTGACAGCCCTTAGAAGAACATCCAATCTTCCGCTTCCACCAGACAAATCGTTGAGATTCAATTTGCCCGAACTAGGCGCTCTGTGTCCAATAATGGCGAAGCGCCGTTGCATCAAATCACAATCCGAGATCTAAGTCATCGATATCCATCATCGATTGCATTTGACGGCGCATTTTTCTGTCGCCTTTGATTCCTTTCATCATTTTTCGAGAGCGATTCCATTGTGCTAGTAAATCTTTCACATCTTTTTCTGTGCAACCAGAACCGCGTGCAATACGTCGAATTCTACTCTGTTTAAGCAAAAGCGGTTCGTCTTTTTCTTGCTGAGTCATAGAATCCATAATTGTTTGAAAACGTGTCAAATTTTCCTGCATTTGCTTCTTTTGGCCTCGGCTCATATTCCCCATTCCACCAAACATTGAATCTGGTAAATGTGACATCAACTTATCGACAGTGCCGATTTTTGACATCATTTGCATTTGCGCATACATGTCTGTGAGAGTAAATCGGCCTGACATTAATCTCTGTGTAAGACGCATTGCTTCAGCTTCATCCATATCTCCTGGAGCAAGGTCGATGAGACCCTTGATATCTCCCATGCCGAGAAGCCGAGAGATGAAACGATCCGATTCGAATTTTTCTAAATCTTTGACCTGCTCACCCTCCCCAACGAAAATCAAAGGCGCACCAGTAGTTGCAACTGCGGAGAGAGCTCCACCACCTCTGGCAGTTCCGTCTAATTTTGTGACGATTGTTCCGGTAACCCCAACTAGGTCATGGAAGGTTTGGGCGACTGGTCCGGCAGCTTGACCAACTTGTGCATCGATGACGAGGAACCTTTCTGTGGCCTTTGCAATTTCGGCTATGTTGACCAATTCTTCACGTAATTCTTCATCGAGACTGTCTCTTCCTGCTGTATCGATAATGACAATATCTGCATGTCCAACTTCTCGCAATCCATTTTTGACAATTTGTACCGCATCGCTAGCTTCAGGTTCACCATATACATCAACATTAGTTCCTTCAAGTAATTGACAAAGTTGTGCATAAGCACCAGGTCTGTGAACATCGGCTTCGATAACTGCAACCTTGACGCCGTGACGGCGTCTCCACCAATCTGCGAGTTTAGCTGTAGTCGTGGTTTTTCCTTGACCATATAGTCCGACCATCAGAATTGTTTCGTTATGGGGACGAACATCACGTGGCGGACCCAAAATACGAACTAATTCTGAATAAATCAAATTCATTGCATGAGTTTCGAGATTCAAACCGGCTCGAGGTTCTTCCTCGAGCAGGCGGCGCTCGATGCGTTCTGTAATCTCCTTGGTTGATCGTACATTGAAATCCGCTTCAAGCAAAGCGCGGCGAAGAGCCCGAGACAATTCTTTGACGGTCTCTTCGTCAACCTTCCTCTTCCCCTTCAAAAGTCCGATGGATGACAAGATTTTGTTCTTGAGACCCTCGAGTGCCATGGGTGTGGGTCATGTTCGGTGTGTTTGAACGTTATTAGTGTCGGTGGACTGAAAAGTGTAGCGCCATGGCCAATCGTGGCTGCAGAGTTACCCTTGTTGCATATGCAACTTGCTTTTGCTATCGGTTTGATTGGAATCTATGCTGGATGGCGTGGAGTAATTGCCCGTATGACTGGATTTTATGATCTCGCTGGTGCTGTGAAATACTTGCTTTATGGTATCGTCTCTGGAATGGTTTTCGCAGTGGCAATCGATGAAATGATCCTTCAATTCGGAGTTATTGAAGGGAAATTGAATATTTACGGTGTTTCCGCTTTAGCATTGCTAATCGGCGCATCCCAATCTGCTCTGGTAATGTTCCTTGTCGGTCGACCTCGCGTGATCAATCTTCGTGCATCCCCTCCATATGGTTGGACGCTGGGTCTTGGCTTCGGCTCGATGTTTTCATCAGTTTTATTGGTGAGATTGTTTGATCCAAATTTAGTTTCTGATTTTTCTGGTTTTTCACAGATATCGATATTGATGGCGGTCGGTATTTCCGCATCTGCGTGTATAGGGCATGCGATGATTTCGGCTTATCAAGGCTCAAGTGTGCTGCAAAATAAGCGTTTTAAGTCGTTTTATGTCAGTAGTTTCGCCCGTGCTGGTGTGACAGTTACACTTGTTTTAGCTTTATTCACTCCATTTTTTATTATATTCATTGCGCCTATTTTACTGTACTATTGGCCAACCGCTCAAAAGGTTTGGTTGCCCATGGGAATGACCCCAGCGGCAGCTCAGGCATATCGGCGAACTATTCGACAATCTGATAGGATGAGGCAGGCGGCTGATGATAGGATTAGAGGAGATGTGGTTTTTGGTGAGGAATGAAGTTCAGTACGACGTTTTTCATTCAACTGCTAAAAGGTATTTTTTGACATTATCGACGCGCATGATTATATTAGTGCGGCATGGGAGTCGCGATTAATGCGCGTCATTATCGCGGGTGCCGGCGAGGTTGGAAGGGGGGTTGCTCAGGCGCTTCGTCAGGAAAAACGGAGCGTTGCTTTAATCGATCCAGATCCTAGTGCAATCAATCAATCTCAAGCACTTGATTGCCTTTTGGTTACAGGTTCAGCACTATCTCGAGATTCACTCCTTCGTGCAGGAATTAGTGATGCTGAAATAATTGTGATGGCAACAAATAATGACGAGATTAACCTACTTGCTTGTGCTTTCGCAAAACGCGTATATAGCGAGCAAGTAGGAGATCGTAATGCATCTGGACTAATCGCAATCGCTCGCATTCGCAATCCTAATTTAATGAATTTAAACAGAGGAGCAGGCCCATTAGAAAAGTGGACTCGTGCAGATCACATTGTTTGTCCTAATGATGAGATTGTTGATCAATTAGCTGCTGGCTTACTTGCCCCCTCAATCGATGAAATCCTTCCACTTGGGGACACCTCATGGATCGCAGTTACAACTGTGGATGAGAATTCTACATTAATCGGGATGACAACTGGTAAAGTTGGAGAAATTTTTGTTGGGATTCCTCCAATTTATGCTAAATCATCTGCAGAAGGTGATGATATTCTTACCAATGGTTCAGAGATAATTCAAGAAGGAGATAAATTGGTCTTCGTTTCAAGTTCAACCGAACCATTCAGCCAAATCACCCTCGCTATTGGTCGTAAAGATCCAGAAATGTCAGATCGACCACGAGTTGCTATTTTTGGTGCAACACTATTCGGCAATAAATTAGCCAGCCATTATCTCAATCTCGGTTCTGAAGTCGTCGTTATCGAGCCTGACTTAGATGCTGCGAATGAATTGGTTGGCTCTCCGGTTGGAATGAATAAGCGTCTCGATGTAATTCATGGTGATCCCCAGGATGAAGAATTATTGAAAGAATTAGAAATTGATGAGCACGATATTGCTGTCGCTGCTCTTAATGATGATAATCTAAACATCGCAATTTCGATGCGAGCTTTAGATAAGGGCGTGCCAAGAACTGGATTATTGCTCAAAGATCGCTCGCTAGTAGAAGCGATTCAAAGAATTGGATTGACCAACCCAATCAGTCGTAGGCTGGTGACGATAACATCAATTTTGAAATCGATTCACATGAATTTACCAGGAACGTATCAGGTTCTTCCTCCATTATCATCAATCATCTCGATTTCAGCTACTATTTCAGATGTAAATTCGTTGCTTGATTGTAGTATTGCCGATGTGGAGAGCAAATTAGGTGTCCGCATTGTAATGGTTGATCGTGAAGACGAAGATGGCATTAACTTCGTACTTAATCCAAACCAAGTTGAAACTATTAGTTCCGGTGATAGATTGTATTTGTTACTCCGTAAGGACGACTTGAAACGAGTCGAGAAAACCTTGGGGAGTTGAGTATGCGTTGGGACGCAATAGGCCTAGTTTTGGGTTGGACAATTCGATTAGTAGCGATTCCACTAGCTATTGTCGGCTTATTTAGTGCATATACAGAAGGTGTTGATTATGCTGGTAAAACTTACTTGATTCCATTATTAATTGCCGGATTGGTCAGCCAGTGGTTTATTTCCAAAGCAGCCGAAGCCCCCTCCAAAAAACGGGTTCGTGACAGAGAGGCATTTGTTGCCGTCGCACTCGGTTGGATTCCTGTAATCGCACTGGGCGCACTGCCATACTGGCTTGGAGGGACATTTTTCGGACCTTTTGAATTCTATGCTGGTGATGCTACTTTCGTTGAATTACTTCGTGGAATATTACACTCTTGGTTCGAATCGATGTCGGGTTTTACTACGACAGGTGCTACGGTTATCGATCCAGCGACAAGCCCTATTTGCGATGGATATAACGACTGTATTGGATCACAAGCGAAGAGCATTATTCTCTGGAGATCACTCACACAGTGGCTTGGAGGAATGGGAGTCATAATGCTCGGATTACTGATTTTCTCGACCGTATTAGGTGGTGGGATGAACCTCGCTCGGGCGGAATTGACTGGTCCCTCAGTATCCCGTTTGGGCACGAACCTACAGTCAACAGTACGCAGGCTTTGGTTGATTTACAGCGTACTAACATTCTTCCAAATGGGATTACTATATTTTGGTAGTGAAATGGGCTTGTTCGACTCAATAAATTATTCTTTAACTACTCTTTCATCAGGAGGTTTTGGTACATCAGATGGCGGAATAAGGGCATTAGACTCTGCATTAATTGAATCAATAATAATGGTATTCATGCTTCTGACTTGTATTAATTACAGCCTCTACCATTTGGTCATTGCTGGTCGTTCTAAAGAGGCATTCAAAGATGAAGAACTGAGAGGTTATCTATTAATTATATTAGTTGCATGGTTAGCAATGGGGTTCAATCTTTCACGTTCAGGAACCGGTGATGAAGGTTTCTTAGAAATTATGAGGCATGCGGCTTTCCAAGCAATTTCAATTTCTAGTACAGGATACTCTTCTACAGATTTCTCTAAATGGCCAGTTTTTAGTCAGTTTGTTCTTCTATTATTAATGATAGTTGGCGCATCTGCAGGTTCTACCGGAGGTGGATTAAAAATACTTAGGATACGCATCGCTTTCGAATTAGCCAAGAGAGAAGTCCTCCGTATAATTCAACCGAAAAAAGTCATAGCGATGAGAGTTAATAAGGAACCTATAGATGAAAATCAAGTCTTCATTGTATTAGGAATGATTAGTTCTTGGCTAGTTCTTGCTATGATTTCAATGTTGGCAATTTCTCTATTAGAGCCTGGGTGGGATATGGAATCGGTATTGTCTGTTGTAATGTCGTCATTGGGAAATACTGGACCTGCTTTGGGTAATTACGGACCGACTGCTACATGGGCGAGCATGGGGGATTTAACCCTCTTCTGGACATCTTTGTTGATGTGGCTCGGCCGTCTTGAATTGTTGACAGTGTTGGTTTTATTACACCCTAGAACCTGGGCTGGTTCTGGTCGTTCCGACTAATTTTAAAAGTTATTTTCAAAACGAATCGAGTTTGAATTGTTTACCTGCTAAATCTTCAGGTTCATTAGTTCTAGGCACTATTTCAGGACTAGATTCCTCAGATGCCTGAATAGAATCATAATCCAAATCATCTTCGATTTGCTCATCAAACTCCTCTAGAATCTTCTTACCTTTAGCACTTGATTTAGTAATTCCATGTAATGCAAGATGGTCTTCACCTCGTAATCCTAACTTTTGCGAAATCGAAAAATCATTCGAATCACCTCCTAAATTTTCATCATGAACAGCTAACAAATGTGGCCATAATTCTTCCCTAACAGACGCTTTGCTTGTCCCGAGTTGTTCTGCTAGCGTTTCGATAACTGAAGTGGTCCGCCATGTTTCTTTTCCTCTTCGAAGGAAATTTGGGAAGGAGATGTAGTGATCTCGACCGATATCTATCGGGCGTTTTGCAGATGCTGCTTGAGCCGAAAGAGTTGAACCCCAATACCAAGAACGGTATGCTCGATTATGGTATTTCATGCCCAATGCCCTGCTGGCACTAACCATTGCAGGGCTAATTTCCGCTAATGATTTTGAATCGAATACAGTCTGATTATTCCAAGCAAACCAAGCCAACATTTGATCTGGATCTTTATCAGAACTCATTAAAATTTGGCTGGCTTTTTTGCCGGAACCGCTTTTGTAAATTTCTTGTAATGCCTTAAAAACATCAATTTGAGAGTCACGAATAGATACCGAAGCTAGGTCTTCGACGGCAGCGATATTGATATGTTGACCAGAAATCACTGAAACTACTTGTAGATCACGAATAAGTGCGCGTAGATCGCCAGGATTACCTTCGATTAGTGTTTCAAGAGCCCCAGGGTCAATCGAAAAGCCCTCGGCATCAAGAATTCTATGCGCTATTCGACGCATGTGCAATTTCCCGACTCTCTTGAACATCACTTGTTCGGAGAGTCGAAGTAACCGATCGCGATTTGTTTTCCAACCCCTGCCACTACCCCACAATCGCATTGGGTCATTGCATGTCATGAGGATTGGTTGCTTTGTGACTTTGAGTAGGTGGAGTAATTCGGCTTTTCCTCCCGAATCACCTTTCAGATATGTTTCTTCATCTTCTGATGAGATTGATTTTTCGATGGTCGACTCATTTATTTTTGCAAAACTACCACCTATATGGTCGACTTCGTCTAACAAAATCAAAGTCTTTCCGCCTGCATTATAACCGCTTGTGAATTGGTCGAGAGAGATGTGTTGTGAACCTCTTGTTGCCGCTTTTCTTATTGCTGCTGCGTTTCGTTGCTCGGATGCATTGAGTTCGATAACGGTCCAACCTTTTTCGATTCCTATCGCATTGGCGAGAGTTGTTTTACCAACCCCTGGTGGTCCTGAGATAAGCATTCCTCGTCTATTTGGTGGATAAGGAGCATCCCATTGTTTGAGCCATTGTCGAATTTTTCGAAATTGTGTTTCGTTACCTTCCATGGACTGTATCGACTCAGGACGATGACGTTCCGTCCAATCTTCAACAATCGCCGGCTCGGACACGATTGTTGCCTATCGTGGCGCTTCTTGAAGATTCGTTTAGAACATCGAGCCTAAGTTGCCTTTAGTCAGTGAGTCGATCACATCATCAATAGTGGATCGTATCTGTTTTTGATCATCTCTTCTGCGAATTGTTACAGACAAATCTTCAGTGGTCGTATGGTCTACAGTAATTGCCCAGGGTATTCCGATTTCATCAGCGCGCGCATAACGCCGACCAATCGATCTAGAATTATCAAATTCGGCTTTAATCATTCGTATACTATTGATTTGGTTAGTAAGTTTGCGAGCAATTTCTCCCATCCCATCCTTATCGAAGAGTGGAAGTATAATTATGTCGGAGGGAGCAACTGATTCGGCTAAACGAAGTACAGTATACTCTTCACCAGATTTTTCAGTTTCAGAATATGAATGGTCGAGAATGTGCCAAATAATCCTATCAATTCCAAATGCTGGTTCGATTACATGAGGTGTAAACCATTCTCCAGCAACAGAGGTTTCAATTGTCTTTGGAGTGACCATTTCCGCAGTAATCTCGACAGTTGAACCATCTGCAAGTTTCAGATCAAATGGGGGTTCAAGCAATTCAGTAAGTTCCCCAAGAGCAATTACTATGGCTCCTGCCTGACCTTTGAAAACCGGACCGATGACTGCAGTATTCGGTGCTAATACTTCTCGAACTTCCTTGCGTGGAGATTCGAAATCTCGCCAAGCTCTGAGGGATTTCGAAGTCGAGTGGGCTTCGTGTTGTTGCAGATCATGGCAGGTACGATTTGCGATTCCTACACACTCGATCCATCCATGTTCACCGTGAATTTCACAATCCCAACAATCGGAGGCATAATGTGCCATTTCAGTGCTTTCATGTTGACGGAATCTTATACGAGCGGAATCGATTCCGAGGCCGACAAGGAAGTCCCAGGTTCGTGCGAGGAACCATGCGACTGTTGGGTGTTTGATGATGCCCTCATTGAGTGCATTAGCAAAATTGAGATGACAAGGATCTGAATTGGAACCTAATGGGTCGGGAATAAAAGAAATCAACTCTTTTCTATCAGTGAGGTCAACAGTAGGGGGGTTCTCAGGGTCAATGAAATATTCAAGTTCGGCCATATTGAATTCACGCAGACGAATCATGCCTTGGCGAGGGCTAATCTCATTTCGGTATCCTTTACCTGTTTGAATAGCGCCAAATGGTAATTTTTGGCGAAAATGTCGGTAAAGTGAGGGGTACAACATGAACATTCCCTGGGCGGTTTCTGGGCGCATGTAGGCTTGGCGTGTTGATTTCATAGCTCCTATTGTAGTAGAAAACATCAGATTCATCGGGCGTGCGGGGGTCCATGCTTGCTCAGCGCAATTTGGACAAGAAATATTTTCATTCAACAATACTGCATCGATTTCATCAGAGTTAAGCGAATCTGGATTCGGATGTACATTTTCTGCTAATTGATCAGCGCGAAAAGCTCCAGTACATTTTCCACATTCGGTCATCAGGTCATTAAATTCACCTACATGCCCACTCGCAACCAAAACCGGGTGTGGTGTGATAGTGGGTGAATTAATTTCGACAATATCACCATGGCTAGTCCAATGATTAATCCAATTTTCGATAACACGACGGCGAATTCTAGCTCCGACCGGACCATAATCGATAAATCCAGAGAGGCCACCGTAAATTTCGAAAGCAGGAAGTATGATGCCACGGCGTTTCAGCATCGCTGAGAGCCTCTCCATACGTTGAGCATCACTCATGGTAACAGACCAGCGACCTTGCGTTTCACCTTTCAAGCCATCCGCCAAGATAGGTGTGTTGAGGGGATTTTTTTTGCTTTAGAAAAATTACGGTAATCTTTGCAGTCCCTTAAGGACTGTATGCTAGCAATAGAAGTATTCAAGTAGCCAATCGCTACGCTTCGGTTCATAGTGTTAGAAAAATGCCAGTAATAGAATATATAGATGAAAAGATGGAGACTGAGGAACTCCTCGAATTTCTTTGTCCTCCTGTTAGGAATTGGTTCAAAGATAAGTTTCCTGATTTCACTGAACCACAAAAGGTAGCAATACCACGAATTATCAAAGGTGAACACCTACTTCTTTGCTCTCCAACCGGTTCTGGAAAGACATTGACAGCTTTCTTGACAATTATTGATGATTTAGTACGCCGTTCTTTAGATGGTACATTAGATAATACCATTCAGTGTGTGTATATTTCACCGATTAAGGCTCTAGCCAACGACATCCAGAAAAACTTAATCGGGCCATTAACAGAAATAAAAGAGACCTATTTACCGAGTCGCGCCAAAGATATTACCGTTGCATTACGGACCGGCGATACTCCACAGAATGAGCGCCAGAAAATGTTGCGAAAACCTCCTCACATTTTGATTACAACACCCGAATCTCTTGGATTATTATTAGCTAGTAAGAGATTTAGACCAATTTTGAATAATATGAAGTGGATGATCATCGATGAGATGCATTCACTTGTTCCCTCGAAACGGGGAACGCTTCTTTCTCTGAGTTTAGCGCTGATGGATTCAGTTGTTGATTCCGATGTTCAACGAATTGGGATTTCGGCGACGATGGAGCCTCTTGAAGCCGTCGCCGAATACCTTGTCGCTTCGGATAGTAGAGAAAGTGATGTAGATCCACAACGAGTATCAATTGTGAACATTTCCGGGCAAAGAGAATTAGATTTGGACATTATTTTACCGACAGCCAGATTTGCTACTACGCCTGTGAAGGAAATTTTAGAATATAATGTGTCACGAATTAAAGAATTAGTTGAAGCCCATACAACGACACTAGTTTTTGTGAATACTCGGAATATGACCGAAACGGTGGTTCAAAAATTAAAGGTTGCAGGTTGTCTAGGTGTTGAAGGTCATCATGGTTCAATGGACAAAACGATTCGTCATGATGTTGAACAGCGTTTGAAAAACGGCTATCTTCGCTGTGTTGTTTCCTCCACTAGTTTGGAGCTGGGTATAGATATCGGTTCGGTTGATTGTGTAGTTCAAGTTGGCTCCCCTGGTAGCATAGCGACGGCTTTGCAAAGAATCGGACGAGCGGGTCACCAAGTTGATGGTCTGCCACGAGCAAGATTTTTGCCGACTTCTCCACATGATTTGTTAGAATTAGTCGCACTACAAACAGGAATTTTACAGGGGTCTATGGATTTATTAAAATTCCCTGAGAATTGTTTAGATGTATTAGCACAATTTTTGATTGGTTTATCGATTATTCGAGAATGGGATATCGACGAAGCATATGAGTTAGTCACAGCATCTTGGCCTTATCGCAGCCTTCCTTATGATGATTATATCGAAGTTCTTGATTTGCTCGATGATGAACGTAGAGTTTGGATCGAGTGGGAAGATAATAAATTTGGCAAACGTGGTTTTGCTCAGATGATTTACTACACAAATATTGGTACAATTGCACCTGATAATAACTTCCTAGTTTTCACTTCTGATGGTACAATGGTTGGTCAGTTATCGTCTAGTTTCGTTTCGGGCATGAGGAATGGTGATGTTTTCTTACTCGGCGGCTCAACCTATCGAGTCGGTAATGTCCGCGGTACTAGAGTAAATGTCACCCCGGCTACAGGATACCGGCCAACGATTCCGAGTTGGACTGGTGAAGCGAATAGTCGAACAGATGAATTGAGCGATGAAGTTCTAGAATTATTACGCCATCTCTCTACATATGCTAGAGTTGAGCGAGATCCGATGAAGATATACACCAATGTTTTGGGACTTAATCGACCCGTTGCTCATGCTCTTGCTGGATTCATTGAAGAGCATGTTGCTTCAACTTTCCAGATGCCAAGTAGGGACCGAATAATGGTTGAACAGGTCGAGGCGCCATTGCCGACTTACATTGTTACCACTTGTCGTGGTAGAGCGTTCAACCTCGCTCTTGGTCACCTTTTTGCAGCGATTGCCGAGAATGATGATGTCATCGTTCACGAAGTATCTTTTGATGAAAATGGATTCATGATTAAACTTAGTCATGAAGTTGAAATTGCAAAAATCCCTGAAATATTCAGGGATGGAAGCAGTGGTGAAATTCTACAAAAACATATGATGGATTCACAATTATTTGCAAAGCGCTTTCGTGAAATATCAAGCCGAAGCATGTTGAATCCCCGTCGAATCGGTGGTGATGAAGTTAGTCCGAAACAATTCCAAACTCGTGCCGAACAAATTATGCACAAACATCGACAAAGTGAAGATTCTGTTTTGATTAGAGAAACGATGAATGAAATATTCCATCATGATTTAGACATTAAACAGTTAGAGAAATTCATTGCCCGTATGGATAGTGAAGATGTCAGAATAGTTCATCGTCGAGTAAAGATTCCTTCGCCACTAGGAATGACATTATTCATGTCCGCATTCGAAGATTTACTCTCTTTACGAACACGAGCTTATTTGATTAAGGATGTAGATCCAGAAATTTTACGTCGACTTCTTGGTGCTCGTTCATTAGCAACGGACCTAGATCGCCAGCGCCTTACTGAATATTATCAATCGAAGATAGCCGTTCCAACAAATGCCAACGGCCTACTTCGATTGATGGATATGGGCGGCGGACTAAATTCTGAATTGAGCAATCCTCTGTATGAATCTAAGTTGAAAGATATCGAAATGAGTACATTAGAGAATTGGGTGCAAGAATTAGCCGAAAGAGAATTAATCGGTAGAGTCCGTGGTACCGGCCACGAATTAATCGATGGAAAATGGTTCTCAATGAGGATGGCCGATGTTCATGGAACCCTAGGCTGTTTGGCAGTCGCTGGGGCATCGGATATGGAAGATATTCGAGGTTTATACACCGGTGGTTTGACATTTGAAATCGGTAGAGATTATGATGGTTTTGAACCCAAAATATGGAAAAAATCACAACTTTCTGATCCGCATGATTGTCTCCGCCTCAAATTACTCGATATGCTCGGCTCTGAAGGACCCCTGACTGGTGATATATTGAGTGAGAGATTGCCATTCCCGAAAGGTCAAGTTGAAGCGGTTCTACAGGAATTAGAAATGAAAAATTTAGTTTCAATCGGATTCTTTACTCAGACTGATGAGGGTGAATACATTCTGCGTATCGATGAATATAGAGTTACAGGAGGTGATGTAGAAGTTGTTGATTATCGTACTTTACAGACTCATCTTCTCAATAAATCATTCGAAGTTCACGATGAACCAGCAGATGCGATTCGTTCACTGACCATGACTCAGAGACGAGATGAATTATTACATCGTGTCAAAAACTATCGATTCCGTGATTGGAAAGATATCAAACACGACCCTGATATTTACAATGGAAGATTGCTTCACAATCGCGTTGGATATACATTGAAGGATCAAATCCCAATCTTCCTTGGTTTACGCAGTGAGCCATGGATTGGTTCTCTTGAACAAGAATTAATCGATAAAATTCCACCCGAAGGTTTGTCGAGAACTGAACTTTTTGAAGGCTACCCCAAGGGTAAGGAAAATGCACATATTCAGAGGAGTCTGAAAAGCGCCTTGAATAATTTGGAACGGCAACTCATTGTTGCTAAACAATATGTTGAGTTGCCAAATCGAAAGAGATCTTTAGCGATATTCCGAAAAATATACGGTGTAATTGAGCCATTATCATTCCCAGATGCCGTGAAGGCATTGATTGAGAGTATTGGGCCAGTCAGAATTCACACTTTGAGATTCTTTGTTAGTCGACCGGTAGAAGAATTGGCAGAGGTTTTACGCGAATTAGAAAATAATAATGAAATTAAACGAGTTGTAACATTACAACCCGATCCTACTGATTATTATGCATCTGAAAAAGATACAGAATTATTACTCCAACCAATGCCTGAAGATCGAAACATGCGTATTTTGAGTCAATCTGACCCATTCTGTAGCCGTTTTATCCAAGAAGTTCGATTAATTTTGAAACAAGGATGGTATCATCCTGTTTTCAAAGGAGTTGACCCAATCGGTAGAATATTGATGTTTGTTGTTAATGATTACCTTGAGATTAAAGATATTAATATCCCGCATTCTTATCTTGATGAATTCAAGGAAACTTTCGACGAGCTATTGACTAATTATCGCGACCGGCTCGTCGATGTATCGGTTATACACGCATTCAATTCAATCCCTGTACACGATTGTGATGAAAACATCCAGGCAATTCTTGCAGAACTTGGATTCACTTCTATGGGTGACGGAGAGAGGTATATTCGCGGGGGTGTTGTTGAACCTCGTTCGAGGAAAGAAGTCAATCGTATGCTTTTCCATCATCATCATTTGCATCAAAACACTCGTTATGAAAACGAAACCATTGCACTCGAACACGTTAACGAATTACGTGATGACTTTGCATTGCGCGGACGCTGTGAAATGTTCAGAGTAAATCTCAAATCTATGGCAGCGGCACATCAATTAGCCCAAGGAACAAACCTCCGAGGTCATTTGGTCTGGGCTAAACAACCACATTTCAAACGTCTATTGACAATCAGGAATTTCCCAGCAAGTGATGAAGATCAAGATGTATTGCAATTTTTTAGGGAGCACCATGATCCGGCTATATTCATGGATAGACATGCTATGAAGCGCGCAGAGTTTAGAAAAATTATCTCCCCTCTAGTTCGTAGTGGTCACTTGATACAGGATTATCGTGGTGATTTTAGAACAGTGGCCCCAATCTCCAACACAGACCTTTGGGAAGTGAAATCGAAATATTTACGAGAATTGGTTGAACAATACCCTGTAATCACTCTTAAACAGGTTGAACGGCTTGCCGGGTCTGCATTCTCTGCTGAAGAAATTAGTGATGTAATGCACCAATTTGAAGAAGATGGAACTCTGATTAAGGGATTCCTTGTCGATGATTTACAAGATATCTGTTGGGGTCGCCAAGAAATTTTAGAGAACTTGGATGGTATAAGAAAAACTCGTGATTTAGTCGTCCCTCCTTCCGATGAACTAATCCATTATTTCGGCAGTATGCTACGGGAAAGATTTGGTTACGGTTCCGCATACATGGTGTTCCATAAGGAAGAGCCAATAGCGGCCTTCAAGGCGAATACTCGTGATGGTGTAATCGAAGTCACCGACTTCGTTGGAGATTCTAAATTAGAAAAAGAAGCGTTGCGTGTTATGAAAGAATTTGCCTGGGAACATGACATGCCTTTGACTGGGAAACTGTACGAACAATTACGGTCAAGATAAATTGTTCCGTAATTTGTCGATGCCATCCGTAATCGGGGAAATAATTCGGATGATATTTCGATGCAGTTCTGGAAGGAGATCAAAGAGTGAAATTGCCAATAAGAACATAGCGAATAGCGACATGAATTTCGCTGCATAACTGTGTGAAAAATCAAAAATATCGATACCCAAAAATGACCAATTATGATAGGTATCAGCCAACCAAACGATACCAGCATTTCTGAACACGTTCAATACATGTATAGTTGGCAATACAATCAATAATCCACGCAATCTTCGTTTTAGTGAAACAGAACTTAGGGCGCCAATCGCCCCAACAAAAATAATCATCGATTGTAGGGCTGAACAAGCGAGAATAAAACTAACAGCAACCGGTGTTCCATCAGCATGATTGAATGGCACATAGAATCCACTTTCACCTAATGGTTCAGTTAGGAACCATTTGTTTCCATCCCATTCTGAAACAGCCATATCGGGTCGACCTACGATATCTACTCTCATCACACCAACTTCGTAGGATCCTAAGCCAGCAAATTCTAGCATCCATTCAGTACTGCTAGCAGTGTAGTCGACAAAAGCGATGTTAAGGAAGGGTATGCTGTAAACTAAGAAATATGGGATGACAGACCATGTTACGCATCCACGAAACCAATGCAATGATTCGGGCACATCTCCTTTCACCTTAATTTCCCAATATCCTAGAGCAATTCCTCCCGGTAGAGCTGCTGCTGTCATAATAATTAGGAGAGGGTCGGCAATCTCTACATAATGGGAAGATTGCAAATAAAAAAACAAGCCTAATAAAAACCAACCGCAAGCAGCAGAATAAGAAGAAAATTGATGTTTATCCTTATGGAAACTCAATCCAAGTAATGCAGCTCCGAGTAAAACAATTATCAATTCAAAAATAGCACTTTCGATACCCAAAATGCCGGCGAAATTAGAGACAAAAAGTCCAACGGGCTCTTCCATTGACATGTTTCAACCGCTCAACTCGTAAATAGGATGCCCTCACGGGTTAACCCGGGGTTGGTTGATGGAGTTCGATTTTTCTGATTTTACTAATTCATATATCGATGATTTAAAAACCACATTAGATGCTTTACCAAGAGCACAACTTGAATCATTTTGGCAACAGGTTGAAGCAACGATTTCATCGGGTGGTTCAATACATTTTCTAGGGAATGGGGGAAGTGCAGCAACTCCTTCTCACAGTGCTGGCGATTGGTCTAAAGAATTGAAAATCCCAACATTAGCTCACACGGACAATATCTCTTCATTTACTGCTTGGGCAAATGATACCGAATACGCGAATGTCTTTGCCGGCCAACTCGCTACCTTTGCCAAGCCAAATGATTTGGTTGTCGCATATAGTGGTTCTGGAAATTCTGCAAATGTTATCAACGGGATAAAATTTGCCAAGGAGGCTGGATGCCGTACGTCTGCGATCACCGGCGATTACAACGGTTTGGGTGGTGGTAAAATCGCTAAAATGGTCGATGTTGCCGTAATTGCTCCGACCCAATCGATGGAAAGAATTGAGGATATTCAGCTGATAATCAATCACATCGTGAAGGAAGCTGTAAAGGCTCATCACGGATTGTGATATTATGCTTCCATGTCGTGATGGGGTAGAACTCGATGCACCATTAGATTTACTAAATTTGCCAAATGGTGAATGGACAGGAGATATTGCATTTCTCGATAGAGATGGTGTACTCAACATTGGTTCAGAAGATTACATCAATCAACCCGACGAGCTCATCATCTTACCTGGTGCAGCAGATTGTGTAGCACGATTAAGGCAAGCAGGGTTTCGAATTTGTGTGGTAACGAATCAATCACCGGTTGGGAGAGGTTTGTGGTCTTCTGAAAATCTCCGTCTTATTCACGAGAGGCTCCAGACGATTTTACTCGAATTGAATACTGATGCGATTTTAGATCTAATTTTGCATAGTCCTTGGGCGCCTTGGGATAGTTCTTGGGCGAGAAAACCCAACCCTGGGATGCTTGAGGCAGGTCGACAAATTCTTGATGCTGCAGAAAATTCTACTAAACCGAATTTACTTTTTGATGACAAATGGACGAACCGCCCTGACGAATCTAATTCTGTTATGGTCGGAGATCGTGAAGTCGATATGATTGCTGCTTCACGTTACGGGGTCAGAGGTTATCGCTGCGACTCTCAGGTTGGAATCTCGGATGTCATAGAAATAATACTGGGTGGTACAGCTTGAGCGGCCGTGCCGACTCCAGCCGCTTCTATATCGGGCTGGATGATACCGATCACCCAGATTTTGGTTGTACAACTGCTACTTTTGATGATTTGTTGAATTTATTGACCAAATCTGTTGATGGATTTGTTTGTCTCGAACGGCGCTTGGTTAGGCTATGGCCATTTGCAGCACGACGGACTCGTGGCAATGGTGCTCTTTCTGCTATAGTTGAGGTACCAAATAATCAATCGGAGAAATTGAGAGATAATTGTGCAAGTTTTATTGAGGATTTATTGCATAGTTTAGAAGACCATCTTGACGTGGATAGTGAAATTTCTCCGGTTTTAGTAATTTCGGAATATAATTTTGATGTACAATTGTATTTTTCTGCAGTTCGTGGCGAGGTGCAGAAAAGTGATGTTGAGAATGTAATTTCTGTTGAAAATTATTTTTCTGGCAAATCTAATTGGGGTCTTATTGGAGCCAGCGCAGCAATCGCATGGTATCCTAATGCGCATTCCAGTTGGGAATTAATCGCTTGGCGCTCAGAAGAATTGATTGGAAAAAAACGCTTGGTACCTAAAGAAGTGATAATGCAACTCGATAAATTACACAGCGATACATTTCTTAATCGCGATCCAACAATCGACAAGGGATTAATTTCTCCAAGGACTCCTTGCCCTGTGCTTTACGGTATTCGAGGTAAATCGTATGAGGCGGTCGAAAAAGCACATTTTTGGATCCAAGAACAAGCAGGAGTCGAACGAGCAGAACGTTACGCAGTACACCGTACAAATCAATTATCTGATGACCATATTTTAGGTTTTGAATCGGGAACTGTTTTAGTGAACCCAAAGGAAACAAAAGGTGCACATTCTAGTTTAAAGGTGATTAAGGATGGACAAATTGTATCCTTGGTAGCGTTCAAAGAAGGAGGGGATGTGAATAAATTATTGAGAAAATTACAAATTGGCGATCACATCTCTTGGGTTGGCCTCAAGTCACCGGATTTTAGTGTACATTTAGAGCGATTGAAATTGAATAAACCAACACCTCGAATCAAACACCGTCCTAAATGTTGCTCTCAGATTACCATGAGAAGTGCGGGTGAAGGCCAACCCCTTCGATGTAAAAAATGTGGATTGAAAATGGAGAAACATTGGGTGGCGGATATTCAATATGCATCTGAAAAATATGATGGCTGGGTTGAACCTTCTGCTTCTCAACGTAGACACCTTTCGATGCCTCTGTCACACAACTTACCTCAGAAGTTGTGAAAAGTATGATGTAATCTCGTTAAATTATGTCTAGTGTTGGGATTGCGACTATTTTATTGTCGATATCTTCTATTGTCATGTTTTGGCTCATGTTCCGTCAAAGAATAAAAAACCGAAGAGGAAGTGAAATTGAGGATGATGATTATACTGGTTTAGCAAAAGATCCTCAATCATTGGCTAACCCCGATGAGGAGGCTTTAGCCGAACTCGATAATTTACTCAATTCTATAATCAAGAACTAACTAGCTGGAAAAAATCCATTTTTTGAAATTTTCATTAGATACTCGATTTTTTCATCTTCTATAATTCGATAATTTCCTTTTAGAGGATGTCGTGTCATTAACACCGTTCTAGAGAGATTATTGAACGAATCCCCTCCCCTCGCTATCCAACCTTGATTTTTTCCCGATGCATCTTCATATGCAGCTGAGGTGAAAAGAATTTTATTCTCTAAATTTAAATTTAGTATCTCTTTCAATGCTAATATGTCATTTGCGGGTGCTCTCCCTGAACTTGGACACCAATCACTTATGATTAGCAAATCTTCTGCGTTTAATCTAGAAATTATTCCCGAAATCGCTCGGCTTTTTTCTAGTAATTGTTCATCAAATGCTAGAATAATCAATCTCTCGATTTGATTTTTTGTCAAATCTCCTAAGATTTGACTAGACTGCATCCCGTCTGGTAATTCTTTGGTTAACAAAATCACTTTATTATTGGAGGATAGTACTACTGAAGCAATACTTAGGCAGAGATTTGTAGAACCAGAACTAGGCTCGTAAGACAAGTGGATAGGACCTCGATTCAACTCCAGCATGATCCTTGGCTGAATTGAGGGTGGATGACCTTTCCGAAAGGTTGTTTTCACAATTTTGAAAGGATATCCTAAACAACCGACGGCACTTCCGTTGAATTATGGCAACGCAGGGTGTTCCGATAGAGAAGATTCAACGGAAAGCATTGCCAGAATTTGAAGAGACAGAATCAGGTGTAATAGAAGGGGTTCGCGAAGCCGGATTATTCAATGTCGCGTTGAATGATGTAAATCAATACGGCCCACATGCAATGATAGCAGTTCTTGGTATAATTGCAATAATTACTGGCTTGTGCCTTGGGATTGCGATGATAGTATTTTGATATTCAATTAAATACGGTCTCTGGCTAATCTGATAGCTTCATCAACTATTTCTCCACTAAATCCTAGGTGGCTTTCAGGTTTGAATAAATCGCCTAATTCTTGACGACTAAATATTTCTGAGATTTCTACTAATCTAGCACAAACATTTTCAAGATTTTCACCTGATTCAAGTGCTTCCATCGATGCACTTCGTAAAATTTCGTGTGCAACATCTCTAGCCATGCCATTATCGACGAGAGCTATCATCAATTTTTCAGCCATTACTAACCCTTTTTGTGCATCAATATTGAAACGCATACGTTCAGCATCCACACTTAATTTTGATAGTACCCTATCACATTTGATAATAATATCATCTAGCAGGATCATTGAATGTGATAGTGTGAATCGTTCTGCAGAAGAATTAGCTAAATCTCTTTCATGCCATAATAATGCATTTTCATATGAGGGAATAATCATAGAGCGGACGATTCTTGCTAATCCACATGCATTTTCAGCAGTAATTGGATTACGTTTATGTGCCATCGTAGATGATCCAACTTGCTTATCTTTGTCAAAAAATTCACCAACTTCTGCAATTTCACTGCGTTGAAGGTTTCTTATTTCTTGCAAGACTTTCTCGATACTGGTAGAAACATTAGCCATCCATCCTACCCATTCGATATAGCGGTCACGGCCGACGACTTGTGTTGTTGCAACCGGAGTGTGAAGTTCCAAATTTCCCATTATTAAACTCTGTAATTCGAAAGCATTCTCACCCTGCGCGGCACCGGTACCAACAGCCCCAAGGAATTTTCCAGTTGTACATCGAGGTGTAAGTTCATCCAGCCGGTCTAGATGGCGACGAAATTCATCGACCCAAACTGCAACTTTCAATCCAAAAGTAATCGGGACTGCAGCTTGCCCGTGGGTTCTGCCAATCATCACAGTATCCCTTTCACGCTGGGCAAGGTTACACATCGTCGCAGTCAATTGTTTGAGTGTTTCTTGTTGCAGATAAATGCTATCTCTAATTTGGAGAGCAACAGCAGTATCGACAATATCATTGCTGGTTGCTCCAAGGTGAATACACCATCCAGCATCACCTGCTGCTTCAGCCATTGCTTTGGTCAATGCCATGATGTCATGGAGTGTTTCCGCTTCGATTTCATCAACTCTATCAGCAGTAACAACTTCTGGATTTGCAATCGAAGCGACAATTTCGTAATCTTCGGGGCTAACTCTGCCTAATTGGCAATGTGCCCAGATTAACGCCCGTTCGACATCAAGTTGTCGCGAATGCCTCCCTTCCCTGGCCCAAATTGATTTTGCTTCTTTTCTACCGTAACGATAGTCGAGTGGCGAGACAGTCATGTATTTCCCCGGTTATGCGGAATGACACTGGTGTTTGAGGATAACGGGTTAAATCTCCTCACTCCAAATGTGCATTGGTAACTATCCAAGTACCCCGACTTCCATTCCATGTTGTCTCAGCTTCGCAAATAATTCGTTGATTCATATGAGGGGAATCTAGGACAATTGTTTCAAATTCGCCCCCCTCCCCATCGAGATTGAATCTATGTTTTTCAGCTAATTGCCCCAAAACATGTAAATTCTCCTTAGTCAGTTTAGCCCCCAACCAAGATTCGTCTAGACCATCAGCAGATACTGAAACTATTCGGACATCAAAACCATGATCTATTAGTGAATTCATATGTTCAAGTGAATCATGATGCCATAATGGGCAATAAGAAATAATTCCCAGACGCTCGCACATTCTTTCTATTCTGGTTTTTTGGTAATCTGAGCGAAGTGCGCCAACAACCAATGCATCAATCTGAAGATTGGAGGTGATAATCGCTTTTTCTAAATCATCAATTTCTTTTTCTTCTACACCTTCAGAAATGACTGATATCCATGGAACTCCAATAGATTTAGCTTGTAATCCTGCAATCGACGTGTTTTGTAGTTGAAACATCATTGAATCATCTCCAACGATTTGAATTGTAATCATTGCTTCGATGCTCCAACCTTGCATTAAAGCCCACCAAGAAGCATAGGTTGAATCCTTTCCTCCCGAAGCGAGGACAGCAGTGCGCATGTTCTCGCGTAGGCGTTCTAATCATCAATGCCGCGCTGAAGCAGTCTGGGTATTCTCAAGATTGATAAGAGGTCGGTATCGGTTCGATGTTGATAACATGCAGCCAAGCGGACGCGGATATGACCATGGGGTCTCAACATTCTCACCAGATGGGAGATTATACCAGGTAGAATATGCAAGAGAATCTGTCAAGAGGGGAACAACGACTGTCGGTCTAAAATACCGCGATGGGGTTGTTTTAATTGTTGATAAACGAATTTCAAGTAAGTTAGTAATTACTGATTCTATAGAAAAAATGTATCAAATTGATGACCATATTGGTATGACAACATCAGGGTTAATCGCTGATGCGCGCCAACTCGTTGACCGCGCCAGAGTCCAGAGTCAAGTTAATCGCATGACCTACGGTGATTCTATTGCAATAACCACTTTAGTAAAAAAAATGTGTGACTTCATGCAATCCTTTACACAATACGGCGGCGCTCGTCCATTTGGTACAGCCCTCTTAATCGCTGGAATAGATGGTGATGGAATCCATTTGTTTGAGACTGATCCGTCAGGTGCATACCAATCCTACCATGCCGGTGCTATTGGTAGGGGACGTTCTACTGTAATCGATCACTTTGAAGAGAAGTGGAAGAAAAATATGACATTGAACGCAGCAGTGAAACTAGGTCTTGAGGCTTTGCAAGAATCACTTGAAGATGATCTTAATCGTAATACTGTTGAAATTGCTATAGTAAACAGTTCTGGTTATGAAAAATTAGATAGAGATGCAACAATGAAGCATTTGGATAAACTCTGAAATTATTCCTCAAAATTATTTTATGATTTCATCCTACCTGTTATGGTTGACACAAGCCACACTCTAAGTCCATGGGGCCACCTCAGCAACCATGGTAAGCCTCGATGACGCAGTTCTCGCCCGATTAGAAAAGGGAGGCTCCCGATATGAAATATTGGTTGATTCTGATTTGGTCGATGCTTGGAAAGTTGATAATACCAAGGTTCACCTTGATGATTTATTGGCGACCAGTGAGGTATGGAATGATGTTAAATCAGGTGATCGCCCTACTAGTGATGCTTTAGTATCGGTTTTTGGTTCGACTGATTTACATGTTTGCGTTGAGAAAATCCTCAATGAGGGGAGCATTCAATTAACTACGGTTCAACGTAAAAAAATGGTAGCAGAAAAACGTACGAGAATAATTCACCAAATTGCAACTACTGCCACAGATCCAAAAACTAAATTACCACATCCACATACTAGAATTGAATTAGCCCTCGATGAAATTAGGTTTTCAGTTGATCCATTTCTATCAGTTGAGAGGCAGGTCAAAGATGCTATTCAATTGCTTAGGCCAGTCATCCCGTTAGCATTCATTACTGTTAGGTTAGCTTTCAAAATCCCTGGCAAGGATTATGGCGGAGTACATCATTTATTGAGGGAATTAATTAAAAAACAAGAATGGATTTCCGATGGTTCATGGGTATGTGTTATTGAAGTTCCTGGAGGAAGGAAAAATGAGATCATTGGGCAAGTCGCATCTAGGTCATCGGAAGTTAGTGTCAAAGAACTTGACTGATACGCCACCGTAGGTGGTTGCATCAACGGTTATGAAGGGATGGTCGGTCGCGCGGCCCGATAACATGAGTGGAAAAGGAAACGCGGCCGGGCCGCATGACTCTCAACAAGCACCTCTGCTTGTTGCTCCGGGAGAAGATCTCGGTGATTCAGAGGGCTACGAAGTAGGCCATGGCGTCATCGTCATGGATGGCCGACTTCGAGCAACGAAACAAGGACAAATGAAAAAGGATGGTAAATCAGTTTCGATTTTACCAAGTCGAACCAAATACTTCCCCCGACCTGGGGATTTAGTAATCGGTTTAGTCGAGGGTTGTACGAACAATATTTGGTTCGTAGACATCGGCGCTCCTTTCAACGCAATTTTGCCGATGAGTCTTGGCCCTGCCAAGATGGAATTCGGTGGCACACGCAGTGTCATCGATATTGGTGAAGCAATACTATGCAGAGTGCAAGAGGTCGAGGAGACCCATTCTAGTGTCGTTACGATGAAGGGAATGGGACTTCGAAAGATTCGTTCAGGTACAGTTGAGGACATTGATCCTCATCTCCTCGGACGATTGATCGGTCGACAAGGAAAAGCTCTGCGACAACTCAAGGAAGACACTGAATGTAGAGTCGTAGCCGCAGAAAACGGCCGGATCTGGATTGATGGAGACTTCGAGGGAATGCTCGAAGTTCGAAACCGTCTTCGAAAAATGACGGCTGAAGCAAAGGCCGCAACACCTGGAGGTGTAGCATAATGGGATATGGCGACGTACAAATGATTGATGAAAATGGCATCCGTGTGGATGGAAGAAAAGCAGGAGACGTGAGGCCGATTTCAATCGAATTAGGTGTTGTTCCAGTAGCTGATGGCTCATGCCGGATGACTTGGGGTACTAACGAAGTGATTGTCGCAGTTTACGGCCCTATGGAGGCTCATCCAAGGAAGATTCAGCGCCAAGACCGTGCAGTTCTTGACGTTCGATACAACATGGCTCCTTTCTCAACAAGTGATAGGATTCGACCAGGTTTTAATCGCCGAAGTAGGGAAATCAGTAAGGTTACTTCTGATGCACTTGAAAGTGTGGTTTTACTAGAACTGTATCCTCGTTCAAAAATACGTGTTGAAATAGAAATTATCTGTGCTGAAGCTGGTACTCGATGCGTCGGATTAACCGCCGCGTCCGTTGCTTTGGCTGATGCGGGCATCCCTATGACCGATTTGGTGGTTTCAGTAGCATCTGGAAAAATCAATGGTGTCGTAGTTTGTGATTTGAATAAGTCTGAAGACAATTATGGTGAAGCTGATTTGCCAATGGGCATCCTACCTAATTCGGGCGAATTGTCCTTCCTTCAGATGGATGGTGATCTTTCTCAGGAAGAGTTCCAGGAAGCGTGGGATTACAATATGGAAGCAGCAATGGTGATTGGCGGTTATTGTGCTGAAGCACTAAAAAATGGAGGTTACAACTTATGAGTATCCCCCTAGTCCCTCAATTACTCCGCTCTCACCTAATCGAATTAGCTGAAAATGACCAACGTCTTGATGGCCGCGGCCAATGGGATGGCCGCGATGTTCAATTAGAAGTCGGAATTTTAGGCAATGCAGAAGGTTCCGCCAAAGTTCGAATGGGTGATACTATCGTTTACGCTGGTGTCAAATTTCAAACCATGACTCCATACTCTGACCGACCGAATCAAGGTGGTTTGATGTGTAGTGCTGAATTGCGTCCAGTCGCTGGTCGACAACACGAACCTGGGCCTCCTAGCCCAGAATCTATTGAACTCGGACGAGTAGTCGACCGAGGAATCCGTGAATCAGGATGTATCGATACTGAAGCTCTCTGTATTATCCCCGGTGAGAAAGCTTGGCAAGTAATTCTTGATTTGTACGCAATTTCAGATGATGGTAATTTGTTTGATGCATTTGCATTAGCTGGCATCGCTGCATTACGTAATTCTGTAATTCCGTTGGCTAAGTTCGAATTAGGCGAGGATATTCCTTTGGATGTCTCTAAAACACCGATTATGTGTTCATATCACCGCGTTGGAGGACGATATGTTTACGATGCATCTGGCAGGGAAGAATTAGGTGGCGACGAAAGAATCCACATCACTCTCGGAGCTGATGCTCACGTTCATTCATTACAGAAGGGTCTTAAGGGAACCTTCACGGCCGGTGAATTTGCTGAACTAATGAAACAAGCTCGCACAAAGGGCGACGAACTAAGAGATTTGGTACATTCACTAGAAGGAGGTAATTGAGATGGCAAAGCGAACACAGAAAGTTGGGGCAACCGCAAGGTATGGTGCACGATATGGTGTTAGCGTTCGTCGAAGAGCCGGAGCGGCTCTACGCAAGAAAAATCATCTCTACACGTGCCCTAAATGCCAGTATCCAAAAGTGAGTCGACAAGTTGCTGGGATATGGGAATGCAAGAAATGCTCGCATAAATTTTCTGGTGGCGTTTGGGAACCATTCACTCGTGCTACAGATGCAAATAACCGAGTCATTCGCCGTGGCATGGAAGGTGCAACCGCTACTGATATGACTGTTATCGCTCAACAAGCAGCTCTTGATTATGAGCGAAAATTAGCAGCAGAGGCTGATTTCGATGGCATCTCCGAAGAAGAGTGATTGCGCTCAATATGAATTTAAATTAATTCATGAGGATGCGAAAGCATTGTCGGCAGGTTTGACTACTGAAGTTGATTATATTTACAATGATAATGAAATTTTTATTCATGAGTCAGCCGATAGCATTGCCGATCTACGCGCCAGATGGAATAGCCTGATGCGTGGGTTGATAGCATCTGAACAAGCCGTTGCAGCTACAAGAGGTGATTGATTGAGCGAGGTTGATTCAGAACAATTACAAGCAATTGTCCAAGAATTACAGATTCTCCAATCTCAATTGTCACAAATTACAAATCAAGTCAATGAGATTTCTTTAACTTTAGAAGCATTAGAAAATCAAAATCCCAACAAACCAGTATATCGAGCAGTGGGTAATCTTCTCCTCGAAGTCGATGATCTCGAAAAATTGCGTTCAGACTTAGCGGATTCAAAAACCGCTTTTGAAGGCCATTTGCAACGATTAGTGGACCGTGAAGTTGGCTTGCGCGGAAATTATGAAGAGATTATTCAAAACTTAGAAAATTGAGAGAGATTTTTTTGTCTAGCAGCAAATTCAGTGCGACCCCTCTAGAATTAGATACTCTGATATTCCAACAAATGTTATCGGAAGGAAAGATCGAAGACGGATTGTCATTTTCAAATGACTTGCTTACACGTTCACGTTCTCATGAAGAACGTGACCATCTAATTGAAACTAGATTGCGAATGGATAGGGCATTGATAGGTTCAATGGATGAAGCGATGATTGGTCAAGAATTACGGTGGTGTGTCGACCGTCTTAATGCAATTGAATCAGGTTCACCATTACATGGTTTAGCATTGTTAAATTTAGCTAATTGGCATACCAATAAAGGGGAACAAATGATGGCACTAGTGGTACATTCAGATATCAATAAATTAGCCGGACATCCCAATGATCTCCGCGGCCTTTCTCGATTAGAATCAGCTAGGATTTTAGTTGAATTAGGTGATTTAGACCCTGCAATGCGCCATTTATGGACTGCGAAATTATGTTTTATTAATGAAGGAATGATTGCTGAAAATTTGGTAAGTTCATTAGAATGGCTTAATCTCGCCTTAGATGAAGTAGATTCTACAGCCCCTACTATGATGCAACGCATTGAAAATTCAGCTCCTCGATCCGTTGGTGGAAATACATGGATAGCATCTAATCCTGATGATGTCCAATCAGTTGTAGAAGAATTGGTTCCAGTTTTGATGAGTGATCTTTCTGGTGACCAAAGAAACGATCTAGGATTAATTTTAGATGCAGGAGTAGCATTAAAAATATCTCATTGGGCTGAAATAATGAGGTCTCGAGTATCTGAGATTCAAGATTCTAGGCTAATTGATGTGCTCCAATCATGAGCCATTATGTTTTCAATTTCTGCAATATCCCAACCTAACCTGTCTGGGATTTGTATACACCATCCCACCTCTTCAATAACATCATCTTCTGAATCCCAAGAGTTAGGTTGAGGCTCGTCTTCAACTTCTATCCAAACTACTGTACCGTTAGCGATAAGTTCAGAATCGTATGCTTTGGCAGTCCCGAGCAATCCCGTTTCTTCAAATAATTCTCGCAGGGCTGTTTCAACTGATTTCTCATCATCAAATTTTGAACCCCCCGGTAATTCCCAACCTCGTTCTTTGTGGAGAACCATAACCCATGTTTGTTCATTTTCTATCGAATTTCTTGAAGTCGTCCATGCTAATACAAATTCAGTTCCCTCAGTCATTCTAATTCACTCCTTAGTTGATCCAGCATCTTAATCGCATCTTGATCCCCTTCAGTTGCTAGGCGTCGAACAAAAAAGAAAGCCTCTTGTATTCTTCCGGATTTTTTCAGTCGCATTACCTTCTGAACCATAGTTTCATGTTCGAGAGATTTTTTTTCTGATTTTTTTTCTGATTTTTTCCCTCCATGGTTATCTGGAGTCGCCAATCTTTGCATCCTATTGAGAAAATCTATTCGTTCAGTAATTTGTGGAGCAACCCATGGTTTCGATTCTCCTCCATCCATTTTAGCTTCCATTCGTTCTCTGAAAGAATCTCTTATTTTTGCAGAAGGGAAATATGTTTGAGATTGGTCATAGCAAAACCACGCTTGATTATATTCACCTCGTCGTTCGTGCAGTTTACCCAATTCCCCCCATGCCTCATAATTCGCTGGATGTTGGGCTAGTAGTATTCTTTCTAATTCAATAAATAGATCTTCATCTCCCTGTTCTTTAATTCGTTCGAGCCTTCTTGAAAACAGAACGTTTGCTCTTGGGTCACGTAAATCAAGGATTCTTACGCGATTAGCAAATTTTTGTTTTTCCTCTTCGGATGATTTTATCGAATTTACCCATTTATCCGGATCTAATGGGTCTACTTGCAGACCAGCATTTAGTAAGTCAATTCCAGCAATTAGCATGTCTATTTCTTTCAATTGCTCCAATAATTCACTGTCTCTCCCTAGTACTGTGAATAATTCTTCAAGAACTGCTCTAATGCCTATTTCATCTTGAAGAATTATTTTGATTTCTACTAATAATTTCCAATTTTTAGGGTTGGTGAAATCATAGAGAATCGCTTGGCGGGCACTTTGTTCTGCCCAACCAATATATTTTCCGTCTGTTTTGGATAAATTTAGAAATTTTTCTGACTGACTACGGTGTCGATTGCCCAAACTACGACGAGGATGTTGAAGTCGTGCGGAAATGTCGCCGCTCTTCTCTTGCATTTTATTACCTCATAGGACTGATTCGTACGGTGAACGGTCGATTCCGGGTGGTAAAGTAGCATCCATGCCAATTTTACTTGTCAAGCCCGTCTCTGCTCGACTCGGATCCAGGCTTGAACCTTTTTGATTTGAGAGGATAATAGTGTCTTTGTCGGGTTGCCACCGGGTCATTAATGCCCATTCAACTCTCACAGGATCGGTGATGTCAATATCTGTATCAACAATTATGACTTGTTTCATCGAGGGATGGCCAGCTAGAGCAGCTTCAATCGCTTTCTTGCCGTCATCATTTTCTTTAGGAATTATTTGAACTACTGACGATAACCAACCACTGCCGCCATCAGTGAGGTAAACATCTGTACACTCTACCACCTCTGAAACAGCATTTTTGATTGTTGGTGCCCTTGGCATTCCCATCAAAGTACGATGTTCAATTTCCGCTGGAATCAACGCGTGAAATATAGGCTCGTTTCGATGATGAAGCACATCGTATTCGATGACATTTTCTTGTCTAACATCATCTACGGTTCCGGTTATGTCGACATAAGGCCCTTCATCGTCTCTCGATAATGTAATGCGCGCTTCCATGGCGTATTCTGCATCTGCCGGGACCTGAACCCCATTTGATAGTTCAACGAGCTCTAATGGACGCTTATGTAATCGTTCGTGTAGAGCAGCGGCTACTCTTAACTCATCTATATTTTCAGTAAATGACATTGCTGCAGCTAGTAGTACTGCTGAATCCGCTCCATTTACTACGGCAATATTCACTTCATCGCCGTTTGAAGCTGCAAGATCTACCATAGTTCGAAGGTGCCGTGGGACGAAGCGTGAAACACAATGATTTTCATCACGTAGGAATTGTCGATGATATGACATATTCCTAATGCCTTTGTATTCTGCTATAATTACCGAAGCTGATTGGTATCTTCCACGATCTTCCCGATAATGCCATGGGATTGGAATTTTTAGTAGATTAACTTCATTGAATGTATTTTCTAGTACAGGGGCGTTATTGGTTCCGACAATTTTGGGTTCACTTGGATTATTCATTGCCCATGCTAAAATGTCGATGAGTTCTCCCGCACTAACATCAAAAATATCACAAATTCTTTGGCGTGTTAGTACATTCAATGCAGAATGATGACCGGGGGCTTCAGTGATATTTGTAAAAAGTAATGGGGTGTGTTTTTCGTTTGTTGAGTGGTCAAAAATTCCATGAATGGCGCTAACTTCGGTATCGATTTGTTGAACCCCCTCAAGTAGATTACGGAATGCCATGATGTCTAGGCAATGACGATTCGGTTTGAATGTTAGCGAAAGGAGTTAGTTATTCCTTTAGTACACCCACCTATGGCAGCCCCGTCATACTCTTATACCCGAGTCAGGTCGGCGGGCTGTCTTTTGAGGTGTCAAACTTGGGTAGAGGTCTTTTCTCAGGAATTAAGATGAAGGATGACCGTAAAAGATATCGATGGAAGGAGAAGCGTTTTCGGGACCGAGAACTCAAGCGTCGAGCAGGTGGAGTTTTGAAGCACGATCCACTAAAGGGTTCGACTCAAGCTAAAGGAATTGTAATCGAAAAAGTTGGTTTCGAGGCTAAACAGCCAAATTCTGGCATTAGAAAGGCTGTCAAGATTTCATTGATACGCACAGGAAATAAACTCACTGCTTTCGCACCAGGAGATGGTGCGATATCTTTCATTGATGAGCACGATGAAGTACTTGTCGAAGGTATCGGAGGACCTCGTGGTCAATCGATGGGAGATTTGCCAGGTGTTCGCTATAAAGTAATCAAAGTGAACGGCGTCTCTCTTGATGAAATGGTTCGAGGCAGAAAAGAGAAGCCAATTCGATAAGGTGTTTGTTATGTCCGAAGAAGTTCAAGAACAAAAGGAGCCAGAGGCCCCTATTGCTGGAATCGGAACTATGGTTTTTGGTAAGTGGGATGCAAATGAAGTTACTTGCGCCGATCCGGGGCTTGCTCCATACATTAATTTGGCAACAATTGGAACGCCACACACGGGGGGCCGTCATGCCAATCAATGGTTTGGAAAAGCTAATCTCTCAGTAGTTGAAAGATTCATCAATAATTTGATGCGAAAGGGGAAATTCTCTGGTAAGAAACAACACTGTGCTAAGTCATTCGAAGCCGCCCTAGACAATATTGCAGAGCGTTCGGGGGAAAATCCCCTCCAGAAGTTTATCGATGCTATTGTTGAAGCAGCTCCATGTGAAGAAACAACACGGATAAAATTGGGTGCAGTAAGCACACCGAAAGCAGTTGATTCCTCGCCTAGCCGGAGATTAGACGTTGCTCTACGAAATTTGTCAAAGGGATGCGCATCAGCTACGGCAAAGAGTAAGCGCTCTCTAACCGAGGGGATAATCTCCGAAATTTCCAAAGCAGCTAGCGGGGATGTAGGATCCTTCGCAATTGGTAAGCGTGAAGAAGTTGAAAGAATTGCAGCATCAGCACGATGATTGAGTATCATAATTAGCCTTGACTACAAACTGGTATCACGTAGTGATACAATCGGCTTTATCAACCATAGTCAGGTCGCCGGCTCATCCAAGGTGATTGAATGGGCCGTAAGGAAGATAATATCAAGCGTGCTGTTGACATAATGCATGATAGAGAGCATATTCGCAATCTCGCTATCGCTGCTCATATCGATCATGGTAAAACTACCCTGTCAGACAATTTGATTGCTGGTGCAGGAATGATGTCAGAGGAACTTGCAGGGAAAGCTCGAGTCCTAGATTTCGACGAACAAGAGAGTGCCCGCGGTATTACAATTAACGCAGCAAGTGCATCGATGGTTCACGATATTGAAGGCCAAGATTATCTGATTAATCTTATTGATACTCCAGGTCACGTTGACTTTGGTGGAGACGTAACTAGAGCTATGCGTGCCGTTGATGGCTGCATAATTCTCGCTTGTGCTGTTGAAGGAACAATGCCTCAAACCGAGACTGTTGTTCGCCAGGCATTGAAGGAAAAAGTCCGTCCTGTATTATTTATCAATAAAGTTGACCGATTAATCAACGAATTACAAATCGATGGCCAAGAAATGATGGCTCGATTTGAAAAAATAATCCTAAAAGTCAATAAATTAATTTCAGATTTTGCTCCAGAAGAATTACGCCGAAAATGGCAAGTTTCTGTCGGAGATGGAACTGTTGCTTTCGGTTCTGCTTACTATAATTGGGGTATGTCAGTACCATATATGAAAAAATCTGGTTTGAATTTCAAAGATATATTTGAGCACTGTTACAATGATGAGCAAAAAGAATTGTCTAAGAAAGCTCCAATTCATAAAGTCCTTCTCGATATGGCAGTTGATAAATTACCTGGGCCTTTAGAATCACAAAAATACCGAATTCCAAACATTTGGCAAGGCGATTTAGAATCAGAAGTAGGCAAATCAATGTTAGAATGTAATTCAGAAGGGCCATTGTCATTAATGATAACTAAAATTTGGATGGATCCACATGCAGGAGAAGTAGCTGTAGGTCGAGTTTATTCAGGGACAATCAAGCATGGGGAGTCTGTTTGGGCTATCGGTGCAGCAAAATCTGAACGTGTTCAACAAGTCAGTATGATGGTTGGTGCCGATCGAATTCAAGTTCCTCAAGTTTCAGCAGGAAATATTGCTGCTGTTACCGGTATCCGAAGTGCTGCAGCAGGAGTTACAGTTGCAAATTCAGAAGACGCGACTCCGTTCGAAGCCATTCGACACTACTCTGAGCCAGTAGTTACCGTCGCAGTTGAACCAAGATCTATGAAAGATCTACCAAAATTCATTGATGCCCTTCGCGGGTTAGCAAAAGCGGATGCATCATTACAAGTTTCAACTAATCAAGAAACCGGCGAGGCTTTGCTTGCTGGTATGGGTGAACTTCATCTAGAAATTACAGTTTACCGAATGCAAGAAGAACAAGGCATCAAAGTCAAAGTTAGTGAGCCAATTGTAGTTTATCGTGAATCGATTGAAAGCACCAATTCTGGACGTCCATTTGAGGGCAAATCACCAAACCGCCATAATAGATTCTATATCGAGGCCGAACCACTTCCACAGGAAGTTATCGATGCTCTCAGAGAAGGTCATTTTGGAGATGGACCAGTACGGACAAAGGATGCTAAGGAAGTCGGAAACAAATTTGCTGAATTTGGTTTGGAGAAAAATTTGATGAGAAAAATTTACGCAATTCACGGCACTAATATTTTCGTAAATGATACCAAAGGTATCCAAAATCTTCACGAAACACGTGAACTGATGATTGAGGGTTTCAATGATGTTTGTAAGAAAGGACCTACAGCCGAAGAGCCATTAATGGGTGTAATGATTAGACTCGTAGATGCTAAACTTCACGAGGATGCAATTCATCGTGGGCCCGCTCAAACGATTCCTGCTGTAAGAAATGGAATCAAAGGCGCAATCCTACGATCCCGCTCAGTTATATTTGAGCCTATTCAAAATATTCGAATAGATGCACCAAACGATGTCATTGGTGGAGTTACTAGGGAATTAACCACACGACGCGGTATCATCGAGGACATGCCAGTTGACGGAGCAACTGCTAGCGTCATCGGAAAGATGCCAGTAGCAGAATCATTTGGTTTCTCGAATGATATACGAGCAGCGAGTCAGGGTAGAGCAGTTTGGAACACAGAAAACGCTGGCTTCGTACAATTACCTACTTCGTTATTCCACAAGGTAGTTGGTGAAATTCGTCAGCGCAAGGGACTCAAAGAAGAGATCCCTGGTGAAGAACAATATACGGATTGATTGAATTTCATCAATTGATTCTTATCAATTGAAAATCGGTTAATTCTCTTAGGATATCAACCGCAGGAGATTCAGGCAGGATGTCTAGCATTTGATGTGCTTGTTTATGATATAACATAGCTCTATCTAATGCATATTGGATAGAGCCATTATCTTGTAATTCCAAAACGGCACGTTCCAATTCTTCAGGGGTTGATTTACCAGTACCATAGATTTTGTTGAAAGTGGTTAAATTTTCAGAATTTTTTAGAGCATGGATTGCCACTAAAGTTCTTTTTCCCTGAATAATATCTGAACCTGCAGGTTTCCCTATAGTTTCAGTATCTCCAGTTAGGTCAATTAAATCATCCATCAATTGGAAACATAAGCCTAATTTCAATCCCCATTCGGCCATATTTTGGACAATTCGGTCATCAACTCCGGCAAGGATAGCACCAGTCTTCGCACATGTTTCAAACATTGCGCTTGTTTTCCCCGCAATCATTGAGACATATTCTTCTTCAGAAACGCTGTCTCTATTTTCAAATTCAAAGTCTTCTTGCTGCCCTTCAGCAACCCTTCTGACCATTTCGCCAATGGATTGAACTAAGTATCGTAAATGCTGAGACGAAATATATTCACTATCTGCCAAAATTTCGAATCCAACAGCAAGCATAGCATCACCTGCATTGATTGCAGTCGGATCATCGTAGGCGATGTGTACTGCTGGTAATCCACGGCGAATCGGATCTTGATCCATAATGTCATCGTGGACAAGAGTGAAATTGTGAATAATTTCTATACAGGCCCCGAGTGTATAATGACCATTATTGGCATTACCAACTGCTTCCCCTACTAATCTTGGTAAAATAGCTCGTAATCTTTTTCCTCCACCAGTGAATAGATGTGTCATGGCACCGTGTAATCGAGTTTGTTCGATTTTCCCTAAACTTTTCATTATTTCTTTTTCAACAATTTCACGATGATTAGATAAGGCGTTCAACAAGTTTTGTCCAGGATCATTTGACTTATCAATTAAGTTCAATAGGCCATAATTTATTATTTCATTATGCCTAGATTGGGAGAGTAACTTCATGTTTGGATAATGTTGGGAAATGAAGTGTTGCCAAATAATCTTGAACCATGGGGCAACAAGTTCATGTTCCCACTTCCCACTCCCTGACATCATTTCTTCTAATTCGGATTGGTCTAGCCACATAACCTCTGATATTTCATTTAGATTAGGGATAGGATTTGTATTTGCATTTACTAGAAGAACATGGTCAATTTCATGTTCTATCCATTCTGAATCCCATCTGCAACTATATTCAAATTTCCCAAGATGATTATATTCCCATGATGATGATTCTTCAGTAGGGATTCCTAATTCTTGTTCTAATTTTCTAATTGCTGCGTTGGTAACACCTTCAATTGGGTCTCCATTTTCGCCAGTGATATCTAGAGGGTGACTGCAGCAAGTATTAGCCCACATATTTGGAAAGGTAATTTTTTCTGCTGCTCTTTTTTGTACTAATAATCTATTATTTCCGTCAATAATTAGAACGCTAAATGCTCGATGGCGCAAACCTTTCCCCCGGTGACAATCAACTTTTGATGCAGAACCAATTACATTATCTTTTGAATCAACTAATATACATAGTTCATCCATCATCTCAATTTGAGAGGGATCATAGCCTGAAAGGGCGTTTGTATTGGAGCCGTCACTCATGTATCTCAACACGCCGAGGTGAAACCTGCATATAATCGAAATCCATCAAGGAATGATTTTTGTCCCAATCGTTTGACCTGTTGAAATCAATTCAGTGATGCGTTCTGGTTTCCGTCCATCTAACATCCAGACTACTGGAATTTTTTGGCAAATTTCACCAGCACTAGCCGTTTTTAGGAAAATCCCGCCAGTAACATCTTGGGCTGAAGAATGGGTGCCGACTACGTGTTCACTACTTGACCAACATTTGATTAATTCTGACCCAGGTTCATTTGGCGGTTTAGTCATCAAACCAGGGGTATCGCCAAGTAAGAAAATACAATGAGAAACATCAGGGATTTCTTTAGAAATTCTAACCATTAAATCATCCCCCGAAAGGATTCCGAATTCAAGTGTGTCCTTTCTATCTACTACATCACCAAATGATATTGGTATGATATTGTCTTTGCGATTGAATTTGGACAAATCGCCTTTGAAATTTAATCCAATGCCTTCTACCCAATTTGAAGGGGGAAATGTCATTGTTTGTATATCATAATTAGTAAAAGCATCAACTAATAATTTATTTAATTCTAACATGTCATTTCTAACTGATTTGACAGCCTTTCTTTGGGCATCTATCCGTTCGGGCTCAGCTCCTGTTGCCAAACCCCATTTCTTAGATTCCAAATGTCCGTATGACCCTGCACCATGAATGACAATGAACTTGTGTCCGTCCGCCGATAGTTCTGCTATAACTTTCGCTACAGATTGAATAATGTCTAATCTAGGTGATTTGAAAGTAGATTTGTCAGTAATCAGTCCTCCACCAATTTTTATGACAATTTTTTTCATCGACAATCACCCCTCACAATACTATCGAAGAGCATTTTACATTTGGATTATTGCTTCTCCACTACGAATAGAATGTGGAATGTGTTAATTGTAAGTTAGCATCAGCAAACATTATGGCGGAGTTATCCGATATCGAACGTTTTCAAAGATGGTTACAATCTATCCTTGCGGAAACTGAGAATATTGAAAACGAAAAAGAGAAATTACGCCGCCAAATTCAAATTGAGTCGGCAATACAGGAAACAATTCGGTACAAGGAATTGATTTCAATTTCGGAAGAGATCGCCCCCCCCTTTGTAGAACGTAATTCTCCTGTTCGTGTTTTCGACCAAAATGAGAGTGTAAAAAAAGAAAACACTAATTCCACGTGTGGGTCATGTGAAAAACAAATTAGTTCAGATCTTGAATTTTGCCCAAATTGTGGCGATTTTCTCTGATTATTCTTCTTCATCAACCCAGCGTGCTCGGGCAGTTTCGTATTCTGGGTCGTCGTTGGATATTTTATTGATATATTCCGAGCCAACGGATTCTGTCAAGTATACAGTAATCCCAGCGTGCCAGATAGTTTCACCAGCAGCAACCATTTGTGCAGTATCAATTTCAAGGATAGTTGGTAACTTATAGTGAACATGCCCAGCTTCTGCTGCTGTACGAATGCTACCACTTAGATGAACGTGCGACCTTCCACTTGGTGTAATTCCAACCTCCATCAAATTATTGGCTTCTTCAGGGTTACAAGGATAGAAAAGTGACTCAGGAATGTTATCGGTGGGTAAGTCGAGTTCTATGTCTAATGTATGGCCATAGGTTGCCCTGATCATATTCCCTCGAACTTCATATCTGCCTTTCCCATCTGTCTCTGAAACGGCACGGAAATGGTGAGGGCGAAGCCAGTGATATCTACGTTCATTTTGCTTCTTGAAAGATCGAATGATATCTTTTACATCAACCCAACCATTGATATCCATTTCTAAATCAAATTTTTCTGGGGCATGGCGTAGAATTAACGCTAATCGGCGTGCGAGACTATCTCTTTCACCAGTCCGTAAGATGAATTTTCCTTCCTCGTTACATGCTGGGCAGAGATTATCATCCGCAAAGTAGCCGTGCCGGCCGCATTCTCTAATCATAATTATCAAGCCAGCGAACTAACATCCTTTCATGAACCAATCGGTATAATACATTCAATTAAATGTTCATGACTATTGCTCAACCGTTATCATGGCCTGCGTAATCCGCTGAACATGAAAGCAGTCATTGTCGATTGGTGTAGGTCCCCATTTCATCGAGCGCATAAGGGTGAGTTGGCTGATGTTAGACCCGATGAGTTAGCATCTCAGGTCGCTAAATCACTTCTTGATAGAAACACAATCAATCAGGAAGATATTGACGACCTCATACTGGGTTGTGCTTACCCAGAAGGTGAACAAGGTTACAATATGGGAAGATTACTGGCATTTCTTTCCAATTTACCTAGTGGTGTCCCTGGAATGACCATAAATCGGTTATGTGGTTCATCTATGCAGGCATTACTTACTGCTGCGGCTAATATCGAAGTAGGCTGGGGCGATTGTTATCTCATCGGTGGCGTTGAATCTATGAGCCGTGTAAAACGCCGTGGTTTCAATTGGAGTCCCCATCCAGATTTGGAAAAATCATATCCTGAAGCTTATATCGGAATGGGTGAAACTGCCGAGAATATAGCTGCGAAGTGGAACCAAACTAGATCCGAGCATGAATTATTTGCCTTAAATTCTCATCTTAAATCCCAATCAGCCGTCGAACAAGGATATTTTAATGATGAATTAGTTTCCATAGTAACAGATTCTAAAATAATCGATAAAGATGGATGTATAAGAGGCAATACAACTTTAGAAAGGATGGCTAAGTTATCTCCTGCTTTTGGTGAAGATGGTGTTGTAACTGCTGCAACCTCATCACCATTAACAGATGGCGCGGCATTCATGTTAGTTTGTAGTGAAGAATATGCAAAGAATAACGACATAACTCCAATCGCCCGTATAGTTGCTGGAGCGGTTACGGGCTGTCCACCTGAATTGATGGGAATAGGTCCAATTAATGCAACAAAATTAGTTCTTAAAAGGGCTAATTGGACTGTAGAAGATGTAAATATCTTTGAATTGAACGAAGCATTTGCCAGCCAAAGTCTTGCAGTAATTTCTGATTTGAATATCCCTCAGGAAAAGGTCAATTTGGATGGCGGAGCACTCGCGATAGGTCACCCATTAGGTGCATCTGGATTGAGAATATCTGGAAAAGCAGCCAGTCTCCTCCAAAGGACCGGTGAAAATCGTGCTATTGCAACAATGTGCATTGGAGGGGGAATGGGAATTTCTATAGCTTTAGAAAGAATATGATTATTCTTCCTCATTAGTATCTACTGAATATTTCACTAAATTGTGTCCACAATTCGGACAATTATCATCCGGAGTTAGCCTACTGGGAATCACCGCTAATAAACTCGAACAAGTTGGACATGATGCTAACACTTCATCTTCATTCAACGTTCCAGGATTTAATTGGAAACTATCTAGATAATACCATGATTTGAAAGTTTGAGATTTTATTGTCTTCAGTCTCCTTAAAGTGGTGAATGCCAATAAAATCAAAAGACCTCCTTGCACCATATCAATTGTATCCCCTAATAGGAATAAAAGAATTCCACTTATCGCAAAAAATCCACCTATAAAAGTCAGCAAAGTAAGTGCAAGAGTATAGCCAATTTTTGTTCTATTTTTGAAATTATAGATTCCAAATAAACAAATGGAAGCCGGTATGTAAAGAAAAATTATTGAATTAATATTTGACAAAGATACACCGTATAGCCTGTCACTAGAAATCACTAAAATAAAAATTATTACATTTATTGAGATGAATCTAACCAGGTGTTTGTGTAAATTCAGCATTTGTTGATTCATATCCATATTTACCACCTTAAAATTCCTTTATTATACGACGAACTGATGAATAGTGAATGCCTCGGATGTCTATGGACTCTGACACAGGTGTTGACTACAAAGGGTCATCTCTTCTGAATAGACATGTTCTATTCGTTATTTCGGGAGGTATTGCTGCTGTTGAATCGATTAAATTACTCCGTGAATTACGTAGGCACAGAGCAAAAATCACAATTATGATGACTAAAGAGGCTGAAAAAATAATTTCCCCTCTAGCAATATCTTGGGCTGCCAATGAAAAAATATTGACAGATTGGGATCCTGAAATGAAACAATTAGATAATTATGACGCATTATTAGTAGCTCCTGCCACTAGGAACACAATTGCTAAGCATATCCATGGCATTATGGATTCTCCCGTTATGATGTCTTTAGCTGCAGCAAGAGGATCCCAGACTCCTATTGTTTTCATTCCTTCAATGCATCAAGATATATTCGATGATCCCGTAACAGAAGATTTGCTTCAACAAATAGAAAAAGAAGGGAATTACTACCTCCACACTACTAAAGATGAAGGTAAGGTCAAGCAGCCGGATTCAATACAAATTGTTGCTGATTTTGCGCATATTATCAATTCTAGAAATCACAATCGGCAAGTAATTGCAATTACCTTAGGTGCAAACAGGGCTCCAATTGATGCAGTTAGAGCTATTCAAAATGCATCATCCGGAAGAACCGGTTGGGTAATTGCTGAATATCTGTATAGAATGGGTCATGAAGTGATTTGTATTGCTGGAAAAACATCTGCAAATTCGTCGTTTAAATTACCCACTATCATTCGGGCCGGTGCTCCTAATGATATGTTAGAAGCCTCGCTTATTGTTGCCAACGAAAATCCTAAACCAACCTGTTGGATCCATGCAGCCGCTGTTTTAGATTATTTTACCGAACCTGAAATCGGTAAAATAGCGAGTGGAAGTAATAAATGGGAAATCACACTTTTACCTGGCCCAAAACATATTGCCGAATTATCTGAAATTACTAGAAACACTGTAAGGATAGGTTTCAAACTTGAAACCAACGTATCTGATGATATATTAATTGAAAGAGCGATAGATCTAATTCAAAAATATGGAGTAAATGCAGTTGTTGCCAACCTTCTAGAAAATTTAGGAGATTCATCTAAACCTCGGGCATACATAATTAGAGAAGATGGGGGACATATTATTGCACAAAACGAACAAGAAATGTGTTCTCAAATAGAGGATATAATCTTAGGTAATTAACCAAATTAGTGCGGCACATTGAAGCAGATTAGATTGGTGGACAGAAATCATGGGTAAGCAGGGAAAGGCGAAGCGTGGCATCCCTCCTAAGTCTGATTTCAATTCGTGGTACCCAGCAATTGTTGAAATCGCGGATTTGGTAGATAAAAGATACCCAATCAAAGGAATGGATGTTTGGAAGCCTTATGGTTTACGCACGATGGGACTAATTGACGGTTTGACTCGTCAAGAAATGGCCTCAACCGGTCATGAAGAATATAATTTTCCCCTCTTGGTGCCTGAAGATCTTCTAGAAAAAGAAAATAGACTTGTTTCTAGATTAAAAGCTGCCAGGGAACTTGGAATAGATCCTTCTGAATTAAGACTTGATGAAGAAGAATCTGGATTTTCTAAAGAAGTCTATTGGGTTACGAAGGGTGGTGACAACGAATTAGAAAAACCGATGTTTTTACGACCTACTTCTGAAACTCCAATGTACACAATGTTTTCTTTATGGGTTCGTAATCATGCCGACCTTCCCCTGAAAACTTTCCAAATCGTTAATACATTTCGCTATGAGACAAAACAAACACGTTCATTTATTCGTGTACGAGAAATTCACTTCTTTGAGGCTCACACTGTTCATAAAAATGAAGCGGGGGCGACGCGACAAATCGAGGAAGATGCAAAAATCGTTCAAAGATTAATGCATGATTTATGCATTCCTGTACTAATTTCAATCCGGCCTGTTTGGGACACATTTCCAGGAGCATGGTACTCAACTGCAGTTGATGCAGTAATGCCGAACGGTAGAACCTTGCAAATCGCAACATATCATCATTATCGAGACCAATGGGCAGAAGCATTCAATCTTAATTATGAAGATTCAGATGGTAAAACTCAAAATTGTCATCAAACTACTTTTGGAATGTCTGAGCGATTACTAGGTGCAATTGTTGGGATGCATGGTGATGATGCCGGGCTTATTCTCCCCCCTACTGTCGCTCCACATCAGGTTATTTTAATGCCTATCGCTTCCCATATTGATCGTAATGTTTCAATTAAAGTGAATGAATTAGCTGAAGAGCTTCGTTCTAATGGGATTAGAGTATTTGTTGATGACCGAGATTTGCGTCCTGGTGCCAAACATTATGATTGGGAAATTAAAGGTGCGCCAATTAGATTAGAATTAGGTCCTCGAGATTTAGTTTCCGATAAATGTGTTTTATCTTTACGAACCGGTGGTAAAGAAGAAGTCGCGTTAAAGTCTATTTCAGAAACTATTTTGTCTACACTAGAAACTATTTCCAATATTTTGAGAGAACGAGCCAGCATACATCAAAAAGAATTAATTAAGCCATTACCAGTTTTAGAAAAAACTGATTCGGGTTGGGTTATTGATGGAGAAATTGATGAAGGGATCGTTTACGAATTTGCATTTGAAGGAAATGATGCAGACGCAGAAATCATTGAGAAAATTACTGGCATGACATTGTTAGGCGATTGTGAATCCAGTTATCTTGAAGAAGTCCCTTGTATTGTCACTGGGAAATTAACTACTCGCAAGCAACACATAGCTCGGATGTATTGATATCATTTTTTGATAATTAAACCGAATAGTGACATTATTCCAAACAGCATCATCAATGCTCCATCTAAAACATCACCTGATTTTGCAGGTGCCCATGAATTAACAGACTCATACTCTTCAATTTCGGAAAATATTAATTTGGGATTATTTGAGCATTCATCATTTGAAAATTGAATTTGTCCTTGTGTAGTAATTGTTTCACATCCGATACAACCCGATAATGATGCAACTTCAGTCCCATTTTCGATTAATGTAGTTACATAGGTATAAGGTGGAGTATTAACTACCCAACTGTTTGAATGTACAATAAAATTACCTGAGGTTTTCCAAGTAAAATCACCGATTTCAATTAAATTATTGGATCCATCTTCAGATATAATCCAGGTTATTGAATAATCGGTCATATTTTTGAGGAAATCACCGCTCCAAAATAAATGTAAATTTCCGTCTACGACAGTAGTGGACACGGAGAATTCGAGAGGTGCATCGTGAGTATCATCAACACATAAAGGGAGTAATGATCCTATGCCAACATAGAAATTAATTCCAACGAAAAGCAAACCAATAATACCAACAGTCAGTATAAACAAATATCTTTTAGGTTGTTTTTCAGATTCAATATGCATAGGGGGGGGTTCGATAAATTCTGGTATTTCAACACCATGACTAGCCCCATTATCATTAGTAATCGGAGTAGCGATTTCTGGTTCGGGTATTGATATCCCTAAGCCTTCTAGAGCTTCTCGTCCATAAATCCGTTCTGCTAAGTGGAAAAACTCAGCATCCATTTCTAATTCAGAGGGATCGATGGATCCATCGAGCAACTGTCGGAGCCGCTCAGCCTCGTTCATATTAGCACCTGTATTCGACCCCTTCATGAATCAAACCCTAATTTATTGATTGGAAGAATAATTTATTTACGTTTCAAGACTTTTCGCACAGCATTTTCGATAGATTCTGAATTGATACCAATATGCAGCATTAGATCCCCAGTTTCCCCACTTTCTCCAAATCTATCATTCACTCCGACCATCTCTAAGGGGGATGGACAATTTCGGGCCAAATATTCCGATACTGCTCCTCCTAAGCCACCGATTACAGAATGATCTTCTGCTGTAACAAAACAACCAATATTATTTGATAATATGTTGATTAGATTTCCGTCAAGAGGTTTGATGGTGTGCATATCGACAACAGTGGCATTAATTCCCTCAATAGCAAGATTTGAAGCCGCCATAGATGCTTCGTTAACCATTATTCCACAGGCAATAATTGCTACGTCATGCCCCTCTCTAATCACCGATCCTTTTCCGATTTTTAATGATTTCACAGAATCTTGATCGTATGTCCGAGGTACTTTATTTCTCGCTGTTCGAGTATAGGATGGATTTCCGTGATTGAGTAACTGCATGGTAAGTTCCTCGGCAGATAAGTCGTCACAAGGATGCATAACAGTCAAATTTGGAATTGTACGGTAAATTCCTAAATCTTCAATGGATTGTGCACTACTTCCATCTGTTCCAGTATGTATACCTCCGTGGCTGCCACAGATATGTACAACTAACCCTGGCCTTGCTATACCATTTCTGACTTGTTCAAAGGCTCGTTCTGTAAAAATAGCAAAAGTACTAGCAAATGGAACCTTTCCTGATGAAGCCATCCCTGCTGCAACAAGCATCATATTTTGTTCTGCGATTCCAACTGATATCGTTCTCTCAGGGTGCTTAGCACGAAATAGGCACGATTTTGTTGATTTGCCTAAATCTGCTTCAAGGACAACGACCCTCTTGTCATCTGCAAGCCTGAGAAGGGCATTGCCATAACCATCACGAGAAGCGCCGCCAGTTGAGGGGCCACTCATGATAATTCCTCCATGGCGATAGCTAATTCATTATCATCTGGAGCCTTTCCATGAAATGAGGGGTTATTTTCCATAAAGGAGATTCCTTTTCCTTTAACCGTATGTGCAATAATTGCACAAGGTTCAGTATTATTATTCGAAGCCCAGTTAAGAGCTGAAACAACTTCATGCATATCATGCCCATTAATTTCCTTGACCGCCCAGCCAAACGATGAAAATTTTTCACCAATATCTCCAATTTCCATCTGTACATCCATAAAATCATCATTTTGTATGCGATTCCGATCGACAATTATATTGAGATTACCAATTTTATGATGATCTGCAGCCATAGCCGCTTCCCAAATTTGACCCTCTTGTGTTTCCCCGTCTCCTATCATTACCCAAATTTTCCTAGAACTTTTATCCATTCTAGCGGCTAATGCACAACCTATTCCGAAAGATAGACCCATGCCTAGGCTTCCTGCGGAAAAATCTACTCCATCTGTCCATTTCATATCGACATGACCTTGACACGTCGATCCTAGTTGTCTAAAAGTATCGATGTCATTTTGATCCAATAACCCTAGTTCAAAAAGCATGGAATAAACTGCAGGACTTGCATGACCTTTACTCATAATAAATCGATCTCTATCTGACCAATTTGGGTTTTTTACATCAAATCTGAATTCGGTTCCATATAATCCAACTATTAAGTCGATTGCTGAAAGAGAACCACCCGGATGACCGGCACCTGCTTTGTGAATCATTTGAACAATATTTTTACGACAATTTCTGGCCGTATCTTCCAATTCTTTGATATTTACACCCATTCCTGAGGCCCTCTGAGGTTAGTTCCTTAATCGTATGGCTATTGATGGTTTCCAGTGGTCTTACAGGAATTTTTCAATTTTTTTTTAATAAGTTCAATAATCTTGATTAGATTAATTAAAATCAGAATGTTGATTGCCTACATTTGGTGAAGGTTGTGGAGATGTCAACTCTAGCTGGGATTTCAGATTGGCAAACCGAGTTCAAGAGGTCAAAAGTCCCATTTTCAATATCATCAGATGCCTTTCTGTCTAAATGTCATACATTAATTTGCAATGATCAGCGGATTTCTTTAGAATTAGGCATTCAATTATTCAACCATAATAATCTATCTGGAATATTTGCATTGGCCAATTTAATTAAAAATTCAAGGTATGGAAATTATGTTTATTTTAATGAAAATTTACATGTAAATACTACAAATATTTGTGTTTTAGCCTGTAGATTTTGTGCTTTCCGTAAGGGACCCAGGCATTCAGAAGCATATTCATTGAATGTCAAAGAATATTTAGAACAAATTAAACCATTTGCTAACAGAATAGACGAAGTTCATTCCGTTGGCGGATTGCACCCTGAATGGACAATAGAACACTATGAAGAATTATATCGTGAATCAAAAAAATCTTTTCCCAATATTATGATTAAATCATTAACAGCAGTTGAGATTAAACATATTGCAAATAGGTCTGAATTATCAATTGAAGACACATTAATTCGTTTGTCTGATGCTGGATTGGATTCCTTACCAGGAGGTGGAGCCGAGATACTCGTTGATTCTGTGCGTAATCGTATTTGTCATGGAAAAGAATCATCAGATGAATACTTGAACATACATAAAATCGCGCATAACCTAGATATTAGTACAAATTGTACAATGTTATTTGGGACAGTTGAAACATTAGAAGAGAGAGCGATACATCTTGATAAATTAAGAATGTTACAGGATGAGACAAATGGGTTTCAATGCTTTGTTCCATATCCATTTTTACCAGATAAATCTAGATTGCCTGAGGCGCAATTGGCCTCACTAAATGAAATTTTAAGGGTAATAGCTATTTCAAGAATTATGTTGGACAACATTCCACACATCAAAGCGTATCGGATGAACTTAGGTTCAAAGGTTGCATCACTAGCGCTATTAGCAGGAGCAGATGATATAGATGGAACAGTCAACCATGAGGAAATAATGCATGAAGCAGGAAGTATGGCCAGACTAGATACTGATAGTGACGAATTATCGAGATTAATCGAATCAGTAGATTCTATCCCGATTAAACGCAATACATTATACACAGAATTTTCACGATATCAAAGGAAATTAAATGATCATTCTCGGCGTTTACCAATTTCCCATCAACCATAGGTGTTCGAATGACTTGGAGAAGAGTTCTGGGCAGAGTTTCATTTGCTAATTGCGACCCTATTTTTGATGGATTAGAAGAAAAATGGAAAATCCTCCCTGCTCCACCTGCTTGGCTAACTGGCCATGTACTCAGGAAAGATTGTCTGACAGCTCCCATACCTGCAGCTGATTATGCAAATTATTGTGACGAACTGCAATTAATTCCAGGATTAGGGATAGTTAGCCAAGGAGATGTTGGTTCGGTTTTATTGTTCGGAAATCGGAGTATTGATTCTATGAGGGATATTGCTCTACCTTCCGATTCATCGACTTCGAAAGAATTACTAAAATGGGTTCTAAAATTACGGGGGCTTGATCCTAAATTTAATGAAACAGGTCCAGATATTGATACTATGTTAAATGAATCTGATGGAGCATTATTAATCGGTGATAAGGCCTTATTGGCTGCTGATAAATATCCCAATTTAATCAAACTAGATTTAGGGGCTGAATGGACAATGATTACAGGGTATCCTATGGTATTCGGAGTTTTTGCAACCAGAAAAGATAGCCCAATTAAAGACATTATTAAAGCACGTCAGGCAATGTTAAACCAATATGAAAATTTTCTTTCAAACCCTGAATGGCAGAATCAAGTAATTACTAATACTGCGGATAAAATTGGTTTTTCTGAATCCAGAGTGAGACAATATTTCCATACAGAAGTTAGAAATTCATTAGATGATCATTCTACTAAAGGATTGGAATTATTTCTCCAAGAAGTCTGTGGAATGACAGAACCAATATCGTGGGTTAAACTTTAGGAATAATCCAAATTTTTACTAGAAATATAATTTAGTAAATCAATCGCTACTTCACAAGATTCAGCAACTACGATTTCAGAATCTTCAATAAAATCACTCAGTACTTCCATTGCCCGTTGGTCTCCAATCGCTCCTAAAGCCTCAGCTGCTTCGTGGCGCACCATTACGTCCTCCTCATTGTCTGCTAATCTGTCTATCAAGCAAGGTAGAGCATGAGAGTTTTGCATTTGCCCTAAAACGTAGGCAATTTCATGTTTCAACAATGCTGAATTAGAATTAAATGCACTGGATAAGGCGTCGACACTACCATTACCACCAATATTTCTTAGAGCGAACAAAGCTCTCATTCTTTGAAACATTTTTTGGTTTTCATCACATAAAATTATCTGTAACTTATCAATATTTTTCAGATCACTAGGCGGAGCTGGATCAACTGATTCGAAAGGACTAGTCTCTGGTTTAGTAGAATCGTTCATTTATTCACCTGAACCAATAAATTTTATCTCATCAACATTGAGATTTTCATCAACCATGCCAATTTTTTGACCTTCCTTCAAGAATAGTCTCACAGCATCCCGACCATCTTGACCAAAATCAATTGTACGCTCATTAACATACATCCTGACAAACTCTTCGTTAGTTTCATCATCAATCCCTCTACCCCATAACTTTGCGAACGATAAAGCCGAATCGGGATTATTTAACGAATGAACAATACTATTTTTCACATCCCCGGTCATTAATTCGCATAGAGATATACCAAGATTTTTTCTGACTACATTACCTCCTAATGGCAATGGTAAACCGGTTTTTTCATTCCACCAAACACCAAGGTCCAAGACGAGATGAACTCCCTCGTCTTTCCAGGTTAATTGCCCCTCATGAATAATCACGCCAACATCAAATTCGCCATTCAAAACTTTTGGTAAAATTTCATCAAATGGAACAACTTCAACATCTACTTCACCCCATGCTAATTTCAAGGATAGGTGTGCACTAGTGCCAAGACCTGGGATGGCAATTTTTGCCTTTTTCGCTTCATCGACAGAAATTTCCTTAGTAGAAATAATCATTGGGCCGTATCCTTCTCCCATAGAAGCACCACAATTCATCAAGTGATACTTATCTGCTATTGTTGGAAATGAATGAATACTAACGGCAGATATTTCATAATTTCCAATTAGTGCATGTTGATTGAGAGTTTCAATGTCTAATAGTACATGCTCGTAATTTCTACCATGTGTATTGATGGCTCCAGTGGTCATTGCATGGAACATAAAAGCATCATCTGGATCGGGCGAATGGCCAACTTTGTAACTGTCGGGTGAGTATTGCATATAGTTCGCGAATAAAACACCTTGAAAATGCCTGTGGATATGAGTTCAGACTATGGGAAGGATAAATAGTGGAAATATAGCCCGATAAAATGTGCCTGATGCATCGAAATTATCTACCGCTACCGGACAATTAGGTCCAATTTGTTCAATAACGGGTAAAGCCATGACTTTTTCAGAGGCAATTATCCTTGATAATGAATATGTTTGTTGGGATGCATATGTCAAATTAACCGGTGCGGCATCTGCTACAGATGTTATCGAGGAATGATAGTTAACACACCTCGGAATCCTCAACTTAATTTGCCCCCTGCTCACCAAAGGGGACATGGTCGAAGGTTGGAGTCGTTTTGCGCTCCGTTTTGGAGATTATTATCGTTCCAAAACAATAGATGATATTTGGACTCCACCTAGATTTAAAAACCGTGAATGGATGTTTATCCCTTGGGGCAGTAAACCCCCTGATAGACACCGCGGATTTAGAGAAAAGAAAGAATTATTGCAATATTTACAGCAAAGAGGACCCCATTCATGTTTTCACAGTACTGCATATTACGATTCACCATCAGAAAGAAAAATGTCCGAAAAAGGTTGGAAAGGTGCAGATCTGATTTTCGATTTGGATGGAGATCATTTACCAGGGGTATCCGATAATGATTTCCCAACGATGATTGAAAAAATTCAGGAACAAGCTTGGACTCTATGGTCAGAATTTTTATTGCCTGAATTTGGTTTTGATGAAAAATATATACAAACCTCATTTTCTGGTCATAGGGGGTTCCATATTCATTATAGGAATCCAGGATTGTTACATCTTGATTCAAATGCCCGACGACAACTCGTCAATCACATTAGGGGGGAGGGAATAAATGTCCAAACTATCCTTTCAGGACCCCAGTCAAGTTGGCAAAATCGCATTCACAATGGGATAGAATCGATAACAACTAAATTGAATATTATAGACAGTGGGGGAGTGCAAGCAAAAGACACTCTAGAAGAATTACATAATATTATTGAAAAAAGGAAAAGCGCCCACGGCTTTTCTGTAACAAAATATTCAAAAAATAGAATTAAAGAATTAGCAGAATCAGCATCCGATAATCGAAGAATTTCTCGCTTGATGGATGACAATTCACTAAGAGTATTCGGTGATCAAAATACATCTATTTTCTGGGAACTGATCAAAGGCGATACATCTGTAGTTCTCGGTAACGCAGGTGAGACAGACGAGAGCGTAACTGTGGATACGAAAAGGGTAATACGTTGGATAGGGAGTCTACATGGTAAATGTGGATTGAGAGTTACTGAAATGCCTCTAGAAAGGCTTAATCCCGATGGAGCCAATCCATTTAATCCATTATTGGAATCAACTGCATTTTCTTCTTCAAAAAAGTTTGATGTCACAATTAATCGCGATGATGTAAGGATGGAATTAGGCAATGAATTAGTTGAGGGGAGTATTGGGAAAACATTCAATGTCTCCGAAGGAATGGCCACTTTCTTAGTTTTGAAAGGTTGGGGAGTAATTGAAAATTAATGTTTTTCAACACTCAATCACAATATGTTGAAGAGTAAGTGTGTTCGGAAGCGGTTTAGTGAGTACTATGGGAGATGATGAAGATGTTCAAAATAGTTCACCCAATTTACCGCCTCCTCCACCCCCTCCAGGAATTTCTTTTCCTCCTCTGCCACCACCACCATCACCTGATATGCCATTACCACCACCACCACCTGGTTTGAAAATTGAAGAATCGGAATTATCTGATGATATTTTCGAAGAAGTGGCTTCTGAAATACCTCGTTCGAATGTGCCTGAGGCGCCCCAATCATCTTCAACTGATTTCAATACTCATTGGCAAAATAGAAAGGCAGCGGACCCGACATTATCTGTTGGTAATAGGGGAAGTATGTATGGGCACATTGATCGTATAGCTTCTGGTAATGTAGGGACATTATTAGACCGATTTTCAGACCGATTCGGTTCAGAATTAGATAGGGAAATAATTGTTTTGCGAAAAAAGCAACAACAAGAAATGAGAGAAATAAAACCTACTGTGGAACTAATACAAGCTCCTTCAGAGGATGGACAATGGTTTTCACCCGATGAGGATGAGGATAATGAAGCTCCAGATGGTTTAGAGGATAAACAAATGACCGGAGAAAATATTGAGGGAGATTCAGAGGATGAATTCGGGGATTTCTTCAATATTGTAAATACATTATTAGGTAATATGCCGGATGATTTTGTCCAAGAATTTATTGAATCAGAATCCTTCATTCTATTCCAAAATATTGGGGCGGATCCAGTTAATACTGACGACGAAAAACGTTCAGAATTCTTCAAAATGATTAATTCTGAATTAGGTAATTTACCCGAAGATAAAATTAATGATTTTGTCGCTTCACCAGATTTTGAGGTTTACACCAGAATCGGTGCTATTTACGGAGAGTGAAATAATGGGACTTCTAGAAAAAGCAGATAATATCAAATCGTCTGAACCCGGAACAAAGACGGCAGTAAAGGTAACACCAGCCCAAGCACCTAAGGTAAAACCCGATCCTACGCCTGCTCCAGTCAAATCTAAAGTTAAGCCCAAAAAGGCTCGGACGAAGAAAAAGAGAGCAAAGAAACAGAGAGTCGACAAAGTATTGCCCGAGGGTTTCGAAGAATCTGGTACCGCTAGGAAATTTGGAAAATGGTTAATTGATTTAATTGTAAATTATGGGCTAATGTCATTATTGATTGGTTTATTTATTGTATCATATGTGGATATTACTTGGCCATTAATTTTACTTTTACTACTAACGATATTCAATATTGTAGGAATGCCTATTTGGACAGGGCGATCTATTGGGAATTGGATTAGTATGACACAATATATTAATTCCCGAGGCAATAACCCTATGGTTTTGTTCCACATAATGAAGAATACCAATGTCCCATTTATTTTCTTTGGACTCGTAGCCCTAATGCTTGCTATTTCTTCTGGCACTGTATGGGGTACTGGAATGAAAATTTTTGTGGCAGGCTCATTACTTCTTTTCATGGTGCCAATCGCGGATCGGTTTTTCCGAAAATTCCATGCTCAAAATTTCGGTATTTGGGAATACGTATTTGGTGGCGTTTGGCTAGTGAAATCCGCTAAATCCAAAGGTAGTGGTAACGCATTACTCAAGAGATTGGAATCATTCAGTGATTTCTCTGAATCAAAGGGATGGATGAATGATAAAGATAATTAATTTTGATCTTCATCGTTATTATCAAATCTAATCTTAGCTAATTCCCTCATGTCTTCATGGTGAGTCCCTTCTTTGATTGCTTCCTGATCGGATTCATCAACAATCTCTACACCCAGTAGTGTTTCGATAACATCTTCCATTGTCAATAAACCAACAGTGCCACCAAAACTATCTCTTACAACCAACATTTGGGCTTTGTTTTCTAAAAGGATGTCCAATGCTTTATCTACGGATGAAGTCATATTACATTGCACAATAGGCCTTATTATTGAATCCATTAAACAATCAAAATTATCCTCTGCAGCCATTTTCAAAATGTCATTCCTCAAAACTAATCCCTGAACTTCATCAATATTTTGTTCCTTAAGGACTGGCATTCGTCCATGAATCATAATTGGTAATCTTTGCATTACTGACTCGATTGTTTCCATTGAAGACACAGTTGTCATTACAACCCGTGGAGTCATAATACTGCCAACTTCCATTTCCCTTAATTTCAATAAATTTTTGATTACAGTTTCTTCATCTTCCTCAATCACGTCTTCTTCTTCAGCAATATCTGCTAAGTGTGATAATTCATCACGGGTTACAGCTTCATTGGGCGTTGCAGGTAATAAATAACGAATTTTTTCAATGGGCCAAACAATAGGAAATAATATTAAAATCAAGATTACCAATGAATTTGCAGATATAATTGTCAATTTCCTCCAGTAAAGAGCCCCGATTGTTTTAGGCAATATTTCACTGAATAGTAAAATTGCTAATGTTAGTAATGCGCTAACTACTCCTACACTTGGACTCCCGCTGAGATTTTTTACTTCAGCACCAACACCCAAGGCCCCAACAGTGTGAGCAATGGTATTCAGAGTAAGAATAGCGGTCAAGGGGCGTTCAGGATCCTCTTTGAAATCAGCCCATTTTATAGCAATTTTAGGATGTGTATCTCTTAACGCAACTATGTGGCCATGTGTAGTAGAAAGCAAGACTGCTTCTAAAATGCTACAAATAAAAGATGCTGTTATTGCAAGTAATGCGTACGAAAAAATTAGTGTGTATTCACTCAAATTTGGTGCCTCTTAGAGATTATTAAATTAAACTTTCAGATTAACAAGACCATCCAAGTAGTTTGACTCCGTGCCTAACAAAGGCGATGAAGACATAAACATGTTCCATGCCGACTTTGTATAACGGTAGGTGAATACATGGAACGAGTGGCAATTTTCATGGCTTGGCCTTATGCTAATGGGCCTCTACATTTAGGCCATGTCGCTGGCAATTGCTTACCGGCAGATATCCAATATAGGTATGAGAGATCTAGAGGTCGCTCTGTCTTAATGTGTAGTGGTTCAGATGAACATGGTACACCGATAACCGTCTCTGCCGAACAAGAAGGGGTTGACCCACAGGTAATTGTCGATAGATATCACGTGATTAATACACAAGCTTTGATTGATTTAGGTTGTTCATGGGGGGAGAATGTAGACTCCAGGGGAATTGAATTTGGTGGAGCATTGTATAATCGTACTACTGACCCGAGACACAAAGAACTCGTTCAAGAAAATTTCTCAGAATTATTTGATGCAGGTTTCCTCGAAAAACAGACTATGCAACAATATTGTTCGATTAATTCTGAAGGTATAACACGATTTTTACCAGATAGATATGTTGAGGGTAAATGTCCTATTTGTGGTGCAGAGGAAGCGCGAGGAGACCAGTGCGATGAGTGCGGAGGGACATATGAATCAAGTGAATTGATTGATCCTCGTTCAAAGATGGAGCCTGAATCTAAGATAGAAATTAGAGATACTGAACATTTGTTTTACAGATTGGACCTATTCCAAGATGAATTAGAAAATTATGCTTCTCAAAACCAAACTATTTGGAAACCTAATGTTAGGGCGATGACAAAAAATTGGTTGGATATGGGACTGCGCCCTAGGGCAGTTACTAGAGATATGGAATGGGGAATCAAACTCCCCTTCGAGGATCCTGATTGGGAATCAAAACGCATCTATGTTTGGTTTGAAGCCGTCCAAGGATACTATACCTGCGCCAGAATCTGGTCAGAAAAATTCGCTAGTGAATCAGGGGGAGATAATAACTCCTGGAAAAAATGGTGGGAAGTAGATTCGGATGGTATTCGTCCTAAACATATCTACTTCATGGGTAAGGATAACATTCCATTCCACACTGTTATTTGGCCTGCAATAATTATGGGTATGAATTCAGTAAAAACTGATACGCCCCCCTCTTATGTTACTAATGCTGGGGAATATGCCCTAGCTTCTAACGTGCCTTCGATGGAATTTCTTCTGTTACAAGGGGGACAATTTAGTAAAAGCAGGAAAAATGGTGTTTGGTTGCCTTCATTCTTAGAACATCATTCGGCCGACTCCCTTAGATATTATCTTTCGATAAATATGCCAGAGGGGCATGATACAGATTTTCGATGGAAAGATTTTGTCGACCGTGTCAACAATGAATTAATTGGAACCTATGGGAATTTTGTACATCGCATAATGACTTTAACTCATAGATTACCCTCGGATGGTACAAATCCTTTGTTAGAATTCGATCAACCTGCTGCCCATAAAGAATTATTTAACGAAATAGATGATAAATTGCAAGCAGCTATCAATTCTCTTGAGCGCCAACGATTTAAAGAAGCTCTAAGATCTATCATGAGCATCGCACAATTTGGCAATGGTTTGATACAAAATGCAGAACCTTGGAAGTATCTGAAATCCCCGTCTTCTCCGGAAAGAACTGATTCATTGAGTAAATTAGCATTGGGTTGGAGAATATGTAAGGGGCTTGCAATTACTCTTAGACCATTCATCCCCTTTCAATCAAATAAATTGTGGGAAATGTTAGGTGAAATAGAAGGAATGGACAGTATTCTTTATGAAGATGCGTTCAGTCCTAATCATGTAATACATTGGAATCAAAGTCCCCCCCAACCTCTATTTCAGAGGCTTGAATTAGACGATATTTTGAAGCGTGAGACCGATATAGCCGAATCAACTAATGAACACACAGAGACCAATATGGAGGACGACTATATCGAATTTGAAGATTTTATGAAAGTAGAAATGAAAACTGGGAAAGTAATTTCCGTTGACGATCACCCTAATGCAGACAAATTATTTGTTGTGACATTAGAAGATGCACCCAACTCAACCCGTACAGTATGTGCTGGATTCAAAGGTATTTATTCCAAAGAAGAATTGATTGGTAAAAATGTTATATTTGTAGCCAACTTAAAACCACGAAAATTACGAGGTGTGATGTCAGAAGGTATGTTATTGGCAGCAGATGATGGGGACGGAAAAATCTCTATATTGACATTTGAAAAAGACATGCCATCAGGTTCACAAGTTAGATGAAGGCTTATCAAAAAATTCCCATTGAAGTTCAGCTAATTCTGAATTCGATGTGGCAGCCGAATAGGCCTCCATGGGTTCTGAATTTAATTGAAAAAAAGTATCACTAAATCTAAATGGTTTCAGTATACTTCTAGCCTGTTCCCATTTATTGATTAAAACTAAACTTAAGGCTAAAGCTTCTGCTGTAGATAATCTACCTGGTTTCCCCCATGATACCGGATTAGCTGCCAAAACTAAAGGTAAAGTTCTACCTTTTAACTTGGTTTTTTGGTGAATAATTTCTAGTGATTCAGTTAACAATTTCCACGAGCAATCCAAAGCAACAATAGAAGCTCCTTTTTCAATCATTAATTTATCATCAGGACCTAATAATAAGCCTGCAGCCGGATCTAAAAGAAATCCTCTTTTGGGAGATTTATAAATATTTGAATGGACATTAGCATGGCCAAACCTTTCTAATTTTCTAGCTGTACATTTATCGGGGTCGTCTTGATCTAAATGAATAATATGTAGGGGGACTTTATCCAATTATTCGTCCCTCCTCGATAAAAGATCTTCAAGAGCATCTCCGATTGTCATCCCTCTCTTTTTCGACGCCAATACCGAGGTTGATTGACTACTGCGTTCAATATACAAATTTATTTCGAGAATCTTTTCTATTTTTTCTATCAAAGAATCCGTCGGACGCCCCCCATTCTCAATTTTTTGAATAGAATTTAGTCTTTCATTCATCTTTAGGGCGAAAACACGTTGATCCCACCCTTTAGCTATTCGACCTTCTCTAATCCTTTTATGGAAATCGGGCGCTAGTTCTTTTTCTTGTTTTGCCATAATATCTTTACCAGAAATACCCCGGCTAGTTACGTTATTGAATTTTTTGGGATTAGCCTGTTTATGTTGAATCGGATCCTCAATAATTTTTAAGTGCATTTTGTCAATACAACGATTACACGCTTCTAATTTTATACCGGTCGCACTGGCTCTGCGCGTGCTAACTTTTTCAGCACCACATAACTCACAAGTCCCCATAATAGGTAGGACGCGTCTCTCGTACAAGATTACTTCGGGTGATAACTGTCATATGGTAGTAGCATCAGGTCATACCATGACGAGTCGAGCCGATTCTAACTCCCGTCCTGAGAACAAATCTGATTCCAGTAATTTGAATGACAATTCTCGTCAGCTTTCAATTCTAAAAATTCAAATTGCAGAACTTTTAGAAGATTCCCAACAATTGTTAACAGAAAAATTATTTTTAGAAAATGAGATCAATCAGTTAAAAAAGCGCGCGTCTAAGTTAGAGGAAGAGATTAGATCGTTGCGAATGCCGCCAAATATTATCGGATACATACAAGATTTAGAGGGAGAAAAAGCTATTGTAAGAAGTTCTAATGGCACTGTTTTCATGGTTTCAATCAATCCTACATTGAATAAAAAGAGGTTGAAACCAGGCACTAGAGTATCATTAAATCAAGATACTCTGTCTATTATCTCTATTCTCGATGATGCTTTTGACCCCCTAGTATCGAGTACTGAAATTCTGGATGAAACCGGTGTCAATTATTCAGATTTAGGTGGCTTGGAACAAGAAATAAAATTGATCAGAGATGCCATTGAATTACCATTTGAAAATCCTGGTGTGTTCAAAAAATTTGGAATCACACCACCAAAAGGAATTCTACTTTCGGGTCCACCTGGGACGGGAAAAACAATGTTAGCTAAGGCAGTGGCTAATGCAACGAATGCAACCTTTCTAGGGTTGGTTGGTTCTGAATTAGCCCAGAAATATATTGGAGAAGGTGGTCGCATGGTAAGAGAATTGTTTGATTTAGCAAGAAAAAAGTCCCCAACAATCATTTTTATTGATGAAATTGATGCTATTGGAAGCAAACGACTTGACTCTTCAACATCAGGAGATAGAGAGGTTCAGAGAACGTTAATGCAATTATTAGCTGAAATGGATGGTTTTGATGCACTGGAAAATGTTAAAATTATTGCAGCAACAAATCGGCCAGAATTGCTTGACATAGCTTTACTACGACCCGGACGATTTGACAGAATAATAGAAATTGCTCTACCTGACTTGTCTGCACGGAAACAAATATTTGATATTCATCTTGCTAATATGCCTATTTCTAAAGATGTAAATAGCAAAAAACTCAGCATCATCACAAAAGGGTTTAGCGGTGCTGAAATAAAATCAGTGACTATAGAGGCAGGGATGTTAGCAATAGCAGACAATAAAGACAATTGCTCAATGTCTGATTTTAAATCGGCAGTCATTACGATGGAAATCAAAAAGAAACAGTCAAATCTTTCCGAACCCGACCGATTATATGGATAAGTGATTAAATGTCTAAGCATTTGATTGAATGTGTACCTAATATTAGCGAAGGGCGGAACCAGAATATTATTGACGAAATTGTAGAAAGTGCTCAAGGATTTGAGGGCGCCTATGTCCTAGGTGCTGAACCTGATCCAGATTATAATCGAACGGTCATAACAATTGCCGGCGAACCTGAGGCTGTGCTTAATGCAACTTCCAAATTAATATTAAAATCATTCGAATTAATTGATATGAGTAAACATCAAGGGAGTCACCCTCGCATGGGTGCAGTCGATGTTTGCCCTTTCGTTCCACTATCAAATAATTCTAAAGATGAATGTATTAGGTGTGCAAAAAAGTTACCAAGTTTAATTCCTAATGTGCCATATTATTTTTATGGTGACGTAGCAACAGATCCGACCAGAATTAAATTATCAGGGCTGAGAAAGGGCCAATATGAAGGATTAGAATCAAGATTAACAGGTGGAAAATGGGATGAGGAAACAACTCGGTTACCAGATGGATGGTCGGGTGCATGGGATGATATTAGCAAAAAATTTGGTGCCATGTCAATTGGTGTGAGAAATGTTCTCGTGGCATACAATATAAATGTCGATGAATTAGATGCTAAGGCCTCGAAAATTGCAGGCTCAATCATACGTACATCCGGCAGAATCGTCAAAAATTCAAGTGGGAAAAAACAAAGAATTCAAGGTATGCTAAAAGAGGTGCAAGCTATGGGGTTAACATTACCTCGCCACAATATATCTCAAGTTTCAATGAATATACAAAATGTAAATATAACTCCAATACATCATACATTTGAAGCTGTAAAATCTATTGTTAATGACCATGGAATCTCAGTATTAGGCTCGGAAATAGTAGGTTTAATTCCACTGTCGGCAATCGTTGAGAGTGGTAAATGGTATCACCCCAATCCCGATCAAGCTTCAGAATTAGAATTGGTAGATGCCGCAATAGAAGGCCTGGGATTAGAATACTTGTCAGCATTTGACAAAAATAAAAATATTATCGAATGGGCAATTAGTGATGAGGTTGGAAAAAATGAATGAAGGATACATTGAAATCTTAAATAAAATTTCTTCCAAATCTCCAACTCCTGGTGGGGGAACAGTTGCAGCACTTTGCCTAGCTCATGCCTATTCATTAACTTCAATGGTTGCTAATCTAACTAATGGGAGAGATAAATGGGCATCCGGGCAGAAAATTTCTAATCAGATTTTATCTAACCATAATTCAAATATAGATAGTGCTTTAGAGTTAGCAAAAAATGATTCTGATTCATTTGATAAATTGATGGAAGCTTATCGTTTGCCTAAAAATTCAGAAGACGAAATAAATACTAGGAATGATGCAATCACAAATGCGACTCTCGGGGCCACAAATGTGCCATTCGAAACTGCAAAACAATCTCTTGGTTTATTGGAAATTATACCTGAATTATTAGTCGTTTGTAATCAGAATGCCATTACTGATGCTGCTGGTGCTGCTGAATTATGTTATGCTTCAATAAGATTAGCAATTTTAAATGTGGAAACTAATATTAGTGGTTTAATTGAGACCGACAAAAACCATTACTCTATTGGGACAGATATAATCATTAAATCAGCAGATCAAATAATTAGTAATGTGAGGGACATTATGAATGGAAAGTTGGAGTGATAAAATTGATTGAATTCATTGACGATATAAAAATCGGCATCCCACTTGAGTTACCTCCTAAACCAGTCATAGATTCTTCTGTAGATCATGCCCCTGCCCGCCCGCAAGTTTTAGATTTGAAACAGAAGAAACAAGCAATAGCCAACGCGCTTAGATATTTTCCGCAAAAATGGCACACCGAGTTAGCCGAAGAATTTTCTCAAGAACTACTTGATTATGGGCATATTTACATGCATCGTTTCAGGCCAAATTATGAAATGTTTGCTAGACCAATCAAAGATTATTCAACACAGAACCTCCAAGCAGCAAGCATTATGTTAATGATCCAGAATAATCTCGATCCCACTGTTGCTCAGTATCCACATGAACTAATAACTTACGGAGGCAATGGTTCTGTATTTCAAAACTGGATTCAGTATAGATTAACGATGTCTTACCTTTCTGTTATGAATGACGAACAGACCTTGGTAATGTACTCTGGACATCCGTTAGGACTATTTCCTTCTTCAAAAAATGCACCCAGAGCAGTGATTACCAATGGAATGGTCATTCCAAATTATTCAAGCCAAGAAAATTATGAAATTATGAATGCATTAGGTGTTTCTCAATATGGTCAAATGACTGCGGGTTCGTATATGTATATCGGCCCTCAAGGTATAGTTCATGGGACTACTATAACGATACTTAATGCCGCTAGGAAGTATCTTGGCATATCTTCAGAAAAGGACATGGGAGGGCTTCTCTACGTCACCTCTGGCTTAGGGGGTATGTCCGGTGCCCAAGCTAAAGCGGGAACAATTGCCGGCATAGTTACTATTATTGCTGAAATTAATGAACTGGCTGTGGTAAAACGGCACACTCAAGGTTGGTTATCTGAATATTATCACGACTTAAATGAATTAATGAAACGTACTAAATTCGCTATTAAAAATAAGGAAGCTATTTCTTTAGGATACATTGGTAATATAGTAGATCTACTTGAAAAACTTGACTCAGAAAATATTATTCCGGAATTGGGTTCGGATCAGACAAGTTTGCATAACCCCTGGTTAGGAGGCTATTATCCGGCAGGTTTGTCTTTCGAAGACGCAAATATCATGATAAAAGAATATCCTTTGAAATTTAAAAAATTAGTCCAATCTGGCCTCGTTCATCATACTAATATCATTAATAAATTAGTAAATAAGGGCATGATATTTTGGGATTATGGGAATGCATTTTTATTAGAATCGGGGAAATCCGGTGCAGATATTTTCGATAAACACACACTTTCCGGCTACAAATATCCATCCTATGTTGAAGATATCATGGGGCCAATTTACTTCGACTATGGATTCGGTCCATTTAGATGGGTTTGTACATCTGGATTGAATTCAGATTTGGAAAAAACTGACGAAATAGCTATAAGTATTTTACAAGAATTAGTAAAAAATTCACCTGTTGAATTATCTATGCAATATTCAGATAATTTGACATGGATTAAATCTGCTAAATATAATGAATTAGTGGTGGGAAGTAAAGCTCGAATTTTGTATGTTGACGAAATAGGAAGAAGAGAAATTGGGAATGCATTCAATCAAGCTATATCTGATGGCACTATTTCCGCACCTATCGTATTAGGTAGAGATCACCACGACGTTAGTGGCACTGATAGCCCATATCGTGAAACAGCTAATATTAGAGATGGTTCGATGTTTACTGCAGATATGTCTGTTCAAAACTTCATTGGAGATTCGTTTAGGGGAGCAACATGGGTAAGTTTACACAACGGCGGAGGAGTTGGTTGGGGTGAAGTGTCGAATGGGGGATTTGGCCTATTATTAGAAGGAAACAAGCAATCAACATCTAATCTTAACTCGATGCTATCTTGGGATGTTAATAACGGAGTTGCGAGGAGGGCATGGGCTCAAAATTCTGAAGCGAAATTTACTATTCGCCGGGCCATGGAAATGGATAATAATTTACAGGTAACTCTTGCTTCTGAGGTTTCAAAAGATTTACTAAATAACATATTTTCAGATATACAGAGGGAGTGACAATGAAGACGATAATTATCGATGGGGAGTCATTGACTTTAGAGCAAATTTCTTCTCTAAAAAATCAAAATGTTAATGTTAAACTATCCACTAAAGCGAGTTCTAATATGAAAAAATCCCACAATGCTGTTGGGCAGATTTTAGCTTCAGGAGACATTGTTTATGGGATAAATACGGGCTTTGGTGCCCTATCATCAAAAACTATTGATAAAACCAAATTAATTGAATTACAACGAAATCTCATTCGTTCTCACGCCTGTGCAGTAGGCGAAAGAATGAGCCCCGAACATGTGCTAATGATGATGTTGATTAGAGTCAATTCAATCGCAAAAGGATTCTCAGGCGCACGAGTTGAATTAGTACAATTAATTATTGACATGATCAACAATAGAATCGCACCAGAAGTCCCTCGTATCGGTTCACTGGGTGCATCTGGAGATTTAGCCCCACTATCACATATGGCTCTGGGTATTATTGGGGAAGGAAAATCTAATGTTCAATCCACAGAAGGTAATTGGATCATTACTGATGCTAAAGATGCACTGGTTGCTGCGGGTTTGCAACCTACATGTTTGGAGGCAAAAGAAGGTTTGTCGTTAATCAATGGAACCAGCCAAATGTGCACTTACTTAACTGAATCAATACTAAATTGTGAAAAATTAATTTTTTCTGCTGACGCATCTGTCGCCTGTTCAATTGAGAGTATCAAAGGTTCAGCTTCTCCTTTTGATAAAAGAATCCATCTTGTAAGACCTCAGATTGGCCAATCAATTTCCGCAGCTAGAATTTTAGGATTATTACAAAATTCCAAGATAATGGAATCTCATAAAAATTGCGATAGAATTCAGGATTCTTATTCCTTTAGATGTGCCCCTCAAGTTCACGGACCAATGATTGATACAATCAAAGAATCAAGACGTATTTTAGAAATCGAAATAAATTCAGCTACAGATAATCCTTTGATTTTTGTTGATGATTCTGAAATTGATGTGATTAGTGGAGGTAATTTTCATGGGCAAGCATTGGCCATTGTTAGTGACACTCTAGCCGTTAATTGTCATGAAATAGGTAGTATTTCAGAACGAAGAACAAATCAAATCCTAGATCCTGATTGGTCAAATCAAAATGCTTTTTTAGCACAAAACGAAGGTCTTGAAAGTGGTTTAATGATTTTACAATATGTGTCGGCTGCTGTTCTCGCTGAAATGAATCTTCTCGCTAATTCAGTTACTACAACAAATATCCCTGTGAGTTTGGGTAAAGAAGATCATGTTTCTATGGGTGCTACAGGATCATATCGCCTTTTACAACAAACAAAGTTCTTATCATTAATATTAGCAAATGAATTTATTTGTTCAAGTGTTGCTTTAGATAATATTTCAGAACCCGCCTCGGATTCCGTATCAAAAATTCATGATTGGATAAGAGAAACAGTCCCCCCACTAATGGGAGATAGAGCATTTTCGATAGAAACAGAAAATTTAGCATCAAAAATATTAGACGGTCTCCTTTGCAATATTTTTGAGGAATAATTATGCAAGAAAAACTGCACATGACAAGACATCCAGGGATTAACCCCCCTGAATTCGAAGCCAACATCGTAGGGATAACCGATTCTGCATTATTTCTTTCCGAATCATATTGTTACCCAAGAGGAGGGGGGCAACCAGGTGATACGGGAAAAATCATCAAGGCAGATGGCGAGATATCAGATTATACAGAGGTTCTACCCGGTGAAATGATTGCTCATCCTATAGAAAACCCATTGGATTTTGTAATTGGTGAAAAAATATTGTGTCAAATTGATTCAGAAAGAAGAAACGCCCACACAATGATGCATACCTCACAACATATTGTTTCGGCACTTGCTGAAGATATCTGGGGAGCTGAGACAGTAGGGAATCAATTAGGAGCTATTCAATCACGCATTGACCTGTTATTCGATGATAAGAGTAAATTTGACCCTGTAGAGTTAGTAAACGCAGTAAATACGGTATTAAGCTCATCCACCGCTGTAAATATCCACAAGTGGGATCGAAATATGATTCTTGAACATGAACAGATGAGACACACTAAATTTTTGCATAAAATACCTGGCGATATTTTAAGAGTCGTCGAAATTGAAGGTGTAGACCTATGTCCGTGCGCTGGAACTCATGTATCGAATACATCCAGAATTCCCACTCTCCGATACGTCGGAAAGAAGAACAAAGGCAAGGGTCGATTGAGGCTGGCGTTCGAATTTGATTTATGATAAAAGGAGAATCATTCCCATTGGTGGGCTCGGCAGGAATTGAACCTGCGATCTTCGCCATGTCAAGGCGACGTCATAACCCCTAGACCACGAGCCCTAAGATAAGCCGCCGTCATGAGTCCCCCTCATCAATGATTCTCTTGGAGTGTTAAAAAATCACGAAATAATTTTTGAGATTTTTCCTAAACAACCTACTACAGTACATGAACCAGCTACTCTTGTTCTCCCATTTTTCATCTGGATCAATTTTGCATTGAGTATCTCTTGTGATTTCTTACAACTCATGCAATAACCAACATATACTCTCATGATTTGCTTTGAACGTGCTATTCGTAAATATGTTCCTTACATCCCCTCTGTATAGGTAAAATTCACAATTATTGCATAAATGGCTTACTGCGAAGCAGTTTCAAATTATATTTATATCTGAATTCTGATAATCATTCTTATCGGCAATACTATCTCCGAAAAAATCACTGACATACTGCTACTTTTGTGCAGGGAGGAATAATCAGGTATAATTGGAATATTGTTTTTATTGAAAATATATTAAACAAGCACTAAAACACCTTTAAATTTAAAACTAATACGTAAAAGAATTAGTGAGAAATCAATTGCCCTGAAATTATTGTTTTAGATATTGGAGAAATTCCTGGAGTTTGACACCACCCATCTACATAATTACTTTTTAAAATATTAAGGTCAGCGATTCCTCCCTCACTTATACTACCTCTAACTTGATTCTTTTTCAAATTAAGAGATGAAGCAGGGTTCCGAGTCACGGCAACTAAAGCTGCGAGTGGATCTAGATTTAATCGGTGAGTCGCGAGACTACCTACAAATGGTAAAGAAATCGTGTTACAATTTGGATTATAATCCGTAGCGAATGCAAAAGCCCAATTGTTATCTAAACATTCGTTAATTGGGTAATTTAATTTTTTACCTAAAACATAAGGGGTTCCGGGTAAAAAGGTTTGAAGAGTTCCGGCCTTACTTGCCGCATCTCTGGATTCTGAATTGCTAAAGCCTACGTGATCCCCGCTATCACAACCTAATTCAGCAGCAAGGGATAACCCGCTACCATCTACAAATTCGTCAACGTGAATTCGACTCCTAAGCCCTAATTCATGTGAAGCTTGGATTATAGTCTCTGTTTGTTCCAAATCATACCAACCTGGTTCGCAAAATACATCAACCCAATTAGCTAAATTATTGTCCACTACTAACGGTAATTGTTCTGAAATAAGGGATTCGATATATTCTGACTTATTGGTGTCTTGGGGAAAATCGTGGGCCCCTAACCATGTACTGAGAATTAATTGAGGGGACAACTCATCAATTTTTCTTATTGCTTGGAGGAGCTTGATTTCAGATTCTGTTGTTAATCCATATCCACTTTTACCTTCAAGAGTAGTTGTTCCAAACTTCAATGCGGTTTCACAAATATCTAATCCTTTGTCGACCAATGCATCTTTGGATGCTTTTCTAGTAGATCTTACTGTTTTTTGAATTCCGCCCCCTGCGTTAGCAATATCTTGGTAAGAGGATCCTTTTCTTCTCAGATTCATTTCATTTGCACGATCTCCTGCCCAAACCAAATGCGTGTGTGAATCGACAAATCCGGGCACGATTGCCTTGTGATTTACATCAATTATTTTGACATTAGTACCTGAATATTCATCTAATAATTTATTTGAATCATCTATTCGAATTATCTTATTCTCTTCAATAAAAATTCCAAGACCGGGGTTATGTACTAACTGATCTCTATTGAGCATTGAGTCCCCGGAGAGGGGTTTATTTGGGTCACCCGCTGAAAGAGTTGCTAGCTCGCCTATGTTAACCAAGAGCAACTGCATGAACGTCCGAGAAAGTGATACTTGAAAGCACTATGTCTGTTCGAAGAATATAATGGGCATTGTTATCGGTCTCGAAAGTACGGCCCACACTCTATCAATTGGTGGTGTGAAAGAGAGTGGGGAGCTAATTCCTTCATGCTCTGCCCTTTTTAGGCCGGAAGAGGGGGGAATTCATCCTCGTGAAGCTGCAGATCATCATACAGAAAATGTATCGATGATAATTTCAAATTTTTTTCAAAAAAACAACATCCAGAAAAAAAATATCACATCTGTCGCCTTCAGCCAGGGACCTGGCTTAGGTCCTTGTTTAAGGGTCGGCGCATCTGTTGCTAGAGCCTTGGCTTCAGATCTAAATATACCCTTAATTGGTGTCAATCATTGTATTGCACATATTGAAATTGGACGAAGTCAAACTGGGTGTACAGACCCGATTTTACTTTATGTAAGTGGGGGAAATACGCAGGTAATCGCTCGCATGGGGGACAAATATCGTGTTATTGGTGAAACTTTAGACATCGGCATAGGCAATATGCTTGACAAATTTGCTAGAGCTCAGGGGATTCCTTTTCCCGGCGGACCTGAGGTGGAAAAATTAGCTAAAAAATGGGTGAATGATAATCCAAATGCGTCGCTTGATGAGGTTCAATTACCATATGGAGTTCAAGGAATGGATTTGTCATTTTCAGGTATGTTAACTGCTGCTCAGCAATTACTCAATGCTGGAAAACCATTAGCTCAAGTATGCTGGTCACTACAAGAGCATGCTTTTTCTAGTTGTATAGAAGTTGCAGAACGGGCATTAGCGCATTTGGGCAAAACAGAGATTCTTCTTGGAGGTGGAGTTGCATGTAATTCTCGAATTAGAGAAATGTCTGTATTAATGTGTCTCGAACGTGGAGCTAGTTCACACTGGCCAGAAAAACAATATTGTATAGATAATGGAACAATGATCGCTGAATTAGGAAGATTGGCAAGATTATGTGATGTTGAAACTAATTTTTCAGATAGCAAAATAAATCCATTGTTGAGAACTGATTCAACAATAGTATCTTGGCTTTGACATAATTGAACTCAATACACTTATGAAACCCATTCCTTAGGATTGGATAGGAGACTGGTTCAGTAGTGCAGCGTCGACGCAAACCCAAAACGTTACCAAAAAATATTTTTGGTAAAGATTCTAATAAAGAATCTAAGAAAAAAACACGGGTGGCAACTCCGAAAACACCCACTCCGAGGGCAACTCCCACCCCAACGGCTACACAGGCGATTAATGTTCAACCACCATCACCACCCAAAATCCAATCAGATAATAAAAATCTAAAATCAATTTCAAAAGATAAAACACCAGTAGAGAAAACTGATTCAACTAAGTTAGTTAAGGAAATTATCATTCAAACAGAACCGATTATTGGAGACAAAAAAACACCCCGAGAGAGGAGAAAAGGTGTCGGGTTAAAGAATAATAATTCCAAACAAATTATAAAACCTTCAGAAAAAGTGCAATCTGATAAAGCGGTTCAATTAATTCAGCAAAGTAAACTTAGGGCCGCTCAAAATATTGGATTGAATAAAAATATACCTGTAGCTAAGCCAGTGGTTAAACCCCCTCCAAGGCCACGCCGAAGGGCTCCTAAATCAAGTTACCAACCAGCTAATCGTGCCAAAAGATTGGACCGTAGTCGCCATATGGAATACAAATATGAAATGAGGGGGCTGTTGAAAAAATTAGATATTATAGAAGAACATCATTCAGGATTACTGGGTTCAATTTGGGCTAAAGGTGAGCGACAAACAGCTGCTGAAGCTAAATTGTATTTAGTTGGAAAATTAAATGATGGTATTATTAATGAACATCAATCAGAAAAATTATCCAAAATAATTGATGAGTACACAATAAGGAGATGATTGTATGATTGTAGAAGAAAATAAAGTCGTAACAGCGGATTATGTAGGATATTTTCCTGAAAATAAAGAAATTTTTGATTCCTCAAAAGCTGAAGGTAGACAACCGATATCATTTTTAATTGGTCATCAAAATATGATTTTAGGCTTTGAAGAAGAAATCATGGGGTCGGATATTGGAGAAAAAAGAATTTTTACTTTAGATCCTGAGCGGGCTTATGGTCACCGAGAGGAAGATCGTGTTTTACAAATGGAAAGAGGGCAATTCCCCGATGATCTAGAAGTTGGGATGCAATTCGAGGCTGCAGTACAAGGCCTGCCAACGCCTTTTGAGGTCATTGAAATTAATGACTCAGAGGTAGGTTGTGACTTCAATCATCCGATGGCAGGGAAATCATTAACTTTCGAAGTGGAAATTATATCCATAAGAGATCCAGTCGATGAAGAGTTGGCACATGGGCATGTTCATGGCCCCGGTGGCCATCACCATTGAAGCACATCATTAATTTGCATTGTTTAACCTCAACGAGTTGAGAAGCATGCATGAAGACGAATCAACCACCCGCAGAGGGATTGTTAGATCTAGTGTTTCTACCCCGGAAACTGCGGTAGACTCAGGCCATCCTGTAGATGGTCATCCACTCCCTGGTCAACCCCCTTACACGAGAGGAATACACAAGGAAATGTATCGTAATAAACGATGGACAATGCGTCAATATGCTGGATTTTCCACTGCTAAAGAAACAAATCAAAGATTTAAATTATTATTGAATTCAGGGCAAACGGGCCTCTCTGTAGCTTTTGATTTGCCAACGCAACTAGGTTTAGATTCGGATCATGAAACTTCAGAAGGGGAAGTTGGCAAGGTAGGAGTGGCTATAGATACTCTAGACGATATGAGAGAATTATTTGACGAAATTGACTTGGGAGAAGTATCTACTTCTATGACAATTAACGCTTCAGCAACTACTCTACTAGCACTATACGTGGCTCTAGCGGATGAAAAAGGGATTGCGAGATCCAAACTAAAAGGTACTGTGCAAAATGATATCTTGAAAGAGTATATTGCCAGAGGACTTTATGTTTATCCACCCAATGAATCCATTCGTCTTACAACAGATTTATTTCAATGGTGTCATGAAAATTTACCATCTTGGAATACAATATCAGTTAGTGGATATCATATGAGAGAAGCAGGATGTACAGCAGTTGAAGAGGTCGGTTTAACGATTTCAAATGCCCTTTATTATGCAGAAGAAGCTATTAAAGTTGGAATGAATATAGATGATTTTGCTCCGAGAATGTCATTCTTTTTTGGGTGCCATAATGATTTTTTGGAAGAAATTTCCAAATTTAGAGCAGCAAGGCAAATATGGTTTGAACAAATCACAAAAAGGTTCTCGCCACAGAATTCACGTTCTCAAAAACTTAGGTTCCATACCCAGACAGCAGGAGTCACACTTACTGCCCAACAACCTATGAACAACGCAATAAGAGTTGCATATCAAGCATTATCTTCAGTTTTCGGTGGCACCCAATCCCTCCATACCAATAGTTTCGATGAAGCTATTGGATTACCAACAGATAAAGCAGTAAAAATCGCTCTACGAACTCAACAAATTATCTCTGATGAGATTTTTGTTGCAGATACAGCAGATCCTTTGGCCGGTTCATACCTAATCGAGGAACTGACCGCAAAAATTGTTACTGGTGCCAACGAACTGATTGATGAAATTTATTCTTATGGTGGGGCTATGGATGCAATAAAGTCTGGTGTTCAACAGAAAAAAATTCATGAAAGCGCCTGGAGGGAATTGAAAAAAATTGAATCCGGAGAATTGCCAGTCATAGGCGTGAATAAATATGTTGAAGATGTTGTAGATGCCAATTTGGGTTTGAGATTAGATAAAAATCTATCAAATTCCCAAATAAATAAATTAAAAGAAATTAAAAAATCAAGGAATAATGACTCTGTCTTGGAATCATTATCCCAATTACGAATCGCATGTAATTCAGACCATAATGTGATGGAACCTTTGATTATTGCATTGAAATTCGGAGCCACTGTAGGAGAAGTTAATGGAATCATGAGAGAAGAATTTGGGACCTGGGTCTCACCAAGCGGAGTATGAAATGCCACCAAGAATTGACCATGTCGGTATTGCGACAAAAAACTTAGAAGATTCATCATTATTATGGAATCTTATTGGATTGAAACAAGGTGAAGATGAAATTATTACAGAACATGATGTTCGGGTACGTATGTTTCAGGGCATAGATAATGACTCTAATGTAACTTTCTCGAAAATAGAATTGATTGAACCATTAAGTGAAAATTCACCTATTGCTAAATTTATCTCCAACCGTGGCGCAGGCATACAACAAATTGCAATTAATGTTCAAAATATTCAATTAGTTATTGAAAAACTATTGAAAAATAATTTTAGAATGATTAACTCGACACCAAATATTGGTTCTAGTGGAAATTTAGTTGCATTTGTTCACCCTGAATCTACAGGTGGGGTTCTTGTTGAATTGGTACAAAACCGGCTACAATAATCATCATATACGAACCTCTTGACCGGCCCCTATGCTTCAGAGTGTTACCTCACTTTTGCCACTAGTTTCATTGACATGTTCGGCTATACAATTAGAGATGGAATTTATTTCAGAAACTTTAGAATTTCTACGAGATGGACAATTAATCTCTAACGAAGCATATTTAGAAGCTGGATCCATTCAAGGTGGTATGAATGTGATTGCAAACCTATTAGATAATAATGTTCAAGATGAAGAAATAACAATTCAATATCAAATTCTTAGTCAAAAAACTCAAAGATTGCACAATAACTTCCCTAAATTAAACGAATTAATTGAATCACACCGCAATTAACTCTCAATACCTGAGTATTACTTGAGTATTACTTGAGTATTACTATAGTAATACTTTTAGGTAAAGATATGTCCCTAAATGCATGCCAAAAATCAGTTTGGACATGCCATTGGAATTATTGGATGATTTGAAACTACATGTAGGTGACAAGAAAAAATTTGTTTCTGTTGCTGATGCTATACGAACAGCATGTCGAAAACTTCTCGACCAATTAGATGAAATTGATGAATTGCATGGAAGAAAGGGTGATTAAAATGATTGAAGATAATTTTCGAGGCGAGGCGATTAAGGCAATTGATACACTGGTTAGATTCATTGAAAATAACGATGGAGGGGAACTCCGAGAAGGATTGAAACGTACACCTGAAAGAGTAATTGAATCATATTTAGAAATATTTTCTGGATATTCAGATGATGCTCGAATTATTCTTGATGCAACTTTTAACGCTGAAGGCTATGATGGTATTGTTCTTCTAAGAAATATTGAATTTCACTCTACTTGTGAACATCATCTGCTACCTTTCTCTGGTACAGCGAGTGTTGCATACATTCCCGTCGATAAAATTGTTGGAATTAGTAAACTAGCTAGATTAGTAGATATGTACGCACGTAGATTACAAAACCAAGAACGTATTACAAAATCAATAGCAAATGATTTAGAATCAATTTTGAAACCACTTGGTTCTGCTGTGATAATTGATGCATCACATGGCTGTATGGCATGTAGAGGAGTCAAGAAACAACAATCAATTATGACAACTAGCGCTATGAATGGTGTGTTTTTTGAAAATTCAGAGGCTAGATCAGAATTATTACAACTAATTAGTAGAGATAACATAAATCGGTGATGAAATGACTATGTTGATTCAAGCTAACAACTTAGAGGTCAAGTACCCAATTGTAGAAATATTCTATAGTATCCAAGGTGAAGGTTATCATTCAGGTATTCCATCAATCTTTATTAGATTTGGGGGGTGTAATCTTAGGTGCCCTTGGTGTGATACAAATTTTGATATTTGGGAAGATCTGTCACTAGGTGAAATTGTCAACAAATTATCTAAATTTAATTGCGATAGAATAATTTTTACTGGGGGTGAACCGGCATTACAAGATTTAGAAACACTTTCAAATTGTTTGAAACCACTTGGATACTTCCTCAGTATAGAAACAAATGGAACAATTATTATTCCACCTGGAATAATTGATTGGATTTGTGTGAGTCCTAAGGATCAAGAATATGCTGATGTAAAAATTCGACAACAATCAGGTGATGAGCTAAAAGTAGTTTATTTAGGACAGCCTTTAGAAATGTACGATGAACTAAGAGAGGGTTTCGATTATCATTTATTGCAACCTTGTTACGATGAAAATAAAGATGTAGAGTGGAATGGGAATAATTTCAAATCAACTGTTGAGGCTGTTAAAAATAATCCTGGATGGCATTTAAGTTTGCAAACTCACAAATGGATTGGGGTTGACTAATGACAAGCAAAGTTGCTATTATTGCATTGAGTGGAGGTATGGATTCCACTGCCCTATTGATGCGATTATTGGCCGATGGGTATGATGTACATGCTATTTCGTATAATTACGGACAGAAACATGTGATTGAAGTTCAGAGAGCGCTATCAAACCTTAATTATCTTTCACAAAATGGCTTTCATGTCAACCATCGAGTAATTGACTTAACCTCAGCGATGGATTCTTTCCATTCTGCTCTTACAGATGAATCGATAGAGATTCCAGAGGGACACTATGAGGAACTACAAATGAAGCAAACAGTAGTCCCAAATCGAAACGCAATTTTTGCTTCAATATTGTATGGATGTGCATTGTCTATTGCAATAAAAGAATCTCGAAATGTTGAAATCGCACTTGGTGTACATTCAGGGGATCATGCGATTTATCCTGATTGCCGACCAGAATTCTACAGAGCTCTTGAACATGCTTTTGAAGTCGGCAATTGGGAGTCGGAAAATGTGGCATTTAAATTACCATATATTGATGGTGATAAAGAGACTATCCTTAGAGATGCAGAAATATCCATTTCACAACTCGGACTAGATTTTGATACTATATTTTCAAACACAATTACATCGTACAACCCAGACCGGCAAGGACGATCCTCTGGGACATCGGGGTCTGATGTAGAACGTATTCTAGCTTTTCACGCAATAGGAAGGGATGATCCAGTGCAATATGTCAAACCTTGGAGTGACGTTCTTCGCAATGCCCTAACTACTGACAAAAAACACAAGGAGATCAACACATGAACGACACAAATAATATCAATAATTTAAACCTGAAATCGAGATTGACAAATATACAGTATCATGTCACACAAGAATCCGGTACTGAACCCCCTTTCACAGGCATATACTGGGATGAAAAAAGAAATGGGGATTATTTCTGTATCTGTTGCGGCCACTTATTGTTCACTTCGAAAATGAAATATGATTCTAGATGTGGATGGCCATCGTTCCACCATGAAGAGCCTGGAGCAGGTATCAAACGATTACCTGATCTTAGTGGGGGCATAGTAAGGGTAGAGGTTAGATGTGGCTCCTGTGATGCACATTTAGGACATGTGTTTGAAGATGGACCTAAAGATGAAGGGGGGGAGCGTTATTGCATAAATTCCGCAAGTATCCAATTTGGGGTCGATGTGTGATGACGACGAGAATACGACGATGGGTTGAGACAGATACAGGACACCGAGTTCCCAATCACAAAAGTAAGTGTAAACACTTTCATGGACATCGGTATCGTTGGGAAGCAGAAATTGAGGGGGATGTGGTGTCTGAGGCAGGCGCCTCTGAAGAAGGGATGTTGATTGATTTTTCAGATATTTCACAAATTCTTACCGAACATATTCATGATATTGTTGACCACGCTTTTTTGGTCTACGAACATGATGATATTGCACAAAAAGCCCTATCTGAAATGGGAGATGGACATCGGACTGTTGTGGTGCCATTTATTCCTACAGCTGAAAATTTAGCCAAGTGGGCGTTTGAACAAGTCGAGCCTCACATCCGAACATCATTTGATAACGAATTAAAACTAAGGGCATTTCACGTCAGAGAAACACCGAAATCCTGGGCAACTTGGACAAAATGTTAGTTTTCACTACGATACTCATCCCATATTTCAGGGTTTTCGGACATATATTTCAATGCTAATTGTGAGTCATTTACAACACCAATAATACGATGAATTTCATCATCCAATGGCAATCCACGGAAAATGACACGTGTCAAGACTTCTTCGATACCTTGACGCCGATGCTCTTTTGTAGGCATATTGTTAGATAAATTAGCAATAGATTCTTTCAAAATCTTCCTTAATTCTGGAGAGAGTAATCGCTCAGAATCCTTTATCATTAATTTATCTTTTTCGGAATCAGTCAAAGCGAGTAAATTCGTTGTATACCAATTATAACACACTATCGATACTGCATGACTCAAATTCAATATCGGGTATCCTTCCCAACTAGGAATTGTCATTAATAAATCACATTTTGATAATTGTTCATTCAGAAGACCAAAACCCTCTGGACCAAATATCACTCCCAATTGCCCATCAATATCAATTAATTTATGAGTTAATTCAGATGGTGAAATAAAATGTCTAAGGGTAGTTTTAGATCCTAGTTCTCTTTTTCCAGAGGTGCCTATAACGATACTCAGATCAGATACAGCTTCATCTAGAGAATTGTATGTAGTGCAATTATCAAGAACTATTTGTGCATTTTTTGCGCGGTTACGGGTTTCTGAACTCCAATTTCCATCATGACCAACGATTCGTAAATCTTGGACGCCAAAATTTAGCATTGAACGGGCAACCGCTCCGATGTTACCATCGAATTTTGGTTCAACTAAAATTATGGACAACTTGGCCGAAAATTCCGGAGAAGGTATCTTTTGTAGATTGCCCATGTTTAATCGACTGAAAATTTATTGAAAAACTAATCCACTCGGCGTTGTTTATATCTTGTGATATAGCCTGCAATCCAATTTCTCATCCGCTTGTTATCTACATCTGTAAATTCCGAAACTAATGTTTTGTTTTCATCAAAGTCATTAGTAAACTTATCTGGATATATATCCAAAAGTCGTAGTGCTCTGATTTTGATAAAAGAAGGTCTGATATTGCCCATATTTATTCCTCAAATAATTTAACTTCAAGAGGAAAACCCTCTTCGCGAGTACAAATAATTTTTATTTTTCTAGGAGGGTTTTGCATTCCTCTTGCCCAAATTGCATGGTTTACTGCTTCATCAATCCAGATGTCCTCATCTTCACCCTTTTTCATGTGCTGAGCAACATGTTTGCGAATCTCCGCCATCGCTCTATTTGCACGTGCCGTTCGAGGAACCGCCCAAGCAGCCCTTAATGGGATGATCATTTCTCTTACCTCTGCCATTTAAATCATCTCTGTAATTTTGATCTGCGCCACATGTGCCTTTTAGGGTGGGTCGTCACACTACGATTGGTACGAAGCATGACCCACACTGGTACGCGTCGGTTCTGTTTTGTGACTTTCATAAGTCTCAATTTTTTTGCCAGTGGTTTCACTCTTGCCATATTCTCACCGTTTAGTATTTTGAAAGCCCAGGGTATTTTTCTTCAGCAGCGCCTCGCACAGAATGAGCAAAATCATCCAGTAATGATTGGCCGACTGGTGTCAATACCTTTCCATGATTTACAGTTTTAGGAAGATTCCATTGGCTTTTGATTAAACCAGCTGAATCTAATTGTTGTAGAATGAGGCGGGCGACACTTCGTGATCCTGAAGCAGCTCGATTTGGTTTAACTCCTCGATCCTTAGGACCGCCAAATAATTGCGCCATATGATTTGTTCCGATTGGACCTTTTATCCCTACTTTCCTCAATACTGCAGCAGACCGTATGAACCACCAATCATCTTGCGTAGGGGGGCGTTCTCTGTGAGTGCCTGTTTTAGCATACTCTGCCCAATCAGGTGGCGAGATAGAATCGAATTCTTGCATCTTCGCAGAAAGTGCTGAAATCAACATATCAGCGGGTATATCATGGAACGTCGTCATCTAACCATCCTCGTGCGAGCCCGCCGTCCTGCAATCCATATTTAATCGTGATGATAATGCTCATGCTCACCACCCACTACTTTAGAATCATGAAGAGGCAGCAACAAGGTTTCAAATCATCGAGTTCTACCCGAGGGATATGAAGAAGTCCATGTCAAGGAACCCCAACCTGATGAGGACTATGATAGCCATGGGATTAATGTTAATATTTACCTTGGGATACGCGGTTCATTCTAATACTATAAATTCGGAATATTATGGTTATTCCACATCTAATGAGGAAGTTTCTGCAAATCTCATTCCAGAAAACAATACTAGTGCATATTGGTTTTTTTCAACTAATAGTGCGATAACGTGGATTAATACAACTATTGAAGGGGGACCTGAGGGTTCAATAATTTACGTCGAGGCAATTGGAACGGATTGGTATCACACACCCTCATTAGGAATGCCAGAGCGAGATTATAGTTGTAAGGAAAACATAAAAGATTATTCAGATATTATTGAAACGTGTGTTTCATCCAATTTTCATGAAATTTCAATTGATGATTCGAATTCATTAATTGGCTTAGTCTCATTGGAATTACCTCTCGGCGGTCTCGGTTATTTACAGGCCGACAGTGAGATTCAAGCAGAGGAAGAATCTGAAAAATTAATAATAGACAATAAACACTTAATCACTTGGAAAATTCAATTACGTGATGAAAGTGGCAGTATTTTGGAAAATCAAGGGTTTTCTGTTCATGTAAATTATACGCAACATGAACTTATTTCTGTGGAAAAGTTTGTCTTGGATCCGATTCAAGAATCGATATATAGTTTGGCCACTTTAATTGGTTGTTTCGCATTACTGATAATTTTACCACTAATGGCATATTTTTCAGCATCGTACAAAGAACAAAATGATGAAAAAGTCCGGTTGAACACGCCTGAAATCTAGAAAATTATTAATCCGCATTGGAACTGATGTCCCAGCTATTGTCAAATTCAGATTCAAGAAGTACCACTAAGTTCAGCTCGAGAAATTTTACTAATGAAGCAGAAAGACGATCGGAAACAGGAGCTATCCTTTCATGGAATGTTGAATCCATTATTTTTGTAATTGTTTTCAAATCTCTTGAACCGTCCATAAGTTCCCAAAATAATGAATTCAAATCATCTAATGGCCGTTTTAATTTTCTAGGGGCACGAAATAACTTGGAAACCATGCCTTCAAACCCTCTCGTTTGTTTTTCTATTACAATAATAACCTGTTTACCAGTAATTCCTACTATTTGTGGATGAGGGCCAGTCTCACCTATTGTATGCCATTCAACTGGTGACCTAGTGGGGAAACATTCTGATGGATTCATAGTGACACAATAACCGATTAATAATCCCTAGAGTTGTTCGATTTTTAATTGGTTGCAAATGAAATTCTTTCCTTTATTCCACGCAATAATAGATAATACTTAACTGAAAAGAGTTTATCGGGAAATTATGAACGATGAAGACATTAACGAACTATTACTTCGAGCTGAAGAAAAAGCCAATGCAAATGATCTACATAGTTCAAGTGAATTGTATCAACGTGTCACAACTTTAGACCCGAAAAACGCTTCAGCTTGGTATGGATACGGAGTATTACAAGCCAAAATCGGAGAGAGGAAGAATGCAATTGAGGCTTTTGAAAATGCTTTTAATTTAAACCCCAATCATGGACCGAGCGCTGCTAATTTAGCTGTGCTTATTGAAAAAAATGATTTGAAAAGATCGGCCAATTTAGCTAGAATTGGCATCAAACATATGGGGGAAAACACTGAACTAATTCGTTTATCTAATCTTCATCCAATAGAATCTTTACCATTAATTGAAGCTTCACATGTATATACAAATTTTGAACCTAAACAACCTCAGCTCACTCAAACTGAACAAATTACCGAATTACCAAACATAATCGCCAAACCAGTGATAATTAACAACACGGTAGAAATTAAAAATATATATTCAATTGAGGATTTGATCAAAAAATCAAAAGAATTCATACAATCAAATTTACACCAAGAACTACTGGAATTATTAAAAAATAGATTGGAGACTGATGCATCTGAAAATCCGACTCTATGGCGCTATTGTGGCATTGCATTATGGGAATTGGAAATGAAAGAGGAAGCTACAAATGCTCTGGAGTTCTCCCTAATTTTAGGCGATAAGTCAAAAAAATCAAATAGAATTATTGCAGAATACTATCGGGAAATTGGAGAAATAATTGAAGAGAAAGATTCTCTCATCAAAATTTTAGAATTTGGAGATGACCTATATGCGAATTCAAGGTTGGGTGAAATATTATTCGAAGAAGGAGATTTAGAAAATTCCCTATTAAATTATGAAAAGACATATGAAATCAGCAAAGATGATGACACTTTAGAATCTATAAATCAAATTAAAGAAATATATTTGGAAAGCCAACAACTTCCTCGGAATGCCTCGGAAACTACAGAGGAGGATGATACGAATTCAATTACTGAAGAATTATCTATAGAAATTGATAATGATAGTGGCCAATTCTCCTCGGAAACATTGGATGAAGAGAGTGATGATGAAAAATTAGTTATCACAAGTGAGGAAAAAATCACAGAGGAGGAAGAAATTGAAGATCTGGATCTGATTGAAGATGAATTTGTAAATTTAAAATCTGCTAGAATTTTTAGAGCAGAATCCTATCTAAACGAAGGGGAGTTTGCAGATTCAGTCAAAGAATGGAAGGAATTGCTCCAAGAAGATTCCTCAGACCCAATTATTTGGAGGGGGTTGGCATCTGCTTTATCTGCAGCAGGCCATATTGAACGGGCAGAACAATGTCTGTCACGTGCTACCGAAGTGTCAGAAGAGGAGACAATAGGACAACATACAACCGATTCAAAGGGGGAAGATTTAGTCCAAGCAGCTGTTGAAGCACAACAAAAAGTTAGCAAGACGAGTTTTTCAGAAGAAGTTACTCTCAATGAATCTATTGAATGGTATAATAAAGGATTAACGATGTTGACTGAACTAAACGGTTTACAAGCATTAAATTGTTTCGAAAAGGCAATAAAAAGCGCCCCAAGAGAAGAAACAGAGTTAAGGGTCCGATCACAAAATGGTAAAGGTCACGCGCTCTATCAACTCGAAAGATTCTCCGATAGCATTCAAGCATATCATGCTGCGATAACAATGGATCCAATAAATGTGAATGGAAGAACATTATACAATATGGGGTCATCTTATGCGGCAATTGAACATTATGAAGATGCAATGAAATGTTTTGAACAAGCAAAATCTAGGGGTTTAGATTCTGAAGACCTCAAACTTTGCAAAACTCAATTTAATCGATGTAAATTACTAAAAAAGGAACAAGATAAGGTTACTAACTTACAAACCAACAATTAAGATCAGGGGGCAATGATTCGTTTCGGATGAGAATATATTGTAAAAGAATTATTTTTCGCAAATCCAATAAGAGTAATTCCGTGTTCTATGGCTATGTTGATAGAAAGGCCAGTTGGAGCTCCAAGTCCAATAATTATTGTATATCCAGCCCTCCTTACCTTGTGCATTATTTCAAAAGATATTCGACCAGAGACCAGAACTATTTGATTAGTTATTGGTAACTGGTTAAGTTTCAATAATTTCCCAATTAATTTGTCAAACGAATTATGGCGTCCGACATCCTCTGAAAAAAATATAATTTCACCATCATTAGAAAAATGCCAAGTCGCGTGACTACCTCCAGTTTTGTTAAATAATAATTGTTCACTATGAAGTTTAGAAACGCAATGTGTAATCAAATTATAATCAACTAATACTGATTCCGATAACTCGGGACCATGTAAATGTAAAAAATTAGATATCGATTCTTTACCACAAATGCCACAAGAAGATGTTGAAAGAATTAATTTTCTATCCGTTTGGGCATTTATGGGAATATTACTTTTCAAAATTATTTCTATGGAATTATCGTTAGAAATAATTTTTTTAACATCATCATTAGAATTAATCAATCCTTCCGAATAGATGAGACCCAAGGCGAGATTCTCATCATCCCCCGGGGTTCTCATTGTAATTCCAAGTGAATGTTCATTGTTTTGAGGATCGATTATCGATATTGATAGAGGGGTTTCAACACAAACATCATCGTTTATATTCACAATTGAGTTGCCAGTCACTTGTTTGACATTCACCTCCTCGACTCCCGTCATATACCACCCAGTAAGTCATTAGATATGTGTTGAATGGTCGATGCAAATTTATAATGTTCAAATAATAGTATGATATCGAACATATATGGGGATATTGGGGGGCGACGGATTCTCTTTGCCAATAGTGAATAGCAACCCCATTGTTTCAGTCTCAATCACAATTACTGATTCTGCCCTCTCTCAGATGGAAAATACACTAAATAATGAAGAAAAAAACCATTGCCTGATTATCAGTGCCCAATCTGGCGGATGTTCAGGGTATGTATACGATATGAAAATTGATGAAATACCCCAAGACAAAGAACAATTTCAAATATTGTTTTTTGGTAATATAAAAATATTCATCCATAATGGTGATAGTCACTTATTAAATGGAATTGAACTAGATTACAAAGATAGTTTGATGGGGGGTGGTTTCAATATCACCAATCCAAATGCATCTAGAGAGTGTGGTTGTGGCCAATCCTTCGGATGAGGCCAGATCATGATAAATGGCGAAACTCCGAATGGAATTTATTACCATATAAGAGAAAGGAATTTTACAATTTTACAAGGAGAAAATTCCTTGGATTTTTTGAATCGGATTACAACCAACATGATTCAAAAAAAAACAGACGGGGAATTAAATTTCACTCTATTATGTGGGGCTTCTGGAAGGATTGAAGATTCCTTGGAGATAATATTTTCAGAAGAGGGGGTCATTATCATAGGGCTCAGCACCAATGGCGATGAAATCCGACAAAAGCTAGTTCAAGGAAAAAATTGGAATGAAAGAATAAATGTTTTGAATGGTGATGACCCGCTTACCTTTTTGACAATTTTCGGTGAACAACTAACTGAGATTGCTAAATCCTTCAACTTAGAAATGAGTCAGGATGAAACTAATTCGTGGTTTGAAAGGGATTCTAAATTAATTCGTTACAACAATACTCTACCAACTTCAATTGACTTGATTTTACAAACTGAATCCCTAAGTAACTTCTTCGACTCTGAAGTTGAAAAATCTTTGAAAATATCTTCTATCAACACTTGGAATAAATTTTGTATTGATAATTCAATTCTACAGTATAATGAAATAAAATCAAGTCCATTACCCTTTGAATGTGGTTTAGGCCATTTAATTGATCCGAACAAAGGTTGTTATCCGGGCCAAGAAATACATGCAAGAATTGAAAGCAGGGGGAAACAAACAAAATTTATTACTAAATTCGTCGCTAACACCCAACTTCAATCAGGGAAATATCGTTCGGAAGATGGGAAAAAAATAATTATTACGACTGTTTCAATTATTGAAGACAAAACATACGGAATCGCTATACTACCTACTCATTTTCAGGGAAAACATGAAATTAGAATTAACGACAATATACTCACGAAATTGTATATCAAATCATTTTGAATTCGAAATTTCATCGAAATCGAATGATTCACCCCTTTCAATCCATTCTTCAAGGCTCATTAAAGGAGAAATTTGTAAGGATCCTAGGTGCCTTGTAAACAAATATAAAGTGGGAGAAAAATCTTCAATCATTTGTTTTTGAAAAGTAAATTTAACATTATCACCTCGAGAACGGAAGAAACTCAACTCAATTGCAACACCAATAATTGTCGCAGTGTACAATACAAATAACACACTTAATGCAAAAATTATTGGATCAGAAAATAGTCCATCTGTCCGAAGTTGGCTGCCATAGAATAATTGTCGGGACAATAAAAATACCAATCCTACACCTACCCAAGGCCCCAATAAATCTTCAACAAAATTCTCCATTGGAATTAATCGGCGTTTTGTTGGATCTGCAAATACCAGGGAATTAGCAATAGCGGCTCTAATTATTGAAATAAAGGCCACCAAAATAATGTAACAAAGGGCAGTAAGGAGAATGATATCTCTAGGCGATAAAGGCAAGTATGAAACTATCAAATATGCGAATAAACCTAAAAATACTGTTATTGGCATTCTATGAATTGAATTTAGGACGTAATCTGGATTTTTTGCTCCATCATCTAATCGGGGTATCCCAATAACTTCCCACCTTGTTGCTTTTTGAATAATATGAGCAATTCGGGCTAAATTTCTTTTGTCAATTAATATCCACTCTAAAACCCGCATCATAGGCATAAGAGGAATCGCAATGATTGCCGCGAATAATCCAAGGAGAGGCCAAGCAATCAAACCAGGTAATAATAAAAAATGTTGTAATTTCAGAGGGTGGAGTAAATCGGACTCAATACGAGCTTGTCTTTCGGGATCAAGGTAAACACGTCTCGCTTCTGCGTCTAATTCAGAACGATATCGTCGCAATGGAATGCCAGAATCAAGTACGCGCCTGACCTTATCTCGATAATGCTCATGTTCAGGTTCGGTTCCGGACCACCACCGCCACGCAATTGACAATGGAATTGCTAGAAATAAGGGGGAAAAAAGAATTAGAGTTGCAGTGAACAACGATTCCATTGAGGCCGGCATAAGAATTGCTGCTCCTTATTGTTCAAGAACGAAACGGTTGAAATTCAATATAACATGTGATTTTTTGAGGATTGAAAAATCTCCATAGCAAACAATCAATGAGAAATATTCATCATCCCCCTGTCAAGCAATTATCCTATGGCGCGAATAGCCGTAACAGATGGGATGGATGAAAATGCAGTTAATATTCTTGAAAAATATGGCCATGAAGTTGTCCTTAAACATTATTCCAAAGAGGAATTACTCGGAGGGGCTCTCTGTGATTACGATGCAGTTGTTATCAGAAGTGCAACAAAATTAACCAAACCGGTTCTACTTGCCTCTATTAATGAGAAAGGTGGAGTTTCATTCATCGGTCGCGCTGGCGTTGGAGTCGATAATATCGATATCCCAGTGGCCACTGAAAACAATATGGTCGTTTGCAATACCCCTAGATCATCTACTCATAGTGTAGTAGAATTAACAATAGGTCATTTGTTAACATCTTGCAGACACATAGCAACTGGGGATCGATTATTGCGTGAAGGAACTTGGGCAAAAAAACAATTGAAAGGTTCGGAACTTTCTGGAAAAAGATTAGGGCTTATTGGTTATGGAAGAATTGCACAAGGTGTAGGTAATGTTGCCCAATCCCTCGGCATGGAAATCCATGCATATGACCCATATTTACCTCCAAAAATAGCAAGCAACAACAACGTCACACTTCATAGTGATGTAAATGCTGTATTTTCTATGTGTACACACATTTCTGTCCATTGTAACCTTACAGATGAAACACATCATTTAGTAAATGAAGATAGATTGAATTTGATGCCGCAAATAGGTGTGGATGGTACGCATTGTGGCAACCATATTGTGAATTGTGCCAGAGGGGGTATTGTTGACGAAGACGCCACCCTATCAGCCCTAGAATCGGGTAAACTGACTTCAGCAGCATTAGATGTGTTTGAGACTGAGCCAGCAATAGGAAACCAATTACTAAATCATCAAAATTTTCATGGAACCCCTCATATTGGAGCTGCTACAATGGAGGCCCAATCAAGAATTGGTCAAGAGATGGCTGCTCAATTGATTGACCATTTTAATGGCCAAAGGCCTCATTCCGCACTAAATTGATTTCATATCTTTCGTTGTTGGCAGCATATTACCGAGTATCATGAACTTAATTTATGCATATTTATCAACTGAACACTAAAAACTTCTAATTCGACTGGGATTTTGATTCCTTGGATTTCCGAATTGAGTGAAATCCCCATTTCTTTTTTGGTTTTCCAAACTTTTGAATTGAAATTCATGATTGATTCAGTAGAGGATATTAATTCATCATCTATTCCGATAATTTTAGGGAAACTGCAAGCGTCAACAGCGCTTTCTCCATAAAGAGTAGTAGATAGGTAATGAGTAAAGAATGGACAAATTGGGCTAAATGCTTGTAAATAATCTCTCACAATACGATGAATTGTCCATGCGGCTTTAATATCGCCATCATACAACCTTGATTTGGCCATTTCTAACCAGTGACTGGGGAATACTCCAGTTCCGAAATTTTTCAGTCCTTGTGATGCAGAATAAATATCAATATTTCCCCACGAATCCTTGGTTTTTTGCATCATTTTACTAAATTCGGACAGAATCCATCGGTCCTCAATATCTAAATCATCGGGAATTTGATCTAAATCATCGGGAATAGAAAATTGACTTGCAAATCTTACTACATTGAAAATCTTAGTCAAAACTCCAAAATACTTCGCCTCAATTTCTTCAGGATTGATTTGGAAATCATCACCTACTTGTGCTTCACAAGCCTTCCAAAGACGGAAACATTCACTGCCAATCTTATTCGCACGGAAATTTACTTGTTTCCCCTCAAGTCCTTTGATTTTCCAAGAACCAGTTCGTCCACCAGCCCCGCATTCGAGAACCGAGTTAGCATCAATCCCGTTTCCTAAAGATTTAGACATTTTTCTCCCCCATGGATCCATTCCTAAACCATCAATCCAAATATTCTCAAATCCGGGTTTATTTAACAATAGTGTACTTTTTAGGAGCGTGTAGTACAACCAAGTTCGTACGATTTCCTTTCCCTGGGGACGAATAGAGGTAGGGAAAGCTTTGTCGAACAAAGATGAGTCTTGTAAATAACCAGAAACAAAAAGATTGGAATTCGATGAATCCATCCAAGTGTCGAATACTTTTTCTTCAGGAATTAAAGCCCCTAAATCGTCAATCATTTCTGAATATGAGCCAATTTTCTCTCTAGTAATCCTATCCAAAACCTCTGATTCATCAGGGGGGTTTTCACGCCAAGGTTGGACATAACTTCCAGATGGTGGTACGATAATCATTTTCTCATCCTCTGAATACCAGATTGGTACTTCTGTATGGTACCAGCGTCGACGTGAAATTGGCCAATCAATAGATATTCCATTCATCCAATCATCTAAAAATTGTTGATTACGAGGGGGAATAAAATTAATTTCTTTGATGTGATTTCTCATTCGATCGAGTGCATCAATTTGTTTGACATACCACTCTTTTAGTAAAATAATTTCAACTGGATTATTTCCTCTTTCACTCACAGGAATTTCTTGGTCATGATCTTTAATGGAAACTAACGACCCTCTTGCTTCTAACAATAATATGGCTTCCTTGCGAGCATCAATAACTGATAGATTCTCCAGAGGACCCCCTATTTCAGTAATGTTTCCATCTAAATTTATTGCTACGAAAGGAGAAAGGCCTAATTCCCTGAATATCGATACATCATTTTGGTCGCCGAATGAACAAACCATCAATACTCCAGAACCAAATTCCATTTTTACCGAAGGGTGTTGTTTAATCTCGACTAAATTACTTCTTCCTTTAGTCGGAAGAGGTAATTCTAACTTCTTTCCAACTAAGTGTGTATACCTCTCATCCTCTGGATGAACAACGACGACACCACAGGCGCAAATGAGTTCTGGGCGAGTAGTGCTGATGACTAATTCATCTCCATCTTCTGTAATCCATTTGACATCGCATAATTTGGTTTTGCGTGTAATTCTTTGAACTTCCGCATCGGCAATAGTGGTTTTTTCAATAGTATCATAGATGTTAGGGCGATAATCTTCAATAATATCTCCTTGCTTGAATAATTGTACAAAAATTGATTGTGAAGCACCTCTAAATTCAGGTGAGTCAGTAAGGTATTCTTTTTCAAAATCACAAGAAAGACCAACACGGCAAGCAGTTTCACGCATAGCTTGAGTATATTCATCGATAGTTTCTCTGCAAATTTCAATGAATTTGCCACGCTCAAAGGTTCTCATTTTTTTACCAGTCTTCTTCTCAACTGTGAATTCAATATTTATCCCATTTCTATCAACACCCCAAGGGAAGAATACCTCTTTTCCAAGCAATCTTTGGCTCCTAGCAATAACATCAATCATACTGTATTGTGCAACGGCTCCAATATGCCAAGTGCCACTAGGGTAGGGTGGTGGAGTATCAATGATGAAAAGTTCCTTTTCACTCTCAGGATTGAATGAATATCGTGAGGAATAATTTTCTCTATAATGTTCCTCTTGAATCCTTTTTTCAAGATCAATGGACCATCTCTTATCACTGATTTTGGGTGTACTCATATCCAACACTCCGTGTTTTCAATTTGAGTCTGCGGGCGTTATCTTCTTGACTATTCCCGCAAAGAGAATTGCAATAATATTCCCCCACATGAGAACAAATAATTGCGAGGGGTTGAAGTTCCTCCTTTCACCAGATGGAGTTGGTGGTATCGTGAGCCAACGTGACAATGAAGAAGATTCTTTGAACACTTCGCGATTTACACATGCTAAAAGCAAAATTACTTCCAAATATTCTGAATCAATAAAATCAATTGATAATCTGAATCCTGATGCGATTGCAAGCTCCATCAAAAGAGCACCCAATGCTGTAAAAAGAGCACTAAATAGTATGTCTGGTACAGATATTTTAACCAAAGTGCCTGTCATTACAATTATTTTATCATTGTTAGTAACTGGGTTTTTTACAATGCATTCTGGAATTAATGATTGTAGAGATGGATATGAATATGATTGGTGTTATGAAGAATCCTCAATGAATGTAAATGGTGACCTTGCAGTTTACCTTCCAGAGGGCTCTAACGTGAAGGAATTGATCGAGGTTGTTGAAAATGATTGGACGACTAATGTGATGGTCATTTATGTTGAATCGGAAGATTATAACGTTACTACAGTCAGAATCCTAGACCAAATTGACGCAATTGAGAATAAGTTAAATCCCACAAGAAATGACGCTGGGGAACAAGATGATATCATCTATGTTCTTTCGATATCAACGGTAATTAAAGAAGTAAATTCAAGTGCTGTTAGAGTTGCAAAAGCATTTTTTTCTGGATTAGCTGAAGCATCGGGCAATGAAGAATTGTCAGATCAAATGAATGAAACAATAGATGAACAACAAGATTTTTTAGGGAATTATGCAATTCCAGATGAACAAGAAAGAATTGACCAAATTCTTGGCGAAATGCCCCAAAACGCCCTTAATAAATTAGTTCGAGACGTTGGAAGAGAAGAAGCAGTACAAGCTTTTTACTGGAATAGAGCAGTGATAATTTTAGGAATTGCATATAATGAAAATATTAGTGTGTCTGATCTTATTGAAGATACTCAGAAAGAAATTAACTTATTAGGGGTAGAAAATAACTGGGATGAAATAAATCTAACAATGACTCTAACTGGCCCAGTGCCAATTACTAATGCAGTCACAGAAGAATCATTCAAATTATTTTGGTCCGTTTTTCCTATAGGTGTATTTTTTGTAGCTTGTGGTTTGTTTATTTTCCATTGCGACCTGCTACAAACTGGGCGTATTAGATGGGTCCAAGGTGTGAAAGTATTGATAATTGCAGGTCTGCCCACCCTGTGTTCAGTTTTCGTAACGATGGGGATTATTGGTTTTACGAATTATGAGGTCACTATGACGGTGATATTAGTTGGCCCGATTGTCTTAGCATTGGGAGTGTCGTATGGATTACACATCACAAATAGATACGCAGAATCTAAAGGAACACCACAAGAAAAAATGGCTGAAGCATTGAACTCTACCGGAAAAGCGGTTTTTTTATCAGCAGTGACCACAATAATTGGATTCATTTCTTTAACATTTACTCCTATGAAACCAATTCAAACAGTGGGTTGGGGGCTTGCAGGCGGGATTGTAGTTGTATACATCATGACAATGGTGATGGTTCCAAATTTGACCATAATGTTAGATCTAAAAAAACCCTCCCACCCCCCACCTAAATTATTTACAAATGCGGTTGCAGTTCCGATCAAATGGACACGCTTAACTCTATCAATATTCATTATAGCCATGCTTATTTCATCTGGAATTTCAAGGCATAATGTTGAAGAAAATATCGATTTGTTAGACATGGCGCCTCAAACGAGGATGGATGGGACACCAGTACCAGCAGTGCAAAAGATGGGGCAATACAGTGACGAATTCGAAGCAGGACAACCAGGATTTTTGTTGATTCATGGTGACATTAGCGCATCACCAGAATTATCGGCAACTGGTAATGACCCATTTTCCAACTTAGAAGGTATTGAAAAATTGGAAGCGAATTGTAATTTAGTTTCGAATACAACTGCAGTTTCGGTTGTGTTTCTCATGAAGGCGGTTGCTGTGAGTGTTAACTTATCTGGTACACCAATATCAGATTTCATCGATGATACACCACTTCCAGAACCTATCAAAGACGTCGCAACACTAATTTTTGATAGAGAGCAATCAGGAAACGCTTCTTTTTGGGCGGTGTTAGACACTCTTAGTGTCCAAGAAACAGGGGGCACCCAGGCTCAAAACTTCATGATTTATGTATTCTATAATAGTTTAACTAAAGAAATGAGGGAATTATTCGTATCATCAGATTACCAGCGTAGTCTGATTTACATTGATATGCCCTTTATGGATGTTCAACGCACCCAAATAGCAGTAAAGCAGGTTAATGAGTTCGCGAGCCAAGATACTGGTGGAGCTATTACTTCCACTGAATTAATCGGTGTTGCTTCCGTGACTATTGAAGTAAACAATCTCATTGTAGGTTCACAATGGAATTCGTTAATCTTTGCATTATTATTTACAGTTCTAACTTTAGGACTTGTATTCCGTGATATTAGATACGCATTATTAACTACCATTCCAGTAGGATTTACAGTAGGAATGCAATGGTTGGTGATGGATTCAGGAGGTGTTGCTCTTAATCTCGTTACTGTTATGATTGGATCCATATTGGTTGGAGTAGGTGTAGATTTCTCTATTCATATCGCAAATAGAGTTAAGGAATTAGGCGGCTCTTTAGAGGCAATCAAAATTTCCTGTGCTAGTACTGGCATGAGCCTGTTCGAATCGACGACTGTAACTGCATTGGGTTTGATGAGTGCCAAATGGATTCCGATTCCAGCGGTTCAGCCATTTGTCGATGTTGTAATTATCTTACTAATCATTGCTGCAATTTCTGCGTTGTTATTATTACCAGCAATTTACAGCCTCTTAGTCAAAGCGAATATTGGTCTAACTGGTGGTGTATCAACTATGGTCAAAACAGCAGGGTTGCGCAGAGCTATTGCAAAGGATGAGGCAGATGTACTAGATGCATCTTTGGTATTCGGTTCTTCAGATGATGCTTGGTAGTGATATCCATGAGAAATTATTGGTTAATGAAAAGTGAACCTGATGTTTACTCTTGGTCAATGTTAGTAAAAGACAAATCGACCCATTGGGATGGTGTTAGAAATTATCAAGCCAGAAATATTATGCGAGATTCAATGAAAATGGGAGACTTGGTTTTATTTTACCATTCAAATTGCAAACCCCCTCACATTGCAGGAATCGCTAGAATCTGCAAAGAAAGTTATCCGGACTTTACATCTTGGGATCCGAAATCAAAATATTTTGACCCAAAATCTTCAGAAGAAAATCCAAGATGGTTTATGGTTGACATCGAACCTATTACTGATATTAATACAGTAAATTTACAAGATGCTAAGGCAAATCAAGATTTAATGGGGTTGCCATTAATTCGAAAAGGGCAACGACTTTCTGTTCAACCAGTTAGTTCTGAACATTTTGAAATTCTGTGTCAAATGGGTGGAATAAATAGCATACCAATTTAGTGGGCACGTTCTCGGTGGACACTCGTCACAAATGATGAAAATTCACCAATCTCCTCCACTCCGCATTCCCAAGGCATCCAGCATCCCCGGTCGGGTTGCTCGCTTCCGCGCCTGACCTGGTTCCCGGGCTTAAGACAGTCCGACATTCCCTTCGGAATGACATTGTGCCAACCTGCATCTCTTGGGGGCGAAGCATCGACGTCAACTGGTGGGTCACCATAAGCTCGTCTGAGCCGCCCTCGAACTTCGGGACACCGTTTTCAACGATTTGTGTAAAATAGAGCACGTCAACACTCCCCCTAGCCCAGCACTCCTAGGGAAGTGTCCCCTATCAACGAATCCCTTTCGGATAGATGATGATTTAGCCTATTGATTAGCTTCATATTTCGATGGGCAACCAGTTTGAATTTCCTTGGCTTGGATAACCCAAATGCCATCATTAAACACTAATTTACCTTTTACCGATATTGTTAATCCCTCTGAAAATCCATCAGGAAGGGAAATACTAGAGTGATCGATTGATATTTCTTCAACTTCACCTGACAGTAAAAATAAGTTTGTTTCATCATCAACAATACCAATTACAACTTCACCTCTTAAATGCACATTATCATTTTCAAAATCTTCGGGAGATCCCATTAACTCATCTACTGAATATTGGTAATCCTTGTCCACATTAAGAAACATCAGAGAAGTTAAAATTAATAATATAACTCCAATTATTATCAATCTATTATTTCTTGTTAGCAATTATAATACCTCCTCAAATTATTAATGATACAATCAATGATGATTATATCCTACCGCCTCTTCAATATTCACAAAACCTTCAGTTTTTACTTTCTTCTTGAGTCCTTTAACAATTTCAGAAACTACTGAGGGGCCTTTGAAAATTAATGCAGAATACAATTGTAACAACGAGGCCCCCGATTGAACCATTTCCCAGGCAACATCTGCAGAGTCAATTCCACCCACACCAACAATTGGAACGGATCCACCCGTTGAATCATAGAGTAGATTAACAACTTCGAGAGCCCTTTTATTGATTGGCCGACCTGATAATCCACCTGATTCAGCGAATGCAGACCTAGATCTAGAGTTATTTGGTACTGGACGAGAAATTGTGGTATTAGTTGCTACGAACCCGTTTATTCCATTAGAAAGGGCAATCTCTGCGGATGAAATCAAATCCTCATCGGATTCATCTGGTGAAAATTTCAATATAAGCGGTTTATTATCGCCCATTTTTTCTCGAACATTAGAACATGAATTGATAACTTTAGCAAGACTATCTCCTCTTTGGAGATCGCGAAGCCCGGGGGTGTTTGGTGAAGAAACATTCAGAACAAACATATCAGCATAATCCCAAAGAAGTTCCAAAGATGATGAAAAATCATCAGCTGCATTATCATTTGTAACTTTTTTTGACCGTCCAATATTAGCCACCACGGGCGTATTAGGCCATTTCCCTCGTGCCTTTCTTTGATTGAGAGAGTCTCTTATCGCTAATGCACCTGGATTATTTAATCCCATACGATTAACTAAGGCTTGTTCTGAATCGGCTCTAAACATTCTAGGTTTTGGGTTTCCGTCTTGGGGATAGCGAGTAATTCCTCCATACTCCATCCATGAAAATCCTAAAGCAGGCCAAGCAGTTAATGCCTGTGCTTTTTTATCAAACCCGGCGGCAAGACCTAAAGGGTGATGGAATAATTTCCCGAAAACATGAATTGGTAATTCTGGTGCATGATACACGCTACTAATTACTTTCTGACCTGCTGGATTTTGTCCGAATCCGGAAAGAAAATTTAGACTGCGCTGATGGGCCTTTTCAGAATCCATGTAACGGAACATCGGTCGGACGAATGTCCTATATGCTAGTCCCACATCTATCCGGCGGAAACGGTATCCTTCAAGAGTTCCGTCCCCACGGCTAAGTATGAACCAATCTGCTAACTCTTTGGCTATCTCAGAATTAGCACGAAGGATTCTTCGTTCTACTGGTTGTATAATCAGTCACCCTAGTTACTTAGAAGATGAAATGAAAACATTTTCTACCGAATTATCTGATTTGGCGCCCACAATGATATTTGGAATGCAGAATAATTTACACATCTCTGAATGTATAAAAATTACTTTCGAAAAAACATCTAAGGGTGGAATTATATCGAAAGAATGTCCAGAAAATCTTGATGATGTTTGGATACAAGGAGATTACAAATATTGGCCGCGATTAAAAAAAAATATTCTTGATTTAGCAGAAGCGGGTTACCCAGGTTGTATCGGATGTGCAGGTCCAGCGGCTGAATTACCATGGGATGAAATATCTTCCAGAAGTAAAATTACATGACCGCCTCGCGCGCTCGCATACACGCGCGCGTGTTGGGTGAATTCTGTTTTGCTCAAGTTTATACACGTCGCATTGTGCGATGAGAAAATATGGTTCGGAATCTCCGAACTATTATTTGCGAGAGTGAAGAAATTTGAAATTAATGATTCTCGAGTCCGGTGCGAAAGCAAAAACCGTCAAGAAATATCTTGGAAAAGGTTGGTTGGTAGAAGCATGTAATGGTCATGTTCAAGATCTACCATCTAAGGGAAATAAAGATAGTTCAAAAGCGATGTGGGCATCGAAACCAGACCAACTTCCTGAACCACCATGGAGTTGGACTTCAAGAGCAGAAAAGAAAATGACATCGGTTTTAAAGAAAGCAAGAACCTCGAATGTTGATGGGGTCTATATCGCAACTGATCCTGATAGAGAAGGTGAGTTTATTGCATGGCGCTTGAGCATTATTTTTTCAGAATTTGAAAATCAAAGGCGTGTGACCTTCAACGAGATTACTAAAAAATCAATTCATGAAGCGATTGAAAAATCTGATGAGATTAATGAATCGTTAGTGGATGCTGCAAAGGTTCGACGATTTATGGATCGATTGGTTGGATATAGGTGTTCAAAATTTGCGAGATCTTGGAAATTAGCATCAATGGGCAGAGTTCAAACACCTACATTAGGATTCATTGTCGAAAAAGAATTGGAACGAGAGGCTCATATCCCTATTAGCTATCACAGCGTTACAGTAAATGTTGACAATGTAAAATTTAAGGCACGATTCCACGAAAAAAACGACCCGGAGTCTTGGGTTGATGGAAAGGGAAAACATCACCCTGACCGAACTTTCGACTTAAACCTTGCAAATGATGCATTGACCGCTCTCCAATCTAATGAAGAATTAATCATTTCTTCAATAAAAGAAGGGCAGACCCGTAGAAAACCAAAACCCCCATTCACCACAGACACACTATTACAATCTGCAAATTCAGCTCTGGGATGGTCGGTTGCCAAAACTAGTCAACTCGCTGGAAAATTGTATCAATCAGGACATATTACTTACATCCGTACCGATTCTACAAGAACAAATTTAGATGCAAGAAATACTATTCGTACTTTCTTACTAAATGAATATGGAGAAAATCACATAGGCGAAGGAGTAGTGGGGCCTGATGCAAAACAAAATGCTACAAATGTTCAAGATGCTCACGAAGCGATTAGACCCACTCGGCCGAAAAAAAAGGAGATTGAAGGGGTTGAAATGGACGAGAATCGATTATATTCCTTAATCTGGGCCAGATTCGCTGCTAGCCAAATGTCGGATTCGATAAGAGAAAGGAGGGATCTTGTTGCCACTTCTGAAGGATTTAAGAATTCATATTACGGCACTGCATCCTGGAGAATTCATCCGGGATGGGAGGCAGTATTTTCCAAATTTCAAGATAAGATAATTACTCAACCACCCAAATTCCCCTTGGCCGAAGGAGAAAAATGGAAAATTACCAGCGAAAAAGAAAATCCTATTTTAATCAGTGATGAAACAAAACCACCTCGGAGATTTTCTGAAAGTTCAATTGTTCAAGAAATGAAAAAGGCAGGAATTGGTCGGCCATCAACTTATGTCACAACAATAAATCGTCTAAATACTAGAAAATATGTGACTATTGAAAATGGTTCATTAATCCCTACCGGAGATGGCCGATTACTTTGGCTCGAAATAGTGCCGTTTTATAATAATCAAAATGAGAAAAATGGTTTATTTAATTCCGATTTTACTGCGAAAATGGAATCAGATTTAGATGAAATTGAAAATCGATCTCAAACTGGACCTGATGTTTGGCATACCTTCGTAGAAGAATTTCGTGATATGCATAATGTAGCTCTTGAAGAAAAAAGAAAAAAACCGACCAAAAGACAATTGGAGTATCTTGAAAACCGTATTAGAAACATGGATTCAGTTCAGAAGCATGAATTGTTGAATGGAACAAAAATTGATAAATTATCTGGAGATGAGATGAGAGAAATTCTCGAGAAAATAAATGAAGAAGGAAATAAGTGGGGTGAAATGCCTGCTAGTGAAAAGCAGATGAATTTGATTCACAAACTTACAGATCAATTATCTTTGAGTATATCAGAAATTTTAAAAATTGTTGAGCTGGATGACGTAGAGAAATTAACCGGTGGAAAAAATGGGACGGCAAGCACAATAATTTCTGAATTAATTGAAAGAAGCAGATTACTTCCGGCAACTGAACCTCAAGTGAAATTAGTGAAAAAAATAGCTGAACGATCAGAAACACCATTAAGTGATTTATTAGCCATAGCAGATATTGTAGACCTCTCAGAAATGACAAAAAGTGACGCCAGTCTTATTATTAACAAAACCATGAAAAAGAGTAAAAAAAGAAAGTCTAAGAAATAAATCTTTGACTTTTCGTAATTAGAAGAATCCAATAAGGAACGCCTTCTGACTGTGATGTGACGAACATCGACTATGATGTAATTATAGTTGGTGCTGGCCCTATTGGTGGATATCTAGCTAGTAAATTAGCCGATAAAAAAATTAGTGTATTAATGCTTGAAGAACATAGTCAAATTGGTAGACCTTTTCAATGTGCAGGTTTAGTAAATCCTCAGGCAATGGAAGCTGTCAATTTACATCACACAGTATTATCTTCAATCTGGGGTGCTCGATTATACAGCCCATCGGGTATATCAGTAGAAATTGGAAACCCTAACCAAGTTCGAACTTGGTCAGTTTGTAGAAAATTATTTGATGAAGCGATTGTGGAAAAAGCCCTAAACAGAGGTTGCCACATATTGCTTGAAAGTACGCCAACAAATGCAATTAATAAAGGGGATTTTATTGAGTTAGAGTATATGGTTAAAGGAAAAATAAATACAGTAAATACCAAACTAATCTGTGGAGCGGATGGGGCTCATTCTTGGGTTAGACGATATTTTAAAATGGGAAGGCCAAAGGAATTAATGGTCGGATTTCAAATTGAAGTTACGGGTTATAATGGTAAAGAAGGAGTTTTGGATATGTATACCGGATCTGAAATATCGCCTGGATTCTTTGCTTGGGCTATTCCAACCGGAGACACATCTCGAATTGGCATGTGGTCCAAAGGGGAGATGCTGAATGGTGAATCTTGTGAATATTATCTGAATTCACTGATGAAATCTGATAAGTGGTCTGAAAAATTTAAAAATTGCTCTGAAATTGGGCGATTTGTGGGTCCAATACCGGCAGGTATGCTAAAAAATGTAACATCTGATAGAGTCGTTTTATTTGGGGATGCGGCAGGATTATGCAAACCTACAACCGGCGGCGGGATTGGCCCTGGTTTCAAACAAATTGAAATAATTATTGATCAATTAAGTGAATTAATACACAAAAATGAAATTGATTCTAGAAATTTAAAATTGATAAATGATAAATTTGAACCACTTAGGAAGGATCAACGACGAGCGAGGGCTTTGAGAGACGCTTTTCTGACTAATTCATCTGATGACGAATTAGATGAGATTTTTTCAATTTGGTCGAAACCAGAGGTTATTGATTTAATTAATGAAGTTGGAGATATTGAAAATCCAATAACACTTGGTTTGAAAATGGTTCAAGAAATTCCCGAATTTCGAAAAGTAGCTAGTAAAGCCATGAAAGCAATTTTTTGGGGGTAAATAAATGCATAAATCAATACAAAGAATCAGGTATCCTCCATTCGAACACAAACACATTAATCCCCATGAAATTAATTTGATTGAAATCGTTCTTGAATCGGAAAACCCTCCGCCACCGCCATTCAAAATTGGCAATGATGATAATTGGATTGTGGAGTGGCGAAAAATCACTGAGGATGATAGGCTTAATTCAATATTTTCAATTGTATCTTCCCGAACCCCTTCATTCCTTCTTCGTACTAGAAACGGATGGTATATTGACCCTGACCCATTACATAAGCAAGCTAGAAAAATGATTACACCGGCAGTTCTCATCCTAATCATTTCATTCCTATTGAGGGCATTAGCACCATCATTGGAGAAAATAAAATATCTAGATGGATTCGTAGAAATATTTTGGAGTTCATTCCAATTAGGGCCATTAAATTATCCTGCCTTTTTACTAATTGGATTTCCAATCTTTATTTCTCCGATTTGCCTTAGGATTGTTGCAAACCTAAGAGATTTTTCCAGGCAAAAAAAATATTATTCTAACACCCTTAAGCGCCCGGAATTTGATATACATATTGATCAAAATATCGTGACTCTGAAGAATTTTAATATTGAGGAGGAGATAATAATTAATAGAGCTAAATTACAAGTTGGAATACCAGTACCAGAACGTAGTAGCGTTCTGGAAGCCCTCAATAAAACTGAAAATAATCAAACCGCACCAGGAATGTCAACAAAATTACCTGCTAGGCGTATTACGACCTCGGAGGAACATGGAACTGGGGTCGGAGAAACAACACCTATGATATTGTCCAATCGAAGAGTTTTGATGTTAGAACCTATGAGAGTTATGGCATCAGGGCAGTGGGAAAATTATAATTCAAAAACAATTGAACTACCTAGTCTTAAGGAAACTTGGCCTGGTTCGATATATTCTTCATTAATTGCAATTCATTGGGAAATTATTCTAGAATGTGTTAGGAATGATGGCGTAAAAATGAAATGGGTATCTCCAATAAAAATTGAACATACACATCATAAAATCCATATTGAAAATCTTCCAGTCAGAAGTGGAAGAATTGAATTAGCAGATGATTAGAATTGTTGCGGAATCGGCGAATAAGAATTCATAGTAGTCACAATATTTGTTGACAAAAAATTGTAATCTGAATCTCTTTTCTGAGGTGTAAATCCCGCACGAATAATTGAATTTTGAATTTCACCTTCTAATGCTTCGGTTTTTTTGGTACCAGACGCCGACACAACGTTCTCTTCCATCATTGTAGACCCTGCATCATCAGCTCCTGCTAACATGGCCAACTGCGCCACACCCAAACCCATAGTTGGCCATGATGCTTGGATATGATCAATATTATCAAAAAATAAACGAGACACGGCAATATGGCGTAAATATTCCTGTGCAGTTGCACCTAATTCGATGCGATTTGCACCACGATTTCTTCGTCCAAAACTGTTATTTTCCAACTGGACGGGCCAAGCAATAAAAGATGTGAAACCAATCTTTTCATTTTGTATGGCTTTATCCTGTAGCATTCGTATTTGCTCCATATGCATCACACGATCCAAATTCGTTTCTCCAAATCCAAAAACATTTGTTGCAGATGTAGTTAATCCGAGATTTTGAGCCTCCTCCATCACTTTCAACCAATTGCTACCAGATCCTTTCTTTGGTGAAATATCATTTCGTATGGCATCAACTAAAATTTCAGCGCCACCCCCAGGTAAACCATGCATTCCTGCTTTAGCTAATTTCTTCAGAACATTCAATGTAGGCAAATTACAAACTTCTGCAATTCCTTCAATTTCAATTGGAGAAAAACAATCTAAAGCAATACTTGGATGATTATCTCTTAAATATTTAATTAGGTCTAAATACCAATCTAATGAAAGTTCAGGATTAACTCCCCCTTGCATCAATATTCTTGTGCCACCAATTTTTTCTAACTCAGAAATTCTAGTTGATATTTCTTCATATGATTGAGTGTAGGCGTCTTTGTGCCCCGGGGGCCTATAGAAAGAACAAAATTGGCAATTTATTGTACAGGCATTAGTATAATTGATATTTCGATCAACCAAATAAGTAATTTTATTCTCTGGGTTGATTAATTTCCTAACCTCCAATGAGGTATACATTAAATCGTTTAAATCACATTTATCGTATAGCAATGTGGCCTCATCCACACTTAATCTATATCGATAATTCAAAAGTTTATTCTCTAAAATTCGAGACACAACAGACAAAAATATACCCCTTAATTACCAACAATATTTTCAATTTCTTCGAGGGTTTTTGGACAGTTTTTCGTTAATACGACAGGACCCGTTTTTGTAATCAATATATCATCTTCTATTCGAACAGCAATTTTAGAATATTTTTGGGGGAAAGTAACATCACTTCGCCATGAACCAAAGTATAATCCTGGTTCGACAGTTAGCACCATTCCAGCCTGTAATTCAGGCCCAGGGTCAGTACCACGACCCCCGCCAACATCATGAACATCGAGGCCTAGAAAATGCCCTGCACCATGCATGAAGAATTTTCTGAATTCGCCATCACGATTCTTACCTATCGCTTCCTCGAATGAACAATTTAGAATTCCTAGATCTATCAGGCCACGAGCAATCACATCAGATGCCGCCTCATGCATTGATTCCCACGAATTTCCTATTTGACAGGCTGCAATTGTCGCTTCTTGAGCATTGAGGACAAGATCATAAATTTCCTTCTGAGGTTCAGTGAATTTTCCATTAACAGGCCAAGTTCTAGTTATATCTGAAGCATAGCCCTCAATTTCACATCCAGCATCGACTAAAACCAAATCCCCATCTTCAATAAGACAATTATTTTGTGTATAATGCAGAATTGTTCCATTGTCACCACCACCAACAATCGAAGGATAACTCCATTGACTTCCCTTGGAAATAAAATACCCTTCAATTACTGCCTGTAATTCGAATTCATTTATGCCACTATATGATGCTTGCATTGCTAAAACATGAGCATTAGATGCCAATTCGGCTGATTGTTTCATCATATTTATTTCTAAATTGGATTTATATACTCTCATTTCATCCAAAATTGATGAGGGATCAGTTGTAGAAATCGTCAATGTTCGATTAATTAAATTATCAACTTCGCTAGATAAATTTTGGATTAGATGTACTTGCTTACAATCCTCGAGAAATCCTTCTAATTTTGGAATCAAATCGTTAAGAGAATAAGCTTCATCAATTGGCCATTCTGACACTGCTCTTTCAGTACCAATACGTCTACCCTCCCAAATCTCCATCGTTACATCTTTCGGTTGAATAAAAAGAGAAGTCATCCAATTCCCATCAATATATTGAGCTGTTAATACAGCTCCTTCGGAATTCCATCCAGAAAGATACATTTGGTAAGAATTGGCTCGGTATGGATAATGTACATCATTAGATCTAATCGCCGATGGATTTGCAGGAATTATTAATAATGTATCTTTTGGGAGTTTAGAGTAAAAATTTCTTTGTCTTTGAATATACTCCGAGATAGGAAATGCTAATTTCGCCATTAGGTCACCAATCTTCCGAAAATGTTTGGACTTATATTACTGTGCATTAGAGAGATTGATAATTATTTTTTAACATCCCATTTCGGAATTGATTGAGTATTTTTATTCCTATAAAATATTGAGGAAATTAAAAAGCCAATTGAAAATATCAATACTACAATTTGATATGGGAATTGTTTAGTAGCATTTGGATGAATTAATTTCACATTGATTGAATCAAACTCACCATCATCATCCATCACGTCTAATCTTAATATTAAATGGTCATTTGATGAATCTGGCCAAGTTAAAATGCGTTCACAACCCTCATAGACAGGTGTGTCATCGATAGACCAGCTACACCTTAATTTAGAAATATCATTACTTGTATCATATTCATTGGCATCTAAGTACCATTTCTCAGAATCTGTTAACTTAATTTCCATACCATCAATAATTGGTTCAGAATCAATTGTTAAATTCGCAATTGGTGGTATGTTTTCGATTGAAAAAGTTTGTTGTACAGAAACCATTAGACCGCCGGCATCAATAACCAAGAGATTCAATTGGTAAATTCCAGATTGAGATAAATCTATTGTTAAAGAATCAATTTTCAATCCTTCTGTCACCATGATATCACCATCTGAATCAGATAGAGACCAGATATAATATAGATCAAAATCTGTCCAATATGGTTCAACGAAATCAGATGAAATCAAACCAACACCATCGGATTCTACGATATTGGACATGGACATGATGGAGCCAATTGGCACCATATTATTCATTTTAACTGGAGTACACAATAATATTTCTAACTCATCACCCCCTTCATCAGAAATGAATAATATTAGATCATGCCATCCTTCAAGATTGGATGAAACATCAATGACATCTGAAAATGTACCACTCGAATCAGGAAATATTACAAAATCTACTGTATCATCGAATTCTAAACAAGATTGCCCGATATTATTTATTCGATTTAGTTTTCCGTATAATTTTTCTTGATTTTGATAAAGACTACCAACCCAACCTTCAATGAGCATTTCGTTACTAATCCAATCCGAATCGGATGGTGAATCGAGAGTTATTCCTATGTGTGGATTTACTTCATTCGCAATAAAAAATACAATAGATGAAGATGTTTCGTAATTATTGTCATTCGAGACTGTAATCGAAAAATAACATGCGCAAGATGAATAATGGGATGAATTTAATTCAACAACCCACAAATACGTACCTTGTGACGAAATAACGCCTATATCAAAATTAATATCACCACCATCAATAACCAAACCATCCGACCGATAAATAGACCAAGCAATTTGTAAATTCAACTCTGGGGGGAGGGGAGAAACAGTGCCGGAGAATGCAAAATCCCCATCGGCAACATACCCATTCTCATCATCAATCCCAATAGAAAGCGTTTCAAAAGGAACTGAATCTTGTGCATGAGCAGTCGAAATACCGAACAATGATAACGAAAAAAACAACACAGAAGTCATTATCACCTTGCTCCGCATATAATAATCGAAAGACCTCGGATTATTGAACCCAATCGTTTCCTGGATATAATTCAACGATCAGAGATTTGTAATTGCCAAGATAAATCATCAAGCCAGAGACATAATTCGTTCCTATCTACAAATTCGTGGCTGGCTTCAGCGGATAAGACACAATCACACGCTGCAGAAACTAAAGCCACCGCATCAGTCATAGAATATTGATGCCCCAAAGCTGCTGCGAGCGCAGTTGCAGCAGCATCGTGTAAACCGATTTGCTGGGTAGGAGTTTGAGCATTACATTCGTGATGTTCTACATCCCCATTGGATTGGTATAATGTCACACCGTTTACACCACCTAAAATCACCAAAGAATCCCACTCATATTCGTCGATTAAGTGCTTAGCAGTCAAGGAACTATCTTCAAGCATTAATCGTCGTCTCAATAATTCAAGCCCTCTGATTTCGAATAATACTACCGTTGCACCACGACTACGCTCAAGGCCAGTTAATTTCGGGTCTACAATAGAAGGTATTTCATGTTCTTTAGCTGAATTAATCAAAATCTGAGCACCTTCATCAGACAAAACCCCCTTATCATAATCAGAGATCACTAAGGCACAAGAATTTGGTATAGAAGTTAAGGCAGAATCGACTAATGAAGAGCTAATTGATTTATCTAAATCATCAAGAGGACCTCTATCCGCTTGTAATAATATCTGTTCTTGATCTAACAAACTTTGTCGACTACCATAAAATCTTATTTTCGTTAAAGTCTTGACTCCATGGATTAATTCAATGCCTGAAATATCTATCCCATCCTCATTGAGTAGAGACTTTATTGTCTGACCTTCTGAGTCTCCACCAACGCATGAATAAAACGCAACAGATAAACCAAGTGAATGAAGTCCTCGGGCAATATGTGCTGCAGCTCCTGGTGATTCCTCTGAACTAGTAATTTTCAAAACAGGTACTGGAGCAGTAGAATTCAAATTATTAGCGTAACCATGGTGATATCTATCCAACATTACATCGCCGATTAAAGTCACTCTAGATGATTCCATAGAATCCAAAAGGGTTCTGAGGTTTTTTAATCGATTAACTCTTTCTTGACGCTCTTCGTCTATCATACAAAGACCGCGTGAAGCATCCCATGAATGATATTTTTGGAACCGACTAGATGAAAAAAGGAATGCTTTAGTGGGACTATGGAATTCCGGGAGGGTTGTTGGAGTTATGACGGCCAAGCTGCAGATAGGCTTTGGAATAAATCAGCTTTAGGGAGGCCAAAAAAAAACGGCATTCTGCATTTAACATCTTCAGAATTATTGTTTTGCCATAAATACCGACACATCGATTTACCATCTACTAATTGGCTAATGGAGATGCTATCTTTGGAACCAAATTTAATTGATGAGTTTTCAATATTAGAAGCATTACGTATGCCAGGTAATCGAATTGTGTTACACAATCATCTACATCAAATGAACCATTCATTCGAAAATAGCACTTGGGGATTGAGATGGGATTCAAATAGTCATCCAAGAAATAGTGATCCTGTTTCAGAAATACGTTGGTTTCGATCATCTGACCCATTCGACCCTGTCGAATTAATAAAATGGAGCGAAGTAGTGGGGAAGAAGAACAGAATTGCTGAAATATTAATTGTTGATGAAGAACAAGCCGTTGTAACTTATAATTTATCTAATAAATCGCCCAAGGGGCAGTTAATTCCGCCATCACAAGAAGTACTCCAAAAATTGAATTCAATAAATAGCATTAACATTGGTGAGGGAAACCATTTCTTCAATACTACCAAAATTTGGCCAGTGGAGCAATTAGGTATCCCAATGGATGAAGGTAGATTCGTAGATTCATATTCTGTAGAATTAATTCAAAATCAAAATTCTCTTTCTTCAGGTGCAAGAATTCTATCTGACCTTTTATCTAGAGGGTTACATCCAAGACCCGGATTCAAATACGGCACTCGATGGAGATGTTATGATCAATCAATAGGCCAAGATCACGCCCCTTGGTTGATATCGGACCCTGACGAAAGATCAATGGATTGGGGAGATGCATGTCTGACATCTAGGTTGTCGTCGGGTGTTAACAAAACATGGCTTTATCCGGTCGAAAAAAATGGGATTTGGGGGTTTCTAGCAATTACTAGACCACCTGCCAATGCAAGATGGAATAATCCGATTAGAAAATAATTAATATTCTGTTTCGTCATTTGGCTGAAGTTTTTGATTGGTTTTATCTTTACCTCCACTGATAATAGAAAAAGCCAGAAGAATTGTTATCATAAAAATTCCATTAGAAGGTTCTGAAAGCCATGAAAGCATTGAATTCGAATCAAAAGATGATTCGGCTTCTAAAACAATTTGAATTCTTTGTTCTATTCCGAAATCGTCGACAAAAATTATTTCCCCTCTAGCGACCATACCTGGAACCAATAAACCATCAGGGTCAATTTCGATTGCTATTCCATCTCCTGAGGTTATTTCACCTTGAGAAAGAACAGTAGAAATTCTTGATGCAGCCCCATCTATCGTGATATCATAATTTCGAGAACCCGTTCCTGCATAATCAAGATTAACAATAATTTGAGATTTATGTTTAGAATCAATTTTCAAATTAACCTCTTTCGTAATTATTCGGTTGCCAACTCTATACCAATCTAATTCAAAATTTGTTGAGTCAGAATTTGAGCAACCCATCAATCCATTGATTTTTCCCGCTGAAGGAGAACTGCTATCGACTTCGATAATTTTTATTAAATTCAATCCTTCTGGTATAATTATTGAATCAATATAATTTAGGCTGGGAAAGGATGAAATATTGTAATTAAGATTACAGGAAATTGGGGCAATGACTTCAACAAAAGCCGACTCACCATCTAATAATTCAATCGGTGATCGTGGGGGTATCACTTTTACAGAATCAACAGATTGAGTTGGAGAGATTGTAATTACCGCACTATCAGCTGTTATTTGAAAAACTTCGGCTACCCAATTAACTAATCTACCTCGATGATCCCTGAGTGACATCCCATTTTCATAATTAATACCTCCAAATACATCTCCAGATTGAAAAGGGTCCCCAGTACTACCACTATCTCGATTACGGATTAACGCATCATCACCATCTGCTTCGATAATAATTACCCAAGCATTTTTCGGATCGGTATTGACTAAATTATTTCGTTCATCGCCATTATTTCTATTTTGATGCTCGACCAAAATTCCTGAGCCGGGTAAACTTGAATCAAAACCATGATTTGAACGATATGAAATATGGAAATATTCATTTTCTGAACTTTCAATTGAAAGATAATTCCCTCCATTAGATAACGGAGATAATTCAAAATCACCTCCAACATATGGATCGATAATTATTGATCTATTCGCACCTATAATATCCAAGGTCGAAGCAATTGGTAGTGCGGGAGAATTCCCATTTCCATTCCAATTACCACTGGCCATCAATCCCCAATCACCTACGCCATTCCAAGAACGAGTGGGTAATTCACTATGAACATCATAGAGATCTAATGCCCCCATCTGATGTATCATTTCATGAGCAATAGTCCCCATTCCAGACTCAGTGGATGCAATTGTGTAATGGGAAATTGTCCACTCATCAAGTTTTATCGGCTGATCTAATTCAGAAAAATGACTCCAAATTGAATCTGTACCTCCGCCTATTTCTTGTGGATTTGCTGAATGGAGAATTAATAATCTATCAATAATTCCATCCTCATTTAAATCCCATTGTGAAAGGTCTTTGCCAGTCAATATAGATGTTACAACCTGTTTTACCAATTCACCAACTCCAGCACCATCAAGTCCGTAATCTCGTTCATCAGAACTATCTGCACCCCAAAATTTCAATGATTCGACAGATTCCCAAGCGTCTCCAAATAATGTAGTTACAACGATTGAATTATTAGCAGAAACTTGAGAAATATAAGATTCTACAGATTCTGAGCCAGATAATTGTGACAGGGCGGCATCTTTATCGAATTCATTAGATGGAAAAGATACTTGGAGGACTAGCCAATTTTCTCTAGGTTGGATACCTACTAAAAAATTATCTTCATTTATCGGATCCTCTGCATTTGACTCAAGCCAATCATTGACCAATGCTGGATTTAAATTCACAAATAACCCGAATAACAATAATGTGACTGCAGCAATGGCCCTCGCTGCATTCATACTTCACGCTCATCGATACCTGCTTTCAATCCAATGCATCCATGAACTACTCTTCTGAAGAAAACAGGAGAGATTTGAGCATCCCATCATCGTTAATTGTCGGATTGTCAAGCCAACTTAATCCTGAAAATTCACATTGATTCTTTTTGATCATTTCTTGCATCCTCATTGGCAAAGGTGAAGCATCACATCCGGTAATTACCAGTTGAGTTAATTTCTTTCCAATTATTAAATCGATAATTGCATTTTGTTCAAATGGATTTAAACAAATTGCATTACACTTTGGGTTTGCTATTCCTTCAAAATTCCATGATTCTGGGATTTGGGGAGAAGAACCTTCACAAGAACAATCAATGACGCCGATTCTCTCTATATTTCCATTGAAAGAGACATTAGATACCTCAAATATTTTTGTACCAAGTAATGGGTTGGGCAATGTTGCTGAAATACGATCGGCGATAAGAATGGTGATGATAGAAATAAAAACTCTCAAACCATCATAAACCAATGGGAGAGATAGAATTAAAATTGAGGTTGAAATTAGTAATATTCGAATTCTGAATTTAGCATGGCCATTTTCAACCAAACCAATTAACCTAGCGAATCCTAACGTTATTATCATCATGCTACCAATCAAAATTACCCAAGAAATACCTATACCAACACCTAGTATTGACGCTGCATCATATCTTTTTCCTACGGATTCAACCAATGATGAAATTTCAAATAATTCGATCCATGATGGAATTATGTAAATCCATACTAAAATGAAAATCAAAGGAGTAATAATTGTACAGAAGAAAAGTGTTAGAGTAAACCATAAGTTTTCTTTCGTTGTCATTCCGATAACTGTAAATTTACGTAACATTATTGAAAAAAATGGCATCACAACTAAACATGCTAGTATTAAGACGAGAGAAAATCTAATACTCAGCCAATCTGAAGGAGAATAATTAGTTAAATTCAATGAATTGTGCCCGATATTGATAGAATCAAACCATAATGAAATTATATCATTGATAAAAAATGAGAGAATCATTGAAGAAATAATTACCAGAATCGCTGATTTTTGAAAGATGGTTCTTAATTGAATGAGATGGTTTGAAAAATCGAAGTTAAATTCATTTTTAACAAGTGATGACATCTTCAAAGTATATCCTTGATTTCTGGATTAACAGTGGATGATAAAACGGTTCGGTAAATTCCGTAAAAAGCCCATCCACTGACGAAAAATGTCACTCCAACAAAGAAATCAGAAACATTTCCTTCAGATAACCACTTCACTCCAAAATAGAATGCTAATATGGCAACTACTCCTCTACGGAATCCTTGTGGATACGCTAATTCTAAAGCGAGATGCTCAGGTTTTTCACCATACTTTCTATCAAATATTTCTCTCTGAATAACAGCTCCTATAATTAAAAATGTTAAGCTGAACCAATAGAATAAATTCCCCTGAGAAAACACTCTTTCGGATAACGCCTTCTGATGCACTGCTTCTATTTCAGATGCTGATTCTTCGATAACAAACAATGAATCATAATCACCGACAGAGATAGTTCGTGTAGAAAGTACAGCACCACTTTCATCTTCAGAAATTGTGCCTGGAGCAGTAATTGAAAAACTCAACAGATTCCAATAATCTCCTGCATCAGCACCACCACTACTATCCACTGAATTTCCAGCTAGATAAAAGTGAATTGAACCCACATCAGCCATTGGGGCACTCCAAGTTACGACCCAAATTCCATCCACATCCTTATCTGAGTGAGAAATATCATCAGTGTTACTGTCCGCATTTCGAATGTCTTCATCATCAGACCATGAAAATTGACCAAGAGAATTCGAAGATAATAGGAACCCCGCTTTTGTATTTCCTTCGCCACCAGAAAGTGTTAACGAGTCTGCAACGGTTATTGTAAAGTTGTAAGAAGAACCTACTTCATACATTACCGGGACACCAGTAATCATTACTACTGCTTGATTTGAAGGGGATCCGGAATTATGGCAAGTACATCCATATTCAACGGTAGAATCTCCTTGATCATTTGTTCCAGGTGGCCCATTGTTGCTGGCTAATGATGAAAAAGAAAGCATTCCCACAATGAATAAAACGATTAGTGCTTGCATTACTCGGGACCGCATCCTAACACCTTCAAAACTTTGGAGAATCATTCATCTCATAACCATTACTCGGAACCTTTGATTAAAGTATCGAACTCAAAACTCCTTCATGGCTGAATTTAGTTCGTTCATCATCTTTTTACCATCACCGAAGAGCATCATAGTTTTGTCTTCGAAGAAGAGGTCATTATCAACGCCAGCATAGCCAACATTGAGACTACGCTTGATGACAACAACAACGCGAGCCTTGTCAGCATCAATAATTGGCATTCCAGCAAGTGGACCCTCTCCAGAACGAGCAACGGGATTGACAGTATCGTTAGCACCTATCACTAGTGCAACATCACATTCAGGCATCTCCAAATTGATTTCGGCCATTTCAATCAACTGTTCGTATGGTACATTAGCCTCAGCAAGTAACACATTCATATGTCCCGGCATTCGACCTGCGACTGGATGAATTCCATACTTCACCTCAACTCCTTGAGACTCTAGTAGATCAGCGAATTCTTTGACTGCGTGTTGTGCTTGGCTAACAGCCATCCCATATCCAGGGATAATAACACAAGTACTGATTCCATCACAAACCATAGCCACCTCTTCAGGGTCACTACCGACTTTTGTTCGTGTAACAGTTTCACGACCGCTGCCACCAAATGATTTGAAGAGAACAGCAATCAACGTACGATTCATTGCTTTACACATAATGAATGTCAAAATTAACCCTGCAGCACCGACCATTGAACCTGCAATAATCAAGACGTTGTTGCCAATTACGAATCCTGTGAATGCAGCTGCTATTCCAGACATTGAATTCAACAAACTAACAACAACCGGCATATCTGCGCCACCAATTGGGAGCACGAACAAGATTCCGAGCAAACAAGATGATGCGACTAGACCGTAGATATAATCGGTATTTGTCGGCTCTTGAATTGTTAAAACCACTAGAGCAAGAGAAACAAACAACATTGCAACCTTGACTAGATTCAACCATGGAGGACCCCATGTAGGGAAATTTACCCACTTGCGGCGTCCACGTGAATCCTTCTTTGTGAAAGGAATGTAAAATCCACCCATCAACTTGCCCATTGCCATCAGACTACCCGTGAGAGTTAACCAACCAACAAGTCCCGAAAGACCAATTGCAACCCAGATTGCATACAATTCGACACCAGGTTCGGGAACATTGCCACTTTGCAAACGAGACAAGACTTCAGATAGCCCAACAAGCGCGGAAGCAGCGCCACCAAATCCGTTGAAAAGAGCGACTAGTTCTGGCATACCAGTCATTTCAACGCGGACAGCCATCCACCAACCGATGAGTGAGCCGAGTGCCAAACCACCGACAATTAGTTCGTAACCAATGATGCCATCAGTATACATTTTCCCGAGTGTAACAAGAACGGCTAAAAGCATTCCTTGAGCGCCCATTTTGTTACCATCAGGAGCAGTTCTTGGACTAGATAATTTCTTGATCCCCATGATGAAAAGGGCAGCAGAGACTAGATATCCAATATCCCAAATAACAGCGTCAACCATTCTATGCACCACCCTTCTTTCTGCGCTTGCCAGCAATCATTTCCAACATCTTGTTGGTAACCATGAATCCTCCAACAACATTGATTGTTGCCATTACTAATGCAGCAAATGCAAGCCAAGCAGCTGTACCTGGATTTCCATTATTGAAAGCTGCGTTAGATAAGAAAAGTGCACCTACAATTGAAATTCCTGAAATTGCATTGGCTCCAGACATCAATGGAGTGTGCAAGGTTGGAGGAACCTTACTAATCAACTCAAAACCGAGGAAGATTGCTAAAACAAAAACGGTGATACTACCGATTAATGCGGCTAGTGTGAGGCTCATTCAACCACCCCAGCAAGACGCGATTGCTTCTCATGTATTGCCCCGTCTGTGCAAATTAATACCCCGCCCATCCCTGAGATGTGGAAGTCACTACCTTCTGGCGCACCAACAAGAATATCGTCTTCTAAATCCAAATACAATTCTCCATCTTTAACAAGTGAGGTGACAAATGTAGTAAGGTTGTTTGAGTAAAGCATACTAGCTGAAGAAGGTAATTGGCCAGGTAAATTTGGTGTACCAACGATTGTTACCCCGTTATCTGTGACTATAATTTTTCCAACTTCTGTAAGTTCACAGTTTCCCCCAACGTCAGCATTCATATCGACTACGACAGAACCGACCTTGAAATTCTCAATAGCACTCGCTGGAACGGTAATTGGTGCAGGACGACCAAAGATTCTAGCAGTTGTAACAATGACATCTGCATCAGAAGCCACTTCACAAACTGTGTCATTGACCTTCTGAATAAATTCAGGAGTCAGTGGCTTTGCATATCCGGATTCATCTTCAAAATCATCCATTCCATCAACTTCAATGAATCGACCCCCAACAGATTCTATTTGTTCGGCAGCGGATTTCCTAACATCTGAGGCATATACAATAGCGCCAAGCCGCTTTGCAGTAGCAATCGCTTGCAAACCTGCAACACCTGAACCCATGATGACAAATTTAGCAGGCCGTATAGTACCAGCACTAGTAGTCATCATTGGGATTCCTTTAGGCACTTGAGCAGCCCCGGTTAGTACCGCTTTGTAGCCAGCAAGATTGTCTTGACTACTGTTAACGTCCATCGCTTGTGCACGAGAAAGTCTCCGGGGAATCATATCCATACTGAAGAGTGTAATCTTCGCAGCCATTGCTGCTTTGACTTTTTCGGGACATCTGAATGGATCTGAAACACAAGCTACCATTTTCCCCTCTTTCATGCCATCTAATTCAGGCATATCGATGGAAATTACAATATCAGCAGATAAAGCTGTTGTTCTGTCACAGATAGTAGCACCTGCGTTAGAATATTGCAAATCTGAATGGTGAGCATTTACACCAGCCCCTGATTCAACAAGAACATCAAATCCTAACTTTTTTAATTTCTTTATCGAATTTGGAACAATAGCGACCCTATTTTCACCATCTGGTTCTGTAATAACTCCAAGTAGCATATTTTCTCACTCCTCATAATCAGCCTAGGCTCATCGTAGGTAAACTTCCGAAACGAAGTCGATTATTGAATCAAACGGATGATACAGTTCAGGTATGATATTGAATGAGCTATTAAATTATGATTTAGAACAGTAAAACATACCCTATTCCAAAGATTGCAATATCACATATTGCATGCGATATCCAACAGACAAATATAGAATTAAACCGGAGGTAAAGCCAGGACCAAATTACTCCTGCACCTAATATGCCAATTGACGATAACAATACTTGCCAAGGTTCAAAATAATAGGTCAGGGCTAGTGTGTGATGGACAGTAAAAAATATTGCAGAACCCGCTATTGCTAATGGTTGATTATCGGTTATCTCAAATAATTTTGTGGTGACGAATTTTCGGAAAACGAATTCTTCGGCGAGCGAGTTCACAAATATCCAATACACTACACCTAAAACAAATATTTTCGGCGTCAATAAACCAGTTTCCCCGATCTCAAATTTCATCAGATCAAGATTAATTGTATTGGAAAACAAGAAGTATATCATCAAAATAATTGAGGCCATTGCCATTCCTGAAAAAAAACCATATTTGAGCCCTAATGATTTGGGGATGGATAAATCTATTTTTTCCCTATCTACACACAGAGTCCAATAGATTGGCACCCCTATGAGAAGAATCTTTAATGAAATAAATGCAAATTGGGAAAATAATACTGTATAATCTAAACCATAATTAATGTAAATAGACAAAGATGGAAAAATTCCAATTAGCAATAATGGCAAATAAGAGTTATGAGAATCTTTCACAATTCCCCCTAAATGACGCCACCGAATGAATCTTGTCCCTCACATCTTGAGAATGGCTCTTTCACTAAAGGCTAAGGACATTAGGCGAGCGCGTTCAAAATGAAGTGAGCTCATGACACGTGAAGCGAGAAAAATTACAGTTATTGGAGCCGGGAATGTGGGAGCATCTTGTGCATTCGTTTTAGCTCAAAGAAAATTGGGTGAAATTGTTCTATTAGATATTTATGAAGGGTTCGCTAAAGGTAAAGCCCTAGATATGAGTCAAGGTGGACAGGTTTTGAATTACGATGGAATTGTCACTGGAACTTCGAGTTACAAAGACATTACAGATTCGGATGTAATCGTCGTCACCTCTGGCTTCCCTAGACAACCTGGAATGACAAGAGAAGATTTAATCGGTAAAAATGCAGAAATTATCACTCAAGTTGGAACCGGAATTAAAGAGCATGCTCCGAATGCTATCATAATCATGGTGACCAACCCACTAGATTTAATGACTTATCATATGCAAAAAGTCACAGGATTTCCTTCAAATCGAGTAATTGGCCAAGCAGGAATTCTAGACTCTGCACGTATGACTCATTTCGTTTCGGATGCAATCGGGTGTTCGAATGAAGATGTTCAAGCAATGGTATTGGGAGGACATGGAGACACCATGGTTCCACTACCAAGATATACAACAGCGGGTGGAATCCCAATTACACAACTTCTAGATGAAGAAACAATTGATGCAATTTCGAAAAGAACCGCGAATGGAGGGGGAGAGATCGTCAAATTACTGGAACGTGGAAGTGCCTTCTATGCACCCGGAAGTGCAGCAGCAATTATGGCAGAAGCCGTGTTAAATGACAGGCGAAGGCTATTGCCTTGTAGTGCTCTCCTAAACGGAGAATATGGGTTGAATGATGTATACATCGGCGTGCCAATAATTCTAGGTAAAAATGGAGTTGAAAAAATAATTGAATTAGATTTAGAAGATCATGAACTTATTAGTTTACAAGAATCTGCAAATTTCTATAAGACACAATTAAGCGAGATTTTAGGATACTGAACACCCGTTGGGTTCTTTGCTGAACCTTTCTAACATCAGTATGGAGATTACGTTGCGACGACACATCCATCTCGAACATGATGGAAAGCTACTACTTCTAAATATTGATGGAACTGGACCGGCGATACCTAGGGCGGGAAGAACTACTTGGGATGGTGGTGAATTTCTAATTCGTTTACCATCGCCGACAGAAGCAGAAGAATTAGGATTAACTTGGACTGAAAAACGCCGCAATAATTTCCAATTAGGAAATGATGATCATGAAATTATAATCGCATCACCAAATATCCCATGGCCTGAAAATTGGGCGTGGAAGGATGCTGTGATCAGTGATAGTGCAGTTGATCCTGTTGCTCGAGAATCTGTTTACCGAACTTTGCATCGTGTTGTTTCGAAGGTAATTATTCAAAATTCAAAAAATGAAATTCTTCTAGCTAAAGTTAGAAGAGGGTTTTTTACAGGTTGCTGGACACTTCCAGGTGGATTTGTCGATTATTCAGAGCACCCACGTACAGGTGCAGTTAGAGAAGTAAAAGAAGAATTAGGACTTAATATTACCATTGCGGATCCAAAATCAGAATGTGGCGAAGAAATTCCAGGAATTGATGGTGCACTCATTCAACAGGCAATATTTGGTGAAAATGGATTGAGTTGGCTTTCTTTTTCATACCACACTGTGATGGATATTCAAGCAGACCAAATAATTCCGAAGGATGATGAAATTGAAAAGGCAGAATGGTTTTCTCCTGAGGAGGCTCTAGAAGTTGCAGTCAGCGCCTTCGATATCGAAGCGATAAGGAGAAATATGGAGAAATAATAGTTTTAATTATGAATTTATTATTTATTAAAAGATGATTTTAACATCAAATAATGGTGGGCCTGCCTGGATTTGAACCAGAGTCTGTTCGTCCCAAACGAACAAGCATAGACCAGACTAACCCACAGGCCCTGTGAGTAAACCGCCCACCAACGATTGGGTCATGAACTTAACCCAACCAATTCCATGTATCAGAGTCCACCCTAATCAATAGTCCCTGCATTTCTGCTTGACCAATTATTTGTTCGGCCGTTGTATTATCGAATCCCTCTTTCATCATTGTATTTATGACCGACTCCAAACTTAGATTGCCATTATCTCCTAAGGAAATTTTTATTATTCTAAGCATCATTTCCCCTCCACCGCCACTATTAGATTGGGATTTGATATTTTTCTGCCGTTCAATTTCCATCTTTTTTGAAAATTCTTTATGGAGTCCTTTTGGTAAATTCATTGCAGAAACTGCCAAGGCTAAATCAGAATTTGTCTCAAATTTAGCAATAATGGATAGCTTTTGATTTGAATGGCAATGATAGCAGTTAGCAGAATGCAAATTCTGGCTTCCAAAAGAGTGACCACATTTACAGCGAATCAATAACCATTCGCCGCCCATAACCAATAGTCGGAACTAATAGTCGATAAATTATTGCTATAGGCGATAGTAATTTCAAACAAAGCCATGACGGAGTATTGTGTTCGGAACGAGCAAATCATACATCATTTGGTTTTTCACTGGAATATTAGTTGCTCTTTCTATTAATTCATTCACAACAGATGGCCCTTCAGTTGAAGCTTGGGCGTATCTAATGTTGACTCCTTTTCCATTATTCTTTATTTCAAAAAGTTTGGAAAAAAATAATATTAATAACGACCTTGAAGAGGTTTTTCGAGGTGATGAAGGAGATGAGAATATCGAATCACCTCACGCCTGTGACCCGATTAATGAGGGGTTTGACACCCCACTTTTGTAATCAAAGCAATCTCAGAGTCTCTAAGTTCGCTGGCGCATAAGTTTGAACACGGAATTTCTCCCTCAGGCCCTGCCTAAATGCATTACATGTATGCGCATCACCATGATGACAAATTATCTTTCTCGGTGTTGGATTTAGCGCGCCGACATAATCCATCAATTGTTTTCGGTCAGAATGTCCGCTAAATCCGTCGATTTTTCGAAGTGAACAATTCACTTCAATCATCAATGTTTGACCCTTATCTACGAGGGGAACGGTAGAATGTCCATCACGAAGGCGACTTCCTAGGGTACCTGAGGCCTGGTAACCGACAAAACAGAGGGTATTCGAAGGTTCAGGTGCCCAGTATTTGAAATATTCAACGATTGGCCCTCCAGTCATCATTCCACTAGTAGCCAAAACAATACAAGGGCTAGGATCTAAAAGAATTGACTCTCGTTGATCTCTCGACTCGACCTGCTTAAACCACTTCGAATGGAAGGGATTATCAGTTCCTCCCTTCAACATCTTTTTCCTTAAATCACGATTTAAGAATTTAGGATGGCTAGAATGAATCGCTGTAGCTTCAGAAATCATTCCATCTAACCAAACAGTGCATGGGGATACTTTACCTGATTTGAACAATTCATCTATGGCAATCATCACTTCTTGAGAACGCCCAACTGCGAAAACAGGACAGAAAATTTTTCCACCTCGTCCAATTACATCCATAATTAATTCTTGTAATTCATGAGAAGCGGCTTCCCGAGTTGGTTGAAAATCTTGGGGGCCACCATAAGTAGATTCGATAATCAAAGTGTCGACCTTTGGATATCTTACTGTTGCCGCATCGAATAACCAAGATTTTTCATATTTAATATCTCCAGAGAATAATATTCGATGTTCATTTTTGCCTTCTCCAACACTCATATAAACACTCGAAGAACCTAAAATATGCCCCGCATTTTCCATCGTCATTTTGATATCTGGTGCGATATCTGTTTTTTCCCCCCAATTGACATCGACTACATGTTTGATACATTCTTGAATATCTGCCTTCGAATAGGGAGGCTCATTTCCTTCCGCAGCACTGACTTTGATGTAATCAATTTGTAATAATGTCATCAAATCACGTGTTGGTGGAGTACAATAAACAGGGCCCCGATAACCATAACGGAATAGAACGGGTAACATTGCGATATGGTCTACGTGTGCATGGGTAATCACAATCGCATCCAAATTGTCCAATGGCATCAATTCAGGAGCTGTGAAAAATGGCTGGATCTCGTTTTTATTCGTAGTTGGTTTTGCTCCAACATCGACTAAAACCTTTGATTCGTTGGTGGTAATAAGATGCATTGCTCTGCCAACTTCACGATACGAACCTAGGGCAGTTATCCTAACCCATGGTTCTCCTGGCCGTTGATGTCGATATATTCGGGTACCGAATTTTCTCATCAAGGCCTTACGTTCATCCCCCATCTCTTTTCTATATCTGCGAATATCATGTTGGGTACGACTCTCAATTGAAGGAGCGCGTACTACGTTAACCAGCCAACCAATATTATCCCTTAATTCCAAAATATGAGCCCCTTTTGGCCCTACTGCTGCAGTTGGATTATCACACTCTAAAATGACCTCACTTAGAGCGGGGTCAAGCCAAATTTTCCTTACTTCCGCTTCTGGAGGAATTATTTGTGAAACTTTGTCATGTACCTGTTTTTCATCGACTAAAATACTTGGATGAGGTCTGACTACTATTTTTCTTTTCACTAATTTAGCAATTTTTACAGTTAAATTTTCAGCACCGTCGACAAATGACTTTGGAGTCTTCGTAATAATCGAAATAGAGCCAGCTTCAAGATCGACCTCATAGTCGATATTCTTGGGAATGACCTTTGAAATTTTTTTCTTTAGTTCAGTTAGTGTTAATCGCATGATAATACCTCTCTGCGAGCCTCACGACAATTGTGAAATCTCCAATTAATGGAGTCGCTCAAAAGCGTCGTGAATTTTAAAGTGAAGAAAGCAAGTCTGAGATTTGCTCTGGTGAAAGTTGCTGGAATCCATTATCTGCTGTGATGACTGCTAGATCCATACCATTTCCACTAGCAGCATCTCTTTGAGCAGATGCTAGTAATGACTTAGCAGCAACTTGTAAAGCAGATTTTTCAGTCATCCCCTCTCTATATTGATCTTCTAGAACACCGTACATATACGGCGAACCTGATCCTGTTGCACAGTATACATCAGGAATTGAACCACCCGCTGAATCAATGCTGTAAACGCTAGGACCTGAATCATCGACGCCTACAATAAGAAGTTGGACATAGTGGGGACGTCCGACTAAAATATTAGCAGTCAAAGTCGCTGCTCCTTTCACAGTCATTAAGTTCCCCTGTTTTAGTTCGTACAAACGTAATTCTGCAGCAAGAGTTCTAGCAAGAGATTGTGCGTGTCCAACTAAGCCAGCGGTTGTCAAAGCCATATTATCTGCAATTCGAAATAATTTCTGAACACTTTTATTCGCAATAAAATGACCCATAGTTGCTCGATGATCGGAACCAACGACGACCCCACCATCAAAGGTTATTCCTATTGTGCTGGTTCCAGTCTTTACCGCTTCAGAAGTTGTGTGCATGAAATTCACCTCGTCTAGGGGAGGTCCCCGACGAATCAAACTCGAATCCGCTCCCTTATGAATGCGTTGGGAAACGATTCGTCGAAACTTCAGATAGTGAATAAATGAGAATTAATCAACCTAGTTCACCGCAGATGTGAAAGGATAGAACTTTTACCATAACTTATGGTGAAGGGGGTTGATGCTGAACCTCGTTGGATAAACATGCCTAGCATCCCAAATGTAACAAATACTAATTTAAGTCCTGAACAAGAATATCACGACTTAGCAGACAAATATCCACAAGCACCTGTGCCACGAGTTAGTGGAGACACCATAATTCACAGGGCGGTACTCGATGATATTACCGGGACGGCTAAATTGATGAATTGGGTCTCAGACGGAGATGTTGTGATTGTAGAAATGAGTGGATTGGTAAATCGTGAAGTCGAATTACATGCTGCAGTGAAAAAATTACAACAATTCATTGAAGGTGACCTTTCAGGCACCGTCTTCGGCATTGGCCGAGAAAGATTACTGCTCTTACCTCCAACTTTTGGTACCAAAAAAGGAAAGGAATGATCGGGCTGTGATTTGTTGGAAAGCATAATTGAACAACCCTGCCCTATTTGTTCATCCAATTCAGGAATAACGATGATCGTCCATAATTCAGAGATACCTTATTTTGGAGAACACACTCAAATGACAATGTTGTGCGATAATTGTGGATGGCGGCATACTGATTTCATTCCAGCAGAAGGGAAAAAACCGGGAGCCTGGGAAATCAATGTTGATAGTATTGGAAAATTAAATGTGCGAATTGTTCGTTCATCATCTTGTACTGTAATTATTGAGGAATTAGGTTTAGAGGTCGAACCGGGGGGTTCGTCAACTGGATATATATCAAATATCGAAGGTGTATTAAATAGATTTGAAAATGCTGTAAGTCTCATTTACCGACAATCATTAACCGATACTTCCGAAAGAGAAAATCAAGAAAAATGCAGTCAACTTTTATCTGAAATAACTCTAGTAAAAAATGGTAAGAAAACTGTTAAACTACAATTATTGGATCCAATGGGACATAGTCAAATTTTAGATGAATCAGCAAAACCTAGAGAATTAACAACTAATGAATTGGAGACTCTTCAAGTTGGCCCTACCATACCCGTTTTCGACGCAGATGATCTAATTTAAAGTGCATCTTCCGCTAAAAATTCGTCTAGCCTATCTTCCCAAGTTACTCTCTTTTCGGCTAAATCTTCTAGCCAAGTCGTAGCACTATCAATGCACAATTGCTTGATTTCTCCAGCTAGCATTCTTCCAGATTGATACTCACGGCCAATTGAAGCTAATTCATCATCATCAGATTCAAAGAAGTATTGTAAGTATTGAAATGCAACATCCTTCGTTAAGTTTCCACCTAGTCTACGGTGTTCTTCTATTGTAGCTTGGCCACCAGAAAATGCACGCTTGACTTTTTTAGACATTACATCAATCGAATCATCAAGGAAAATTGTCGTTTCTGGTTTAGAAGAGGACATTTTGTCCCCCGTCATCCCTACAACAAAACGATGGTAGGTGGAGGATGGAGGCATCAATCCAATTCCTCCCATTTTTCGTTCTAAAGATAGAAGAGTAAAACGAATTCTAGAACGGTCGGTTAAGGTGGCACCGGGTAAATCCAAAGTTCCATGTTTAGGATTTACTAAAATATCAGCAAATCCTAATTTTGCTAAATACGCTTGAATTTTGTCGAAAATTCCAGCACGGGCTTTTCGATCCACTCTACCTTTGGAATCGATGCCGAATGCTTGATAATTTTCATCTTGAACAGATAAGGCAACTGTCAAACCACCGTTTTTTCTAACATTCACATTGAACCAATTCGATTTGCTAGCTAATCCTCTTGTTAACCTTAAATGAGGATCTTGATCAATGCCTACTGGAACAACGATTGGCCTTAAGCCACCATATTCATCCAACATTGGATGAAGAATATCTCCAGCTTGAATTAGAGGAGCTTGGACATGTGCCAAATTCGTTTCTCCTCTAAATCCATAGATTGCCTCGAACTCGGATAAGTTAGTTTTTTTACCTAAGGTAAATGCTAATCGTTGTACTGCAGACCGTGTACTTTGGAAATACACATTTGTATTATCCGGGTCAAGTCCCATCGCAGCATAGTTGATTATGTACTCATTTAATGCATTTTTTCGACCCTCTTCAAGTGAGATTCCTCTTGTCGCCAGAGATTCCAAATCGGCAACAGTGACAGTGACGTCACCGCCCTGTTCTTGGAACCATTTAACTTGCTCAATTACCATACTGTGACCGAGATGCATTTTTCCACTCGGCATTAATCCAGTCAACACACCGAAGGGATTAGCTCTCTCAATCGAATTGAGAATATTACCAAAATCACGATGAGCGAAAATAATTCCTCTTCGATGAAGTTGATTTGGATTTGGAATTTTTGACAAATCAATTGGTTCTAATCCAAATTGATCAATCAATTTTTTGTAGTCTGTTGACTGTTCTGACGACCAAGGGTCAATACGAGAGTCTGTTGCCACGGCGTTTCGTCTGCATTATCCTCAATGAAGGCTGTGGATAAAAAGTATGGGAAAAGCCCGAACCGTTACTGACAATACCTCAACCGATAACCGAAGGGCATGGCTAACGTACATTGTCTCGGATGTGGATTGGTCGGTACATTCGTAGTAAACAGATTAGCCAACCTTGGACATGTTATTCATGTCCACGAAATTACCGAGCCACCGAGGCTTGACAGTTGTGAATCAATTCATGTACATCTAGGAGATGCGATAGAACATTCTAAACATTTGAAAGAATTTGGTGATGTTGATTTTGTAGTGAATATGTTGCCTGGAGATTTAGGACACCAAGCAACAATAAATTTAGTTGATGGAGGTTATCGAATCATAGACTTGAGCTTTAGCGAAATCACACCAGATAAACTTCATGAAATAGCAAAAGAAACAGGTGCGCGACTCCTATGGGATGTTGGAATAGCTCCGGGACTTTCAAACATGTTAATCGCATATGCTGCAAGAAAAGGCGAAGGAATCGTCAGAGCAGAGGTTAGGGTCGGAGGTAATCCTAGCGAACCTGATTCAGAATGGAGTTACATGGCGCCATTTTCACCAAGTGATGTGATTGCTGAATATACTCGCCCTGCCAGAATAATTCGCGACCGTATGGAAAGTATACTTCCCGCTTTGAGTGAACGGCATCGAATCAATGTGGAAGGAAAAGGAGAGATGGAAGCCTTTCTGACCGATGGGTTGCGCAGCCTTCTCGATACAATACCAGCACAAGACATGGCTGAATATACCGTTAGATGGCCAGGTCATATTCAGAGATACATCGATGAAAAGAAAAGCGGGAGATTGGAACCTCAATCACTTATCCTTGACTGGAAATTTGATCCAAACCGTCCAGAATTCACTTGGATGGAAGTCAAAGTCGATTGTGAAAATGGAGAGTATTTTCATTGGATAATCGAAGATCATGGTGGATCTGATGGGTCATCAATGGCTAGAACCACAGGCTTAGTAACCTCCTCTTGTGTTACTGAGTGGGCAAACAGTGAAAATATCATTGAAGAAGGATCATATCCACCTGAAATTCTAAGTGATACTGTAATTTATTCAATCATCCAAACAATGAAAGATTCAGGAGTTGAAATAAGAGGACCAGATATTCAACTCTGATTAATATTCTGAGAATCTTGGTCGCGTTGAACCAATTTTTTGATAATTACTGGAGTTGCAATCAGAACACTTACTGCGATAATTGGCAGAATCCAATTCATTTTTAACGCAGCCGGCCTTTCTATTAACCATGTGAAACGAAGTTGGGAATCGTAAAAATCTGAGCTCCATTGGTGTAAATCTGTAACATGATGACCGACGATTGTTACCGAATGATGTAGACCGTTAAATGTCAATTGTGGAGTGATTGATAATTGAGGTGCTGGATCTATGAATTCCAAAATGATTTCTTGACCTGGACTAAGGGTTAGGTAAGCCCCACCATCGGCATATCTGTAACCATTTTTCAAAATTTTATCATCGGCTTCAAGATTGCCCGAATCAAGCCAAGAGAAAGGATCAGCCCCATTCCATTCAATAAATACAGTACCAGGAACTTGCCAACCATTTGTGCTTGAATAGTTATTTGTGATGTGAATTCTAGAATACCCGTCAGTGGTATTTTCATCTGTCAATTCTTCAATATAAGAATATATATTTTCACCTGAATATTTGTGATTATACCATTCCCCCCACGTAGTATACCAGACATCTTGAGAAACCAATAGTGCAATTGCTTCTTTGTCTTCACGGATTTTAACATCATGCCATTTTGCTATCCAATAAACACTCAACAATTCATCTTTGGTAGCATTGGTCAGAAATTCCATTTCAACTTGATTTTTCTCCAAAGTTGTCGTACGTGAAAATACATGAAGATCTTTTCTTTCAAGTTCGGCTAAATCTCCAATGATTGAAAAATTATTTTCTATTAATGTGGAAAAAACCGCTTCATTTTCTGTCCCATATGGTAAACCAAAGGAAATGGGGATAGAACCCCATCGTGAAGCATTCGTGAAACCCATCAAATAATCTCTACATGCTTCGATAATCCATTGTTCTATGTTGATATCTACCCCCTCGTATCCATGACAACCAAATTCATCACCTAGCGCCAAACGTTCCGGACCAATAATATTCCAAAGCCAATTATCTTCATCCCATTCTGCAGTAGCAATAGGTGCAAGAGTCGGAATTAAAAATATCACTAGAAGGATTACACCCACTCTCCTCTCAGCCACATACAATGGTTGGATAATGAATTGATGAACCCTCCCCTTAGTCGGGAAACTATCAAGTCTAAAACTCATCAGGACAAACTCGTGAATGGCTTATCTGAGGCGAGTTTGAATTCAATTTCATCAAGAGTTCAATTGCACGGCACGGGTGATAATTTCCGGACACCGTTCATGTATCGTTTTCTTCTTTTTATTCTGCCACCAATTTTCCGAACATTTACGAATATCAGATTTGTTGGTTTGGAAAACATCCCAACGGATGGTGCAGCAATATTTATTGGAAATCATACATCACACATCGACCCGTTTGTCAAAATTATGGCAGGTATGAGACCTATGCATTATTTGGCCAAAGAAGAACACTTTGAGAAACAGAATACAAGAATATTGATGGAAAGTACTGGACAAATTGAAACATTAAGAAAACAAGGTGGGACTGAAGCGCTATCAAGGGCTGTTGATGTATTATCCGCAGATATTCCAATGGCAATTTTTCCCGAAGGCACACGCTCGCGACGAAAACAGGCACCGTTTCTTGCTAGAGGCAAAACCGGTGCAGCACGGTTAGCAGCGAAATTTCCAAACATACCTGTTGTCCCCATGGCTATTATAGGAGCAAGAAATTTTATGTCACCAGGAGATAAAATATTCAATCCTTTGAAGAAGGTAACAGTTAATGTAGGTCAACCAATTTCTTTTGGTGATTGGATCAGTCACTCAGAAGGTGGTTCTCTTGATGATGAAGATATACGGAACATATTGGAATTAGATGACCATGGCCAACGATCGATTATGAAGAGTTTATACCGAGAGTTCACAGATCAAATCATAGAGAGTTTGAGAAGATTAGGTGCACCTTGAGTGATATCTCGAGAGCATTGTTGAAAGACTCCCGCTGATGAGCGATTGTAGATAACATGGAAGAGTACCTCAATTTCTTACGCCATATTCTTAAAAATGGTGAAGATAAAGGTGACAGAACCGGAACCGGAACTACCTCTTTATTTGGTTATCAAATGCGTTTTAATTTTGAGGAAGGGTTTCCTGCAATAACAACAAAAAAAATACATTGGCCTAGTGTTATCCATGAATTATTATGGTTTATCTCCGGTGAAACAAATATCGAATACCTGCAACAAAATAATATCAGAATATGGAATGAATGGGCTGATGAAAATGGAGATTTAGGGCCAGTATATGGCAAACAATGGAGGAATTGGGAGGGAGAAGATGGAAAAATAATCGATCAGCTTGAAAATGCCATTGAATTAATCAAAACAAATCCAAATTCAAGGAGAATTATCATTTCAGCATGGAATGTTGGAGAATTAGATAAAATGGCATTGATGCCTTGCCATGCTTTTTTCCAATTCTATGTAAATAATGGAAAATTATCATGTCAATTATACCAAAGAAGCGCAGATGCTTTTCTCGGTGTACCATTCAATATCTCGTCATACAGTTTGTTATTGCTGATGATTGCTCAATTATGTGATTTAGAACCTGGCGAATTTATCTGGACTGGGGGAGATTGCCATCTATACAGCAACCACCTCGAACAAACTAGACTTCAAATTGAGCGAATACCACTAGAACTGCCAATTGTCAAATTGAATTCAGAAATTAAATCTATTGATGATTTTACAGCAGAAGATATTGAAATTATTGATTATGAACATCACCCACACATCAAAGCACCAATTTCCATATGAGGAATCAAAATGAAAATTTCCATGATTGTTGCGATGGATGAACAAGGATATATTGGTCGCGGAAATGATTTACCATGGAAAATATATTCAGACATGACTCGATTCAAACAATTAACCGTAGGTGATGGTTCGAATGCAGTCATAATGGGAAGAAGAACTTGGGAATCATTACCAAATTCCTTCAGGCCACTTCCCGATAGAACTAACATCGTAATGTCGAGATCTACAAATTGGTCAGATGATGGAACAGAAAATGCGCTATATCCAGGGCGGGCAATCGAAATTGCATACGCCCAAGGCTGTGATGAATGCTGGGTTATCGGTGGAGCACAAATCTATGCAATGTTTCTTGAATTAATTGATGAAATTCATGTTACAACCGTACACACATCAGACAGTGGAGATGTACTATTCCCTGATTGGGATCGTTCTAATTGGTATGAAGAAATTATCGAGAAAGTCGATTCTGACGAACGAAATGAATTTGAAACTACTTATTCAATATGGAAAAAAAAGTAATTTTATTCTCCGGAATATTCTGTAACACGAATGCCTAAGTTTCCTCTCCGGGATTTACGTTGCATTATTATAGCCATTTTCTTGTGAAATTCAGATTCAAGGTCAATTTTCATTGCAAGTGAATGGCCGAGAATCAATATTAGTAAATCAGCGAGTTCCTCTGCTGCTTCTTCATCCGGTTTGCCTTTGGTTATTGCAGCAGCAAATTCCCCTAATTCCTCGACTGTCAAGGCGATTCGATATCCCATATTGTGACCGTTGTTTTCGCTACTTTCAAAATCATGCTTGTCATGGAATTCAGCTACCTTTCTCATCATCGAATTCCATGACCCTTTTCTGTAATAATTTTCTTCAAGATTCATCCATTCATCTACACTCAATAGTTGTGCCATAAATGGCCGGAGTATTACTTACGCTTCAACGTAAGCGCTGGTATGAGTTGGAATCAAAACCACTGCTCGGCAATATCAGAATTAATCCAGCGAGACTAGAAATCATGAATCCGGATAAAGTGATGAGGAAAATTAGTAGATTGAACTCTTTCGCTGAAAGTAATTCTTCACATAATTCTGGATCAATAGAACCTGTCGTTTGCATCATCATTCTAGTTTGAACATCACAGTTTTGTTTATACTCAACTTCAGATTTATCCCATTTATCAAGAACTGACATCGTCGTGGGTAATAGAATCAATGCTAAGGTTACTAAAACAAAACCGCTTTTATATCTCATAGAAATCACTCAATATAATTGAATAAGAGAATCTAAACATTTAGAGATTCGTGATCTCAATGTGCCTGCAATGGCATCTACGGAATGATGATCAATTGGAGCAATAGGATCACCCGGTTCTCTTCCAGCAGCCCAATTAGATGAGCAACAAAGAGCTAAGTGGGGAATACCAGTTTCACAAACAAGCCTTTGTTCGGGGCCTAAAGTCATACCGACCACATCGGCCCCAAGCTTTTCTAGAGCATCAATCTCGACAGCAGTTTCAAATTGAGGTCCAACACACTGCGCGACGATCAAATTCTTGATAACGACACCCTCTTGTGTTGAAAGAGCCTTAGTTGCTATTGAAATTGCTTTTTCATCAAAGGGGGATGTTCTGTCAAAATGTGAATCATCGTCATGAAATGACCATGGACGTATTGAAAGATCGAGAACATCTCCCGCGATTCCAATATTTCCGGGAGGTAATTCATCATTCATTGAACCAACCGAATTGATTGAAATTATCAATTTCGGATCAGTACTCGCGGCAGCATGAACATTAGCTCGATGTTCAATTTCGTGAGGAGCGGTTCTTGAGCCTTTGAGTGAGTGATGGCGATCTATAATCACTATTTCACCATGATTAGTTTTGACAAGGTTAAGTGGAACATCGCCCCATTCAGATGATGCCCTGATGTAAGTTACTACGTTTTTTCCAGATAATATGAAGTCATCTGCAAGTGAACTCATCCCGGTTCCGCATAATACCGCGATGCGCGTCATAACCGACCCTCGTTGATTTCATTCAAAGGGCTTGTCGCCACATAGAGATTATTCATTTAGTCTATCGATGAGGTCTGATTTCTTTCCAGAAACCGGTTTTCCTTGAGATTTAAGCAATTCTTTGAGTTCAGTAACCTTCATCGAGGAATAGTCTATTGATTCAGATTCATCTTCAAGTTCAGGTTCTTCTTTAAGTTCAGATTCTACGGAATCATCAACGATTTCATCACTAATGTCATCGGCATCTTCGTCCGCTTCATCTACATTTTCTTCAGTGCCTGAAGCATCTCTAATCTTAGCCTCTTCTGCATCTGCAGATTCTTGAGCATGAATCTCATCCAGTGTTGGTCCATCCTCGACAAGAACACCAGATTGGAGAAGTTGAGTCCTACGAATAATAACTGTACGAACAGGTTGAATTTTAGATACTGATTCTTCAATTGTATTTTCGATTGAGCCATCTAACACTGCTTTTTGCAATGCGAGCCAGGTCATTGAAGCACCAGTAGTTAGAATCGCATCTCTTGCTATTGTCCTCATCTCTTGCTTCTGGCTTGATTTAGCACGACCTCTAGTGATGATTAGAGGCTTGAATCGAACATAATATCCATCTTCAGTAACAACATCTACTGTATCATCTATTTTTCCACGATCTCGGCGAACTTGTCGGCGAATATGATCCTTCAAATGCTCATGACCGACAAATTCGGTCAATGCATCACCAGATACGACATCAATAACTCGAAATTGAATTTTTACATGCATCTTAGAAAAGTCGCCGTCTAGTTCATTTTGCATAATTTCATAACTACGGCCAATCAAAAATTCGTTATCTTCAGCGAGTGTTTCGCCAATAACTCTGAACGACCATGGATTACGAGGTGCTCTGATGGTGAACCAGCGTTTTGCCTTCCACTTATCTTTCTGTTTACGTGCCGCTACTCTTGCTGATGCTCCTTTTGCCATTTCCAACGACTCCGTATCTTTCGGGGGCTACCCCGTATGCGAGCCGAGCGAACTACATTCAGTATATGAACGAGACGATGATAATGAGGATGGAAATTCCCTTGACAGCGGCGCATTCAAGGGCAGAGTGTGTTCGCGTTTAACTATGAGTTTGCATAACGCTTCTTGGAGAGTCAATGCAAGCGCCATAGATGATTTAGAATTATTAGAAACAACTATTGTCTGGTTAGCGGGAAACAATTCCGAATTTTCCATCAAAAAGGACAAATCTTGGCATGGTTCCCCTCATCACACGCTCGTCGCAACAGTAGATAAGCGTCGACCATCGATAGAATCATTGGCGAGACTTGGCAACAATACCTTGCAAGAAATCCTCGATGGAGATATTTCTCAAAGAATTGATGAAGAAAAAACACTCCATATTCGATTGCGACTTGATAAACTGGTAAATTCGGAAGCTGTTCTTGTTGAAAACAAATTCAAAGGTGCCTCGGTAAAAGGTAAATTCAAAATTGAATCATACCCGGGCGACAATCCTGAAATAATAGTTACCGAATTAATCAATAAAATTGTTAATTCATAATAATTCGGAAATATCAAAAAGCAAGATTTGATATGTAGTTGGCATAACCATAGGATGAGGATTAAGATGACCCACGTAGTTACCGATGCATGTGTGAATCATAAGTACCAAGATTGTGTCGCAGTTTGCCCTGTTGAAGCATTTAAAGAAGCCGAAAATTATCTCGTTATCGATCCAGATGAATGTATTGATTGTGCTGCTTGTATACCCGAATGTCCAGTAGGAGCGATTTATGCAGATACCGACTTACCTGATGATCAGGAATCTTGGCTGGATAAAAATGAAAATGAAGCAATCGAACTTCCTATTGCTGAAGGTGACTCTCCGGTATTAGCAGATTTGTAGTATTCATCGCACCTAAAGAATTCGCTGAACATAGGTTATTGAACTATTGAAAGTGCGGTATACATGATGGCAAATCCACTCGACTTCCAACAAATGAGACACGGTACTGCTTTGCTTAAGCGAGGATTTGCAAAAATGCAAGAAGGAGGCGTCATCATGGACGTCGTAAACCCTGAAGAAGCGCATATCGCGGAAGATGCGGGTGCAGTTTCAGTAATGGCATTGGAACGTGTACCTGCTGATATTCGAGCAGATGGGGGGGTCGCTCGAATGAGCCATCCAGATATGATTAGAGAAATTATCGAAACCACGAGCATTCCTGTCATGGCCAAGGCACGGATTGGTCATTCAGATGAAGCAAAAGTATTGGAAGCCCTAGGAGTCGACATGGTGGATGAATCTGAAGTATTGACTCCTGCTGATCCATTCTATCATATTCCCAAAAATGACTTTTCTATTCCATTCGTCTGTGGCTGTACAAATTTAGGAGAAGCGATCAGAAGAGTTGCAGAAGGAGCTGCTATGATCCGAACAAAAGGAGAAGCTGGTACCGGAAATGTAGTCAGTGCAATTCAACATGCAAGAGTAGTTGCTGAAGAAATTAATCTTGCACAAACAACTGATGCATCAGGAAGGGAAAAAATGATTAATCAAATAATGAAAGGTTTCTCCCAAAGATTAGAATCTGCTTCAGAATTCGGTTTTACTGTGAAAAATACTCCTTTTGGTTCAATGGATGATTTACGAAATGAAGCCTCATTAATCCTTGAAGAAGTAGCATCTATTGGAAGGTTACCAGTCGTTACATTCTCGGCTGGAGGAATAGCCACTCCAGCTGATGCTGCACTATTAATGAATCAAGGAATGGATGGCATATTTGTAGGATCTGGCATTTTTAAATCATCCAATCCAGTAGTAACTGCGGAAGCAATAGTATTGGCAACTCATCATTATGAAGATGCGACTGTTGTCGCCGAAGCTTCGGCAATGATGGGAGATGCTATGCCTGGTTTAGAAATTGAAAGCTTAGATGTTCGTTTTGAAGAACGTGGATTGTAAGACTATTTTTTCCCTCGAGCGGTGCCAAATTTTCTTCCACGCTTTTTATTGAGACCACCATCTTTTGATACAGTTAATTGTTCGTCTGACTCTCTTATTCCACCAATAATCAATGAACCGCTATTCAATAATTGTTCAGTAAGAGAATCGGCCATGTCCTCATCTTGATCTGGAGTCCTCAATGCATCTTTAACAGAAAGATTATGATCCCGGATAACTCTTTCACGCTCCTCATTCGCCGCTTTAATCTCATCTCGAATTTCATTACATTGGTCAATTATTTCTTTCATGTTTTCATGGACTTCGTTTGCAGCTTCCCGAGAAGTGATATAGGCTGCATGTAGGCGATCACCCTCTGCTCTCAAAAAATCCCTCTCTTCCAAAATTGGCTTAACATCTTCCCAAATTCCATCTGCTTGCTTGTGGCAATCAATCATAGCCTGATGCTCTGAATCCGCCTCCGACTTCAAAATAATTATGGAACCATCCATATCATTGAGGTCAATCTTGATAATTTCAAATTCAGCCACGGCTGGTAATAATTCATTTCTTCGAGAAATCAAAGATTTTAGTTTTTTTAACAATTTATTTTCGGACTCTAGAGTTAAGCGACCATCGGTCATTATTGTATTTTCAATACGATCGATTTCACTAACCGTTTCAGTCAATTGAAGTACGATGGATTTAGAATTCTTTTCATCAGAACGACGACCTTTCTTTTGGTTGATTAATTCTCGAATCTGGTTTTGAATCTCATCCCTCTTTGCTTTGTGAACTTTCGCTTGATCCCTAATGGTTTTTTGCTCATCTAACCGAGCCTTAATTGATTCACGCAATTCTTTTCCTTGTTCCTGAATTGCATTCCGAGAATCTGCAGCTCGTCGAGCATCTTCATTGTGACCATTGCGCTGATCACGCATACGGCGCATGCGTGTTTCCATAGCATGTAGACGAGTTCTCAAATCGTCATCGGGCTTCTCAACATCTTCAGGCACAACTCGCCGAGAAGGGATCCCTTCTTCAATGAAACTACTTGAATCAGAGCCCAATTAGTGAAGTGAAAAATGGTAATATCGGTGAAAGAACAACAATGGCTGCACCTGCTAAAAATAAGCCACCAACTGTCAGTCGTAGCCTAGTAAACATGTCCGGCCGATTTTGTACTGTTAATACTCGGCCAGAGATTAAATTCCCATAAATGTCTTCAAGACGTACAGAGACTGTTGCTTCTCCAGTATGGGCTGGCAAAAGACTCTGCCAAATTATATCTGTGGATTTTAGCGCATCTGGTAGTTGTTGAATGATCGAAAGGTTGCTTTTTCCGATTTTTGAAGGTTCGTACGGATCAATCCGAAGGTTGTAAACACATTCATTAGGACGGAAATCAGGAGTTTGAACTCGTAGAATTAAATCGACAGAAGAGTCTCCTTGATTTAGAATGAAAGCGAACAAATTTGCTCGGCCAACAACTAAATTTTCCATGTCAACATCAAACCAAATATTTCTCGAATGCCCCTTTTCTAAATGCATTCTCATTCGGTCATGCAATCTAAAAAAAGACGCGCAACGGTTTCTAGCACGTATCAATAATCTATCCCACGTCTCTTCACCTAATTCTGGGTGATTGAATAATTCATCAATAATTTGAATCGGCATTAATAATTCCAATGAACTCCTAAATTCATTTTCGTTCATCAATCCCGCTCTCCGAATATGCAATAAATGTAACAAACCTTCTTGTAAATTTGTCATACTTCTACCGTCATCAATATTTTTCTGAACAAGCCGGAGATAATCAGAAATTTTCACTGCAAGGAGTGGATCTACATGCGCTCTAATTACATCACTAAATGGCCGACGCAAAAGAGCAGGGTGAACTGGGGGGGAGAATGCATCGAGCATCCCCCAAGGTTCTGATGCGTTGAATCGGGAACGATTAGATACCATATGAACACCATGACCCGACAACAACGCCCCCGTTGAAAGTGCCAAGAGAATAGGTATCCCCCTTGTAAAATCAGAAAATTGTAAACTGAGCAGTAGGAATATTCCGGACAAAAACATCAGAAGAGTTGTAGCTCCAACCTGGCGAATTGATCCTTCAATAGTTTCTTTCATCTCTGCATATCCATGAGCACTTTTGAAAGTAAATCCAGATGTAGTCAATCGCTCTGATTGAAGATGAAATATTTTTCTTGTGAGAATTAATAGCCTAAATAATACGATTAATAATCCAATATCTGCAACCAAAATAAAAAGAGCTAAGATGTAAAATCCACGATTTACATTAACCTCTCCAATCAACGGTTGAGCATTTTCCACCCACCAATTTGGTGCTGAATTAGTGAATGATTGTGCAAGCCCAAATAGTAATATCACCAGCATTGGCAAAACGGAAACAAATCTTGTTCCTCGACTAATAAAAAGTCGATCAATACGAACTAATATGGACTCATATGATTGATATTTAGTTATCATGTCAGATTTGTGTGGGTATCTATGAATTGGATCATCTCTATTCACGGTAGAATCTAAAATAGGTGCTGAAGGAGGGGGGGTTTCTTTTGAGTTGTTATTTTCGTTCAAAATGTCATTGAATTCTTTCATTATTTCACCTCAAATTATTCGAGCAAGGATACGGAAACCTATTTTCTCTGAAAATTGAAAAGTTTTTTCTCCAATAAAATATTCATTATTTGAATGAATTATTTTTTGACCTATTTCTATACCTAAATCATTAATGGTTCGATTTTCAACACCACTAAGCAAAATTACCTCAATTATCGCAGAAGTATCAGGCGGTAATGTTTGGATGGGAATAAGCATACCGCTACCCACAATTGTGGGTTGTCGATTGATTAAAGGAATTTTTTCACCGTCTAAACGAAGTTCGGGGAAGCCCAACAATTCTTCTAATCGTGATTCCAATTCATCATTTACTACGTGTTCCATCTTACAGGACATCTCGTCAATATCTCCTTGAAAACCAATAATATCTCGCAATAATATTTGTAGAAGAGATTCTCGACGTTTGATTTTTGCAGCATGATGGAATCCTTCAGAAGTTAATCTCGAACCACGGTATGGAATGTGCGTGACAAGTCCCCTCCTGGCAAGACGTTGTATCATTTCAGTTGTCGACGCAGGGCTGACGTTCATCATCTCCGCTAATTGAGTTGTCTTGACTATTTCATCAGGTTGTTCGAAGTGTGCTTCAAAAATCCGTTTGAGATACATCTCTTCGTATTCACTTAATTCACTCATTCAAATCACCCAATCTCTGAAATAAATTCTGAACGGCAGGCAGGACATCGAGATCTAATCGGGCGTTTAGCAATTGGAACACGTAATACTTGGTCACATGTTGGACAGGATAGGAGATCATCCATTGATTGAGAAGTGAGATTCTGTTCTGGTTCAAAATTATTCGACAATTGATTCTCTAAGTTTACTGAATCATTCAAAACCTTCGTTTGGAAATTATTAACGGAAAATTGTTGAGTACACGCTGGACATTTTACATCACCTTCATGAGTTGATGGAATGTTCAACCTCTGATTACAACCAGGGCATTGAATTTCTTTTTTAGAATCAATTTGGTTTCGTCGTGAAATTCTAGTTTCCGATAAGCGTTTTGATTTAGCATCAGTTGTAGAAGGAGTTCGTTGAGAAACTGCTCGATAAACAACAGCACTAGCCATTACCAGAGACAAACCCGATAATGCTCCAAAAACAGCAGCAGCCATATTGAATGGTAGAACTATACCTGTATCGATTTTTTCTTCAGCGATAATAGATATTTGCTCCGAAGTCACTAAACCTTCCATCAGCCAAATTATTTCTATATCGACGGTTTGAGAATAGCTCCACGAAGGAATTGACAGTGAACTAGAAAATGAACCACCTGGTCCTACCGGCGAAACATTTTGTTCAGCGAGGATTAAGTTATCTGCGACATTTACTATTCGAATAATTCCAATTTGTGAAGATTCGGTGCCAGAATTATTTAACCAATAATTAATTGAAATGGGTTCTGATAATTTGGCTTGAGATGGAATAATATCTCCTATTTCAACGGTTGTTAATATAGCAGGGGGGTGCAATTCAAGAATTAAAATTGCATCGCCATCAGATGCAAACCATCCATTTGCCGAACCAATTATCTGTAACCGATCCCCATCAGGGTGACCTAGAATTACTGAAATCATCCTTATTCCAGGAGACATTTCAAGGTTTAATGACTGGATTTCAGTGTATTCATTATTGTTTTTTAATTGAATTGAAACATCAATCTCTCTTTCTTTTCCATCACCCATCAACAACTCAAAATTAATAATCAATCCATCATCATTAGTCCAATCCATGTCCACTAATTGGATAGAAATTTGTTGTGCTTCTAAAATCACTAGATCCATGGTTCCATTCAAGTTGACTGAAACTCCACCTGTTGGTGAAATTATTCTCCAATCAATAGACTGTTGTCCATCTTGTCCAATCAAAAATGTAGTAATCACCTCCCTGCTTGAACCTGGAATAATATATACCGAATCGCCAATTGAGATAATATTTCCATCCGGTTTGTAAAGACCCAATTCAACTTCACCACCATATTCACCATTATTATGAACAAGAATAGATGCAACTAACTCATCTCCGACATGTGCGGGTTGACCGATGATAGCAACATCAGGAGTTCCTGCTGCAGTGAAATTGATGGGGTTAGGGCCAATTCTCAACTCAAGTATTTCAAACACGTCTGAATTAATAAGTTCAAGTTTACACAAAAGGTTTCCTTCGTACACCGGTCCAAATTGAATCTCGATTATAGAATAATCATCTTCATTCAATATTCCACTATTACCACCGTACCATTGGCCATTAAATCCAAAACTGAATTGCCAAGACTCATTCCCAACTGAAATCTGAGATAGTTCGATACTCAATCGAACAATATCTCCAGAAGAAATTGTAGAGTTTTCATTATCTAACCCTGTCGAACCGTCTACAATCCTTACATCCCAAAGAGATGATTCTTCTATAGAATAATTACCGACCTCTGCATGGGTCTCAGTAACAAAAATTAATATTATCAACAATACTATTGATGAACGAGAGATAGAAGTCAAACTCTCACCGATACTCATCAATACTCGTCGAATCAATTGTCCGTATCAATGAAACCCATGTTCTAAGTCACATAGTGACCTTTATGCACACCATCCAAGTGCCCCGAATCCAATGGATACCGATGCACTGCTGTCTGTCTCTCCCACAGATATGGCGAAAGCCTTACTTGCCCGTCGGCAGATGTTGAAAGAGCAATTACCGACAGTAATTCGAACACTAGAAGCAGAGGAACAATCGTTGGCTCCAAAGGTCGAGCGGGTAGTGAATTCACACCGTGTATCGAATACTAAAGTAAGTGAATTAAAATCAATTAGGAATGAATCTCAAATCAAGGCAGGAAAGTCACTTAAACAAGTAAAACTCTCACATGAAAAATTGCTTTCATCGGGTGGAATGATAAATTTAGATCCTATGTGGGTTAAGGAAAAATTACTCGAAGAACTTGAAGAAATAGAAGAAAAAATCCAAACATCTGCACTCGATCACAAAGCTGAAGGAAAACTCATCGACCGCAGAAAAAAATTGGTTGAAAAGAATGAAAATTGGTTAAAAGAACGTAGAGATTCGAACCCCGAGATGGCAATATACATCGAAGCAAGGAAAAAAATGAGTGAATATTACCGGGAAGCAGACAAAACTCACCAGAACATGTTAGCCATGGTAAAAAAGGCTCAACCGCTTCATGAAAAACAGTTATTATTGAAAAATGAACTGCTTGAGATACGCAGGCAACTCGACCGAGCAAAGGAATTAATGGCTCAATCTGAACGTACTATTTCATACTGGGAAAGAAGATTGAATGATGGATTTGGCGAGTTAAATACCGGTTTCTCTGATTTATTAATTGCACAACAAAAGGTAGTCTCTGGTGGAAATTCTAGTTTCGCCAGAAAAAAACAGAAGAAGAACAAGAAACCCTCCCTAGGAAAAAGCGACTCCATTAAAAAATCACCTAAAAAAATTGAAGATAGTTCAAATGGAGGTGAAGAAGAGTGAGTAGCGAAACAAAAGATGGGATGTTTTCGGACCTTGAAGAATTATCACATACTGAAGTGAAACAACTGGTCAAGGATGCTGATATTCAAGTTCGGTCCCTTGAACAAGAGCATCAAGATATTCGAGATGAACGAAAAAATCAAATTACTCTTGTAAAATCAATGCGCCTAGCAGTTGGAGATATGGAAGAGGGAAATCTGGAGCGGAAGAAATTGCTTCAACGATTTCATTCTGCAAGGAAATCTTTAGAAATTGCGCGAAATCAAAGAGATGCTGTAAATAGAGCAGTTCCCCCTCCGGTTAATATTCTAGAAGAATGGTTGGGAGAAACTCATCAAAGGTTAGTTACGATAAACAATGATTTGACATCAGTTCCAACGTTAAATCGGGAAATTGAGATGTTCAAACGGTTCTTCGAAATACAGGCATCAGTTGTAAGGAAATATGATTCAGAAAAATATCATTCTGAATATGTAAAACATATTGAATCTATAAGGGAAATAACTTCAGAATTGGATAAAACTAGAAAACCTAAACCTTCAAAATCAGAGCAATCAGATGTAGAAACGGAAAACAATGTATCTCATTCAGAACTCAGAAAATTAAGTAAACGAATTTCTAATATTGATAAAAAATTAGACTCACTTTACTCAGAGATAAAAGAACAAAAGAAGGAACTTAAACGGCTTCGGTCGTATGTAAATATCACAAGAGGGAGAGGGAAACCGATTAAAATTGCAGAAGTAAAAAGTCGTGCGCAGAGTGGCGGGTCACTGAATGCTGCTGAACTTGGAGCCCTCCTTAATTCAGGAGGATTAACTGAATTAACAAGCGAGGATTCTTCAAAGACATTAAAATCTAAACTAAATAAATCCAATTCAAAACACCCAAGAAAAAAAATTGGAGTTGCCCGCCGAGGAGCTAGGAGAGGGACTCTAGCTACACGCAGAGATGACTAAACGCTAGGACGAAAACGCCGCACTGCTACTATGGTATTATATGCAACATGAATGCGCCGAGAATACAGGAGAGGAGTGTTTGATGGATTACGCAGAAGTTCGAAGCACCCTTATTCCGAAGAATGAATCATTAGATGAAAAATTAAATTTATTCAGAAGCGATAGAGACGAATGGAATTCCAGAGTGAAGAAATATTTGATTGAAAGAAACGATATTAATCGACAAGTGAAGGAATTAATTTCAGAAGTCCAAAAGCAGAAACTGGTTAGAGACGAAGCAAATTCTAGCGTTAAAGAATTAAAAATCATAAGGGCAGAACATTCTGAGAAACTTAAAGCATTACGCGCAGAATTAAAAGAAAAAAAACCTGATGAAAAAGAAAAGTTCGAATCTAAGAAGGAACAGAAAAGATCTGAAAGACAGATTAGTACTGACATTGAGAGGTTAGATAACAAATATCAAAGAGGAGCTTTTCAGGATAACGAAAAGAAATTCGAACGTAGTATGAAAAAATTATATCAAGAATTAAAAGCTGTCAAAGCTATTAAAATGTTGAACAAATTCGCAGGATTAGAAGCAGACATTCGTGCTGCTTCTTCACTGCAAGAAAATTCCCATAAGACCGTTGAAAAAGCTGTCGGTACGGCTCAAGAAGCTCATGATCTAATGATCGAGTTATCCGAAGAGGTAGATCGTTTGAGAGAAATAGCAAATACTGCCCAGGAAGGAGTAATTCGCTCAAAAAGAGAGGCCGATTCATTGCATAGGAAATATATTGTATCACTTCGAAGTATTCATTCAATTCAAGATTTGTTAAAGGCAATGAACACGCAAGAACGTGAGAGTGAAGAAGATGGGAACGAAAAGTTAGAGATCAATGATTTGATGACTAGATTGATGGCGGGTGACACACTTTCCACTGAAGAATTGATGGCTTTACAACGAAATTGATCACTTATTATCGTATAATTTTCCATTCCGGCCATGTAGGATTTGTTCATCTCCGCCTTCAAATTGTAAATTCCAGCCAGGAATTAGTAAGATAGAGCTAGACATTGAAATTGTATCTAAATCTGCTCTCCACCATTCGAGTAACATACTTTTTACTTTGGATGATGATTCAGAACCTTTCTGAATCCTTCTTGTATCTAGTAAAGGTTTGAGATTTTTAAATAATTTTTCATTAGATAACCAAGAATTACTAGATTTTATTTTCCTTAAATTTAGATATGATTCAAGAACCTCGTCATTAGAAAACTCACCAGTTGATTCGGACCAAGGGTCTTCGATTATTTGCCAATTCTTGGATTCCATTTCCCCACTAGGGCCAACTAAACTTCCAGAGATGCTCCATAATTTACATTCCAAAACAATTGGAATGGTATTCACGGTTGCCCAACCTCTGTTATCAAGCCAAGATTCTAAATCTACAATTGGGCGCAGAAAAATAGTCTCAACGTCTTGATTATAGATTGATTTAAAATAATTCTGAGTAGTCACATCATCTGTTTTTGTATTAAGAATTGACTCTATATCGCCATTCAATACCGCTTTACCAATCCACGAAGAAAACAGAGGGGAATCCCAAAATTGAATGTTATCTAATTTAGACAAAAGCAGTTCCGATTGAGATGTCAAATTTCGTTCACTAAGGAACCAATGATTTCCTTGGGGAGCATCCACTAACCATCTCTCGATTTCATTCACATCAATGGGCAAAATCCCCTTTGGGATATACCAAACAAATATTTTATAATCTTCAGAGAAATGAACTTCGGGTAATGCAAAGATTGAGCCAATGCACTTAAAATCAAAAGGAGTGAAATTCATTTCCTCCGAATTAAGGATGTCACCCCGTGAAGCGAACAGTGCTCGCACGGTCTCTTCCATAGTATGGCATCGCTACCGTTGCTATCAAACAAGCGTTGAAATCAATAAAGAACAGTATTATTCAAGATAGAATAAACAATTCCGATTCAAACATTAGTTGACAAATCAAGTAATTCACTCTGCCCAGGATCGACAACACAGATTGTACTCACAGGGAACGGTTTGGCACAGGCAGCACCTAGTTGTCGGTTGACCATCGTGACCTGATGAATTATTACATCAGGATGATTGGTTCGCAAATCACTAATATAATTTATTGGACAGTTTGCTGCGACTAAGATTAGTCTTGCATCACCATTTGAACATGCACCCTTTGCTTGGCGTTGACCAAAAAGAAGATTGCCAGTTTTAATTCCTTGTTTTAATTGACGTGATATATCCATTCAAAATCCCCCTCATGCATCCTCTGGGATGTAATAAAGATCAACACTGCCAGTGCCGAGAGCGACTGGTTGACCAACGATGATGTTTTCTGTAACACCACGGAGCTTATCTCTCTCACCGATAATACCTGCCCTAAGCAAGTGTGTGACTGTTACTTCGAAAGCCGAACGAGCTAGAATACTGTGTTTAGTACCACTAACTCCATGACGTCCAATAGCTCGTACTTCTCCTTCGCTGGTCATAACATCGGAGACCATCAATAAGTGACGAATATCTACATCTAGGCCAGCGCCTTGTAAAGTATCTAACATTTCATTGATGATCGCTTGTCGAGCAGCTTCAATCCCCAAGTAGGCATAAATCTCAGTTACATTATTTGTATAAGTTCGTGCTCGATCAACTCCAGCAAAAATACTCACCTTAGCAAGATTTGAACCGATTGTTGAGATGTAATATTCTCCAGTTTCCTTGTTAGGTCCCTGCACATTAGCTCTAATGACGTCCGGTAAACCTTTTAATCGGAGTTTTTTGATTTTTTCCTCGAGTTGAAGTAACGCGGTGTAAGTAGGTGGATCACTAGCTAAATCAGCTAGGTCATCTTCTTTGATAACACCAGGAATAATTTTTAAATTCTTAGGTTTATCTTCGTTATCTGCTTGAATATATAATCGGAGAGCACGAGATAATTTATCTCGAACTTCTGCACCATTCATCTTTTTCAAACGAAGGTTTGAAGCATTCAATGACAAGCTAATATATCGTTGAGTGATATCTACGTCAATAGAAGCGATGTCTACGGTCGTGGTTGTTTCGAGACCAGCAGCAATCTCTTGGACGAGTTTTTCATTCGTTCTCAATGGCTTCTTTTTAGCATTAAATTCTTCTAAATAAATTCTCATTGTAGGAGTCTTAGGAACCTTTCTTGCATCTACAATTTCGATAATTCTTGGTAACCCTTGTGTGACGTTGACAGTTGCAACACCAGCATAGTGGAATGTTCTCATCGTCATTTGAGTTCCCGGCTCACCAATAGATTGGGCGGTTGTAATACCAACTGCTTCGTGAGGATCTACTCTCGCCTTAGAAAGATAATACGAAGCTGATTCAATGACCTTTTTTGCTTTTGCTGGAGTCAATTTCTTGACATTCCTGGAAATTAATCCATTAACAAGATCGTTGACAATTCTAGGCGTCATAGGTACATTCATCTTTGCGGCTAAGTTTGATAGCACTTGATACATTTCTGATTCAACGTCTACATCCCTTAGGATTTGGACCATCTTTGAATCGCTATCATAGTCTTGAATCGGCAAAGATTTCTTAGCGCGAGTTCTAGAACGAGCACTTGGTTTTCTACGTACTAATGTCTTGTCAATTCTAGCAGCAGCGCGTTGGGCTGCCTTGGATGAGCCTGCCATTACTTCGAAGATTTTTGACGCTGTTCCTGAATCGGTTCCACAAATCTGAGCAATTTGAGCAGAGGTCAATACTTTTACATCATCCCATTTCTTATCGTCAGCAAGTTTGTGAGCGTATTCTTCCTCAATTCCGAGATCCATCAACTTCTTCTTTGTTGCACTCTTTACTACCATCAGTTTCCACCCCCAAGAGCATCATCTAGGACTTGATTAATTTCGAATGGTTCACCTTTACGGCTTCGAGCAGGATCGATTCTATCTTCTCCGTACTCGAATTGAATGATACGATCAGCAGTATTTCTGACAGATCTCATATCATCATTTGAAACCTTCAAATCATCCATTGCGTTAATCAACCGACGTTGCATATATCCAGATTTAGAAGTACGAACTGCAGTATCGACCAAGGATTCCCGACCAGATACGGACAACATGAAAAACTCGGTTGGTTCAAGCCCACGCTTGAACGAAGAAGATACGAAACCTTTCTCTTTAGCACCTTTAACTCCACGCTGGAAGTGAGTTAGGACACGCCCTTGATAGCCGCGTTCCAATCTCTTACCACGAACTTTTGGTTGCCCGATTGATCCTGCCATCATAGCCAAGTTATCCATCGAACCACGTGCACCGGATGTTGCCATCAGAACTGCAGAGTTATCATCTCCAAGGAATGTCTTTGCAACATTACCTGATTCACCTTTACCTGAATCGAGAATTGTCAAAATATTCTCTTCAAGTGTCTCCATAGGTGTTCGGCCAGGACGAGCTTCGTAGCGGCGACCATCTTTTCCGAATTTTAATAATTCTTCATCGACAGCATCGCTAGCGCGCTTGTTAATTGCATCAATTTCTGCTTTTGCTTCCGGAGGCAAATCTTCGTCATCAATTCCTGTTGTGAATCCCATCGAAGTACAAATTGCAATCGTCATGTTTGTCATGCGGTTGATGAATTCAGCACCAACATCTGAGCCATGAGTTTGAACCACTGCATCGAGTAATCGACCGTCTTCGGCACCGATTCCACGTTTATCGATAGTTCCCGTAACTTTTCCATCTTGGACGATAACGTTGTCACCTGATCGACTTGTATAATCTAGATTAAATCCAGTAGGTACAATCAGACTGAGAATATCAGTACCAAGATAACCAGTGACGCCATCTCTTTCAATAGCTTCTGGTAATTCTCCATCCCATCCAACTGCTCCTAATACTTCCATCACTAATTTTTTCGGGAGGAATCTGTCACCATGTGTCAAAAGATATGCACCCGAAATGTGATCGTGTATTCCACCGATAACAGATCCACCATAACGAGGTGTGATGATGTGTTCTTGGACTCTCATTAATATCTTAGCTTCTGCACGTGCTTCCTCAGATTGAATAACGTGAAGATTCATTTCATCTCCATCAAAATCCGCATTGTATGGAGTACAATCTGCGAGGTTAAATCTGAATGTCTTACCAGCCATCACTCTGATTTCATGAACCATCATCGACATTCGATGAAGAGATGGTTGCCGATTGAATATCGTCACATCACCATCGATGAGATGACGCTCAACTACAACACCAGGTCGTGGATTTCCGTCACGGTCGAAAGTGCTTAGTCGATCTTCAACTTCAGTATGGTGGGACTCTCCATAATCATTCTCAATAGAAGGGCTTCCACAGTGAGGGCAATTAATTTCAAGATGTGCAGGGTAGAATTCATCTGGATGTGAGTGTTCCCACTTCCAACGATTGTAAATTAGAGCACGTTCATCATCTTCTGCCAGGGGCTGACCGCGTTCATCTTCACCTCTGAGGTTAGCAAGAGTTTTTTCGAGATCTACACCCCACTCTTCCTCTAATTCACCAACTGAATTTCTTCTCATTTGGCGCTTCAATTCAATACCGGGGAGGAAATTTGGAGCATGTAATACTTGGTCAAGGTCTGCACGATATCCATTGTAAGGTACGTCCTCACTATCCGTAAGACAATCGGGGTTGAGACACCGGAAACCTGCCCAAATATATTTTGTTCGATCTGTGATTCGAACACGTAATCTATCTCCACGAATGATATAGTTGACTCCAGGATGTACATCGGGACCTCGTAGAATCATCTGTCGTAATTGTTCTCTATTTCGACTTGTAATTCGAATAGGGACGGTTAATTCTTTTGCTGTCTGAACTGGAATTCCAACTTCATTGATACCAAGGTTTGGATCTGGAGAAATAACTGTACGCGCACAGAAATTAACACGCTTTCCTGAAAGGTTACTTCGGAATCTTCCTTCTTTACCCTTCAACCGTTGAGTCAAAGTCTTCAATGGACGACCAGATCGGTGTCGAGCAGGAGGGATACCTGCGGTTTGGTTATCGAAATAGGTAGTACAGTGGTACTGAAGTAATTCCCAAAGATCCTCTACAATCAATTGTGGAGCTCCAGCGTCACGATTTTCCCGTAGTCTCTGATTTATTCTAAGCACATCAACCAACTTGTGAGTTAAATCATCCTCTGATCTATCCCCACTATCCAGTGTAATTGATGGTCTAACCGTAATTGGAGGTACTGGTAACACCTTCATAATCGTCCATTCAGGGCGGCTAGAGTGGTAATCCATACCAATAAAAATCAAATGTTGGTCAGGTATTCTTTCTAACCATTCTCTAATATCACGAGCATTGAGTTTATGCTCACCCTTATTTTCTCTCTTTTCTTTGTAAGTTGAAGGTTTGTCTAGAATGATTTTACCTTGTTCTGAACCACAATGCATGCAAATAGTTCTCTTTTTGCTTGAACATTCTTTCTCAATATCCTTAATGATTTTTTTGAATTCACGTGACCCGACCCCATGTTTAATCATTACATCCTTCACACGATCACGATAGTAATCTTGCTCGGATTTCTCTGGATCTAATGGGTGAGAGTTTATTTGGCTATGCAGAAGTATTTGACTACATGAATTACATGTAGATTTCAATGACATTTTAATTAAATCAGTGAAACCAATGTGCATTACGGGAAGTTCAAGAGCAATGTGACCGAAGTGGCTTGGGCACTCTTCGTGCTTATTCCCACAAGTTTCACAACGCACTCCAGGATCTATTACACCCATTTTTGGATCCATCAATCCTTGCTTGAATGCGTGACCATCGTCACGATAAGTATCTGCAGTCTTGACCTCGACAGAGGACATCTTTCGAATCTCATTTGGATCCATTAGACTGAATTTAATTGAGTCAATCCTCTTAGGGATTTTTGCAACATCTTTAGTACTCATTTTCGGTCCTCCAACTCAAGTCTCATAGCGACCCCTAAACTCTTCATCTCGTCCAGAAGTAGCTTGAATGCATATGAAGTTTGGACCGTGTGAACATCAGCACGATCACCACAATAAGGACAAACACTAGTTCGGCGTTTCCAATCATAGTAAGCGATATGCCCACAACCAGTAGTGTTACAGACCATTAAGTTCCATCCATCAGACTCATCGAGTAATCTATCTTTGATAACCATCGATGCACCGTGTGAAATCAAACAATCACGCTCCATTTCACCAAATCTTAGTCCACCCTGGCGTGCACGTCCTTCGGTTGGTTGACGGGTAAGAATTTGTACACGTCCGCGACTTCTTGCGTGGATTTTACTACTTACTAAGTGGTGCAGTCTTTGGTAGTAAATTACACCGACAAAGATATCCGCAGGATATTCTTCACCTGTTTCACCATTAATCATTATTTCACGACCGGTATGGTTGAAGCCATTACGTAAGAGACCGGCTCTAACAGATTCTTCCTTTTCACCAGTGAATGCGGTTCCATCAACCTTTCGACCTTCCATGGAACCGACCTTTCCACCAATCATTTCTAGAACGTGAGCGACGGTCATTCGCGAAGGAATAGCGTGTGGATTGATAAGAACATCAGGCACAACACCGTCAACAGTGAAGGGAAGATTTTCTGAATCAACCAATCTACCAATGACACCTTTCTGGCCGTGGCGCGAAGCGAATTTATCTCCCAACTCAGGGATTTTATTGGTACGTAATGTGATTCTAACCAATCTTGTAGAATCAAGTGATTCAGTAACGAAGACATTGTCCACCCAACCGTATTCACCATGACGAACCATCATCGAAGATTCACGACGTTCTTGTGCTTGTAGGAAAGCTCCAGCCGCTTCCTCAAGGAAACGTGGAGGACTAGTCTTCCCAACTAATACCTTAGAATCCACCTTACCACTAGTTAGGAATTCTTCAGGAGTAGGTAAACCATCTCTTTCAAGATGCGAATAATTATCCCATGATTTCAATCCTTTAATTTCATCTAGCCCTGTGCCTGGAATTTCGATTCGTTCTTCTTGACCGCCTGGGAATCTTTTATTCTCAGCGGTATAGGTTCGAATGAAAGAGGAGCGACCTAATGATCGTTCGACAGATGCACGATTCATGATGATTGCATCCTGCATGTTATATCCATGATGACTCATGATTGCGACCACGTAATTTTGCCCTCCAGGACGACGAAGGAAACCAGTTGACTGCATTGCTCGAGTACCAACTATCGATCGTTGAGGGTAGTGTAGAATATGCGCTCTTGTATCAGGACGCAATCTGTAATTGGCACTTGGTAGTCCAAGGCTCTGTTTGACCATCGCCGTTCCACCCGTAACTCTTGGTGTTGAGTTGTGCTCTGGATATGGCACTAGAGATGCACAAACACCCAAAATTAGTTGAGGATCTACTTCTACATGAGTATAAACTAGGATTGTGTGGTTCTTCTGTTGTTTCTTAGTTAGAGTTTCAATATCAGACTGATAATAGCTAAGTGGAACACTGAAATTTTCAATTTTCTTTTCACCATTTGGGAGTTGAACTTCAACACGGAGTTTGGCCTTAGAAATTTCTGGTTTACCCAAGTTCATCCATTCAACCTTTGCAGGGTTGATTGGTCTGCCATATTTTGGTGACGCTTGAGGTATATCGAAAGGACGTGGAGCGATCAATAAATCCTCTTCTTCTTCAGCATCTACCCATTCTACAACTCCTGAAGAAACCAAATCATTGAAGATGATTTCACCAGTTCTCAGACCTTCTAAATGTTGTTTTGATAATTTTAAACTTCCATGCTCGAGAACTAGAAGTGGACGAAGAATTCGTCCACGATCGGTATTTATGAATACATCTTTGTTTTCAGTATCATGACGAATACTAACCTCATGTCGAATACGACCAGCTCGTCGGCGGGCCTTGAATTGAGCGACCAGTTTCTTTGGACGCTTGTGTAGACCGAAAATATCCCCATTGACGTGAATTCTGGAACCATCTGCCCAACCGGCAGGTGAATCATCAACACCTGCTTCCTTTAGTAGTTCTTTGACATCGTCTGAAGGCACGTCTTCAGAAACGTCGATCATTTGAGCTGCGTTCTTTACAAGACCACAATTTTGACCTTCTGGAGTCTCATTTGGACACAATCTTCCCCAATGTGTTGGATGAAGGTCACGTGCTTCGAAATGAGGTTGACTTCGAACTAATGGACTGGTAACTCGTCGCATATGTGACAGAGCGGACAAATAGGTTGTCCGATCTAATAATTGACTGACACCTGAACGACCGCCGACCCAATTACCTGTAGCGAGTGCATGCATGATTTTTGAGGTCAAGACATCAGGCCTTAGACAAGCATTAATTTTGAGATCACGCTTACGGTTGTGGTGTCTTTCTAGTTGATATTTTAGATCTCTAGCTAATTGTTGCAAACTAACTCGAAAGAGATCTTCAATTAAATCTCCAGCCAAGCGAACACGCTTATTTGCGTAGTGATCCTTATCGTTTGGATCTCGATTTGTAATCGCCATTTCGAGGACTTGACGGACAATACGTCCGAGGAAAATTGCTTTTTTCTCACGTACATCTGGACCATCTCCCAGATGAGGGAGAAGTTCTTTGTCCAACATATTCTGAATTCGAGATTCACGATACTCCTTCTGTTGCCCTGCTGCGAATTTCTTCTCGAGCCACGCAACTGCTTCGTCTTGAGTTTCGACACCATATTCTTCATTGTCTTTGACGTCGTTAAGGTTTGCAACGGTATATTTCATTGCTGCGACTGGCCCTGCGATTGCTGCGAAAATCTCTCGGTCATTTTCCATACCTAGTGCTCGCATAAGAAGAACGACTGGAATTGCGGCGGTTCCGGCACTTGGAATTTTTACCATAAGCATACCATCTCGACGCTTTTCCACGTTCAGAGGTTTTCGAACACCGTCTTTTTGAGAGAAAATCTTAGCAACTTCAGTTTCATGGGCATATTTTTTATTCTTTTCTACCGTAACTCGATTAGGTGCCAAATCTTCCATTGAGATTAGAACTCTCTCTGTTCCATTAATGATAAAATAACCGCCCGTATCCATTGGATCCTCTCCTGCTTTTTGCCTTAGAGAAACAAGATGTTCAGCATCTTCTTCAGATGTATGAGGTGAAAGTTTCCGATTCGGGTCGATGTTATCGGAATGTACATTACATCGAGCGGATTTCACCATTATAGGTAAATTTCCTATGTGAACGCTAGGTTCATCGACGACTCCGTGGGTATCTCCTGCCTCAGGAGGGATGTCATCACGATAAATTTTGAAATCCATGTAAATGGGTGAAAAATAGGTGAGCTTTCTGACACGGCATTCCATTGGAGTAGCAGGGTGTTCAGCACCATTTGCTTCTCGTATAGTAGGTTTGCCTAATCTAAGACCCTTCAATCGAACAAAAATTTCTTTGTCTAAAACGTCGAGTTTGATCGCGCCCCCGCCAGTTTCCCCGCCAGGAATCATATCTAGGGGTTCATCGGTTCCAATTCGGATATTTCTAACGATTTTTTCCATACGGCTTGCACGTGCTTCGCCACCTAGAATACAATCGTTATATGATGCAAGTTGATGGTTTACCATGCTTCGTCTTTGAAAATAACTCTCTACAATTTCCTTCATTTAATCAACCCCTCACGTATTCTCCACAATTAGTCGGAATGCAGTACTTGAACCAGCAGATCTGCTATACCTGTCCACTCGCACAACCCTGTTAGTTAACCATCCAGCAGGTAATTCATGGTTATCAATTTCTTCTGTTTCCTTTATTGATTGAATTGCAGGATCTGTAATCAAAATTTTAGGAAGTAATTCTTTGGCCAATCTACTGGTCCCATCAAAATCTAGTTGAGTCAAATTCCAAGGAGCTAATACTGATGCTTCTTCTTCGACAGGAACTAATTCGTGATGAGGAACTAAGAAGTGATTTAAGACATTAAAACGGTCAGTGCCCTGAGGGATATCTTCATCGAGAATAGCCTTTCTAGAAATTGTAATTCTACTACTTCGGCTTCGCTTACGGGATGCCATTTGTTCACGGATAATTCCCATGATGTTGTCCAAATCAGAATCACCAGATTTGAGATCAACCTTCTTTGCAACCTGTTCAACGGTCATACGCTTAATTGCGTCCATGTTTGCGTCGTCGGCAAGTTTGTGTGCGTGCTCCTCAGAGACACCCAATTCCATTAGTCGCTTTTTTGTTGAACTCTTAACTGCCAAATCATCGCCCCGGGCCAGCAAAAACCGTGAGCCTGCGGCTTAGTCAGGCGGGCCCGAGGGGATTCGAACCCCTGGCCACCGGGTTAAAAGCCCGGCGCTCTACCTGACTAAGCTACAGGCCCATAGCTGATGCTGGGCTATCGGCGGACTGAGGGGGGCTTTATGAAACTGATGGTAGAGGCATAGTTACCACTGAAGGGGGGGGGGATCCCCCCGAAGCCGAAGGGACAATCATAATTGAGGCACTGCTGACATAAAGGTTTGTGAAAAAGAGGGGGTTTTGACATGAAAAATAGAGATTCTCCAGCGGTATCATTCTCCAAAGCAGATGTAGAATCAAAAATAATAAATTTCAAAATATCTGAAACTATTTCTTATGATTTGGTGATACCAAAATCTGTTTATCCACCAAGGGAAGATACGCGACTCTTGTCCAATTCTTTGAAAATGTTAGATGGCAAGGTTGGAAATGCAATTGAAATCGGACCTGGATCTGGGATATTAACAATTCAATTAGCAAATTTAGGCTGGAAAGTAAAAGCATATGATGTAAATCCACTAGCCGCAACAGCAACCAAGCACAACGTTGCAATAGCCGGCCTGAGCAAACAAGTAGATGTTGAAGAAGGGGCATTAGGAGATTTTGAATTCGACCTCAACAGTACAGATTTATTAATTTGGAATTTACCTTATTTATCTCCGCCATCCTCTGATGAACAACACCTTGAGTGGATAGAAGAAGCCTCAATGTCAGACTTACCCGGTAGCGGTTGGTCGGGAGAATTGATAAATTACTTGGAGAAACATATAACTAATATTAATCCCAATTTACTAATACTTTTGTTGTTTAGAACCGAACCTCAAAGTCCGAGTCTACCAGCTGATTGGGCGAATTCTGGCTGGTCGATAAGACAAGTGAATAGTGTCAGAATTCAAGATGAAAAATTAGATGTATATGCATTTTGGAAACCTGGTCTTGATACAAATCCACATTTAATAAATTCTTGTGAATCCACGATGGATGAGGCAAAAAAATTACCTAAACTAGGGTGGCAAAGAATTAGGGCAAAGCATCAGACTGGAGGACGAGGCAGAAGAAAATCCATCTGGAAATCTAATGATGGCGACATGATTGCAACTTGGAATATTTCTTCAGAAACATTCCAAATAATGGCACCGGGGATGATACAAACAATCGTAGGAAGTAAAATTGCTGAAATCATGGGATGTTTGATCAAATGGCCAAATGATTTAATCAATAAAAAAGGCCATAAGTTAGGTGGGATTCTAATTGAAACCGATTCCTCCTCTGCCAATATTCGAATTGGTGTAGGCATCAATAAATCTCTAGGCGAACATAATGGGAAGAAAACATCGGGTTGGCAAGAATTTCAGCCGAATTTAGAAAGCCAACGACTCTTTCGGCAAATTGATTCTGTGATATCATCAATTTTCGAAACTCATCCACTCCTACCCTACACCATTAATTTGGAGAGTGTACAACTAGAATCGTGGAAAGGGATTTCTAAATCGATGTCTCGAGGTGTCTGCACTTACACAAATAATAAGAATTCACGGATTGTATCAATCAATCAGTCGGGGGAACTTGAGTTTGAAATGAGCGGTGAAAGAATTCTATTATCTGACATCGACTCAATAAAATGGAAATATTAATTTCTATCGCTTCTTCCTCATCACTTTAATCCCTAAACGTTCCCTTACTAGAATGATTTTTCCTGAAGAAGTAATAGTCTTGAAAGTTCCATGGTGGTTTAAAATTTCTAAAGATTCACGATAATTTTTTAACGGCACTTTAATTATAGCTAATAATTCATTTTCGACATTAATAAAATCGAATAATTTTGAGTTGAAATGTTTGAGTTCTGATTCGAGTTTATTCTGACAATCCAATCGAGATAATTTCCTATCTGATACGCTCAAACCAATCCAACGATGCTTGCCTCTAGCGACTTTATTCAAACGAGCCACAATGCCCCGATGAGTTTCTCCTTAACGAATAGGTCGGTAAAAAACAGTCATAGTCCACTGACTACGGCTGTAATTCGAAGTTTGCCAATCAAACCTTCACCAACTCTTGCTCCCATTATAACTTGGCAATTCGGACTGAGATTTGATACGAATTCGTCAGTGACCTCATTCAGATGTGAGAGTGTCATGTCGGGCCCCCCCTCGACCTGGATCAAACAGCCACTAGCCCCATCTATATTCAAATCATAAAGAGGTGATTCGCGAGCAATTTGAACAACTCCTTTCGGATTTCTTGTAGTGCCGGTTCCTACAATCAACGTAGAGTTTCCCTCATGACCAACAACTGACCTTAAATCCATCAAATCAAGATTGATTTTCCCTACTCTTGCGAGAGTCGACACAAGACCCTCGACCAACTCTTCTATCCAACCTGCTCCTGATTGCCATTCCAATGCTCTCTGTTTCGCCTGCCATGCTAAGCGTTCTAGACTAATTCGAATACAAACATGAGAATTTTTATCTAATTCTTCCATAGCATCCTTTGCTAATTGCATTCTCACTGGTTGTTCAGCGAATGGAAGGCTAGCAACTGAAACTACTAAGCAATTTGTAGATTGTGCTATTTTGGCAATTTCTGATGCGACACCTGAACCAACACCCCCACCTAATCCGGTAAGTATCACAATCATCTCTGCATCCTCTAGTAACGGTCTAATCGAGTCAAGGCCGTCCCGGAGCCGGTGGGCAGCTAGTAGTGGTAATGCAGCAGCACCACGACCATCACCAGCCGCATCGAGGTGAAGACAATGAGCTTCGGCTGAACTAAGAAAAGAGTGCTCATCTGCATCGATCAGAAGCAGGTCTGCTAATCGCGGGCAACGAGAATGGGCATTTTGAGCCCAAATACAACCCAATCCACCAACGCCTGTAATCAGCAAGTCGCCCTGTTTCACAGACAAGCCAGACAAATAGAGCCGTTAATATTTCTTAATCATATGTGAGGTAACGACTGTATTTTCTTCTTTCATCTCTCGCCCAAGCATTGTCGGGTTCAATTTCGAGAACTTTTGAATAATACTCTACAGCAGATTCGAAATCAGAAAGGTGTCGGCCATACATATGAGCTAACACATTTAGTATGGGAACGCAATTTGGATCAGCCTCATTCATCTGCAATAGTAATAATTCTGCTTTTGATAAATCCATCATATCAATGAAATCTTCTGCTTGATTTAAGTTTGAAATTTGGTCTTCGCTCAGACGGTAAACATTCTTCCAAGCAGGCCCGGACATATACCCCCCCTAGATGCCCATAAGTAAGATGTTTTCCAATCGTATTATCTAAAGATAAAACTAGATTTTAAAACCTCTCAAGGAACAATCCTAACTGGAACTTTAATATCCCAAGTTCAGGTCGCTCTGAATATTCAAAAGAGGCGTATAGATGTCAAGTCAAAACCTCTCAACTCGACGCATCTTCATTCTGAGCGTTCTAGCCATATTCTTGGCCTCCACTACTCAGGCCTATCACACTGGCATCAGCGGTGATGCTGACAATAAAGGAGAAATTGCAATTGCTGGTTGCACGTGCCATTCTGGAGAGCCAGATAACTCTGTGACCGTCGTGCTAGACGGTGTTCCGTATCACTATGAAACTGGCATAGTTTACGAAATGAAAATTCAATTAATTGGCGGAGCAGAAATTGATACATCATCGCAAACAGGAGGGTTTTCAATGCTTGTCAACATCGGTTCACTATCGGCATCTGAGGGCTATGAAAACGATGTTCAAAACTGGGAAGATGACGAGAAAAGATTGACTCATTCCAACGCAGGATCAAAAACAGAAGAAAGGATTTGGCATTTCACCTGGACAGCTCCCGAGAGTGAATCGGGGGTCGTGGAATTTTGGATTAGTGGAAATACTGTAAACGGAGATTCAATTCCATCGGCCTTGGATCGATGGAATCGAGTAACTACCTCAGTATCTGAAGGAACTGATGACGGGAGGACACGCACTATTTTTTCGGGCAATGGAGAAATAACTCCTCCAGCACCAACAGACACCCACGTCAATCTACATGACATGGGTGCACCATTGAAAGCACATTGGTTAGGATTGCTAGGATTCGGAGCAGTAGTGTTAGTAATTATCTTCTGTGGATTATTCCTTAGATACGGATTATCTCATCACTCTACTGGAAGATCGAACCTACTTAAATTAAGAATAAAACATCTAAGACGGGGTGACCAAATATGAAAGAAGATATGGTTCTAAAACTTCTCCGGCAAGTAAAATCAGGAGAAGTTTCCATAGAAGATGCTCAATCTGCTTTAGAGGGAGTGAACCTTTCTGAAGAAGCGTATGAAGTCGCAGTCGATCATGGAGTATTCAATGAACCTGCGCCAGGCACAATAGTCAGAGCAAGTATTCGTCCATCTGGAGAATCGTTCTTAGTAGTCCTAATTGGGCTATGGGGGATTCTTTGGACATTGTACTGGGCAGGTTCACTGACTTACGGACTTATCCATCACTGGGATCAGCAACTTCTATCATTTTTCCTAGCCATGACCTTGTTGACAGTAATTATTCTTGGCATAGTCTATATCAGATTTGTAATGCCTGACCTGATTATAGTTAAGCATCGTAGAAATAAATTCATTCAACCAAACGACCCAGAAGGTTGGCAACAATTCGAGGTATAATTATGGCTAGACGATTCAAATTACGGCCAATTCCTGGTGAAGAATCGGACACCTCAGAACCAGATAGTATGATTGATCGAAGATCATTTCTTCGTTATTCATTCAATACTGCAGCTGGTGCAATTACAATGGCGAGCCTCGGAAGTATCGGGTTCGCATCTTTGTTAATGGGTCAAGCAGAATCATCAGGTGGTGATTCTGCCGTCAGATTCTGGGTGCCATCTGGCGCAGAAGATTCAGTTTGGTATGGAGATAGGCACTTAGATGCGATGAATTATACTTCCTTCGTTGAGGCTGCAGCTACAACAAACACAGGGATGTCAGGTGCACAAGGCGTATGGTCAGGGATGCCGGTAAGTGTCATCTATGTACCCCACGAAGAAAATAAAAATTTGGGATTGATTGAAAATAAACCTAGATTTCAATTCTTAGAAGGATACACAGCGGATGGCAAATACGTAGGATCAGGGCATGAGCTCAATGAAAAAGAAGAATTCTCGGCCCTTTCAATCCATGACAACCTAATAATTATCTTCTCAAGATGCCCTCATCTTTGTTGCATTCCAGGATGGCAATTAGTCGCTAATGATTTCACAAACGATAATTGGACATCTGGCGGTTCAGACGGAGGAGGAAATAAATTATTTTGTATTTGTCATTCGAGTAGATTTGACCCTACCGTTATCGAAAAGAACAGAAATAGAAACAGATCGACCGGTTCAGAATTCGAATTTTTTGGCGTGAAGAGATCGGGTGGACCGGCGCCAGTCGGGATGCCACTCATTCCATATGTCCTCAATGGCGATTTACTAGAAGCCCTTCCGGACTTCAAAGACTGGTATACATATTGTGACTGAGGTGAAAAAAAATGATACAATTTTGGTTCTTATGGATTTTTATCTCAATCGTTGTTGTCCTCGTGGCTCTAACATTGCGTAAGGAGCGTGAGGAAATACCGCGAACAGATATTCTGCGCGCAGTAGAAACTAGTGCCTCTAACATGGGTCTTGCAGAAAAATTATTTCTGTGGGCATTTTCTTGGCTTGATACACGATTCCGAATTCAAGATTATTGGGGCATGAGTAGAGACACCTATCACAGCATCCATCGTCAAATGCCGTTAACCCATGCTGAAAAATATAAATTACGAATTATTTGGTATTGGTATCCACTCTATTGTTTGGGTGGAATTTCGTTCTTGGCATTTATCATCCTCGTCATCACAGGGACAGTTCTCGGACTTTATTATGTCCCAGGTGGAGAAGGAGATCCAACCCCCGCTTACTCATCGATGGAATTCATCATGATTCAGCTTCCATTCGGCTATATCATTAGATCCATTCATCATTGGGCTACCCATTTCATGGTTGCATCTGTTTTCTTACACATGTGCCGCGTTTACTTCACTGGTGCATACCGTAACCCTCGTGAACTCAATTGGTTAATCGGAGTTTCATTGATGTTCTTCACAATTTTCTTTGGTTATTCAGGTTACCTCCTCCCTTGGGATAGCTTGGCATTCGGTGCTGCAACTATCGGAATTAACATGGCAAATTCTACACCTCTTATCGGAGCATGGGTTGCAAAAGCAATGTTTGCTGGAACATCCCTCTCAGGTCAAACTGTAACCCGAATGTATTTCCTCCACGTATTCATATTACCTGTTATTGTAACTACACTAATCATCGCTCATCTGTTTATCGTTTGGGTTCAAGGAATTGCGGAGCCACATTGAGGTGATTTAATGGGATTGATTGAACGATTCGGACGCATTGCTGATGTATATATCAGTGAGAGAGATCAACTTGTCACCGCAGAACATGAACGGCGACGAGTATTCACCGGCCAACCATTTTGGCCAACAGAAGTATTGAGGGACACAATTATTTTAGCTGCAATGGTAATGGTTCTTGCATTCTATTGTTGGTTAATTCCTCCTCCTTTACATAGTGCAGCAGATCCATTTGCACAGGCAGGCTTTGTGTTCCCTGATTGGTATGTTTTATTCTCGTATGGTTACTTACGTTGGGGAGAATATCTACCACAATTCATCATCCCAGCTGGGCCGATAGGTGCTTTCTTAGGAACTCCTGTAATCTCATGGAACGCAGCATGGTGGGGAGCTTTTATCACCGGATTACCAGTTGGAATTCTAACATTACCTCCATTCTTAGGAGGTCGGGAAAAGAGACCTGCTGAAGATCCATGGTTTGCGACGGCCGGGGCAGTTTACCTTGCTCATGTTTGGTTTATTTCCGTATTTTCAATTAACATATTCTTACAACTCTACTCAAAGGATTTGTCAAATTTTTGTTGGTTGAATTCTCATGGTGCTTTATTCTGTGGTAGGCAAGCACCATGGACTGCTCAAGTTTTCAATACAATACCTTGGTTATTAACCGGTGTTTTCATATTCGCAGTGATTTATTTTGTTGTCCGAAAATTTGGACTAAATTCAATGGGTGCAAGGTTAACACCGGCGCTAGGAAAGCAAATTGCAGTCGGATCCGCAGTTGCAGCTGTCCTAATTTGCATAGTAACATGGCCTATTTACGAAAGTGGTTTCTGGGATTACGGAGGATTAGGAGCCATGGAGGATATCGAAGAACTCGAAGAACTCCGAGGACAACCATCAGATACTCTCGTTCATGCTGAAAAAGGCAATGCTTGGAGTGATTGGGGGGACGAGTGTTTACCTTACGAAGATACAGGAAATTTAGCAATTTGGGAAAGTTTGAGCCATGGTGAAGATTTTGCTGATTATTGTGTGATTCCAGCAACACATTGGGTTAATTGGGGATTATTCCAACCAACGCGAACAACGCTTCTAGATTTCTCAGGAGTAAACGAACATACCGATACAAATAATGGGATTAATGGAGCTTCGATGGATTATTCTTATGACGGGAGTGATACAATTACAGAAATAAAATCATTCACAATTGAAAATTTTGGAATTGGCTTAGTTCCCGTAGACATTAGCTGTAACTTCCGCACGACAGTCCGCGATGCAGGCGTACATTCCCAATCCCTTACTCTAAATGATGCAACTGGAACTGAAATCTGGAGTACTAGCGATGGAATTTGTAGTTCAACCACTCTGAATCTTGATTCAGGATCATCTTATTCATTGCATTTCTCCTGTATTAGTACAGATGTTGATTCATCGGTCACAATGATTACTGGATTTTCAGCAATAGCATTCCAACCTCTTCTGCTGGCCGAAGACGGCACCGCGTTCTTGAGGTCAGAATCAGACAGTAGTCCATCAGAATTAATGACTCTATCCATCGATAATCCTACTTATCATAAAAATCCGAAAGCCTTGGATGCGAAATTAATCTATTCTCTATTCATCCCATGCTTAGGTGTTGGGGCGATGGTTTTCATGTTGATGAGATCATTGGCTAGGGGATATGAGTGGGAAATGAACAAATGCTACGGCTGCGATTTATGTGATGATGCATGCCCTGTTCGATTGTTTACTGCTGGTGATAAACTCAACATCATTTACAATACCTGGAACAATGAAGATGATGGAGTCCCCCTCTATTCTTGTTTGACGTGCAGTGCTTGTACAAATGCTTGTCCACAATTAGTCGATTACGACTCTTATATCGATATTCGACGAAATCTAATCGTAGGGGGCCCACCTGCTGCTGAAATCCCACACTCTGTCCTGCAAGCAGTTTTAGCTGCAGAAGCGGAAGAAGATGCAGATGAGTTTTTCATCTCAATAGAGGATTACCCCATTGATTCGAATGTGGGTTATTACCCGGGTTGTGTTGATTACATCGATCAAGAAATGATTTTCAGTAGTGTCAACGAAGGTAGCATGGATTTGGGTGATACTACGACTGCAGCATTCACATTGTTTGAAGAAATGGACGCAGAGGTCACCTATCTTGGTAGAGATTTCTTGAAGTGTTGTGGGCATGACCAGAAATGGCAAGGAATGACCGAAGTCTTTGAAAAATTAAAGGCGTATAATCAGAAAAAACTTGATGATAGTGGAATAGATACCCTAGTTACATCTTGTGCAGAATGTTTCCGGACTTTTGCGATGGATTACGAATTAGAAAATATGAAGGTAATGCACACTACTGAATATCTAATAGAAAATGGATTTGACATGGAATTGTCAACAGAAGAAGATATGACAGTCACATTCCACGACCCTTGCAGGCTCGGAAGGCAAATGAATATCTATGAGGAACCTAGGAATTTGATAAGGGCAGTCGATGGTGTTGAATTAGTCGAAATGGAACATACAGGAGAAGATGCTCTTTGCTGTGGCGTATCCAGCATGATGTCTTGTAACGAGGATAGTCGTGCGTTAAGAATCCAAAGATTCGATGAGGTAAAAGCAACTGGTGCAGACATTATGTTGACATCATGTCCAAAATGCGTCAGCCATTTTGAATGTCTGAAGTTTGAAGGAGACCCTTCCAATAATATCGAAATTCTTGATGTTGTTTCATTCCTTGCAAACCAAATAAATAATCGAAAATAATTTTTGGTTTTTAATTAAAGGCGAGAAATCCTGAATATATTGCAGCAATAAAGTTTAACAAAACACCTATAATAGTCATTTTTGCCATTTGAGGATTGTTATAACCCATTGCGATAAGACATAGAAAGAAACCAATTAAACCACCACATGCAAATGAAATCCAAGCAATTTCAACAGAGATAAATATCGCCATCACAAACCAAATGGAGATTGGCAATAATAATCCCAACCAAGCGGTTGAATACTTCCACCAAGGCAACTCCTCGACTGAGATTTCCATGGTTAATCCAAACATGTCCTCAACATCAAACTAACGTAACAACCATAGACTTGAGAAGAGGAAGGCTCTCGTTCTATCCAATGACCAATGTCTCAGACCTCTCTGAGCGGCGTTCAAAACAAAAAAACCGTATAAGGCAAATGTTGAACACGGTTAGAGCTGAAGAACGCCTCAACCTCAAAGGTGGTGAAGATGCAGTTGCTTGGGTAAAAGAAGAATTATGCATCGGTTGTGATCAATGCACAATCGTCTGTGATGATGAAGCAATCGAATTATACGATACCCCGTTGGCCAGCCCGATTCTCAATATCGATGTAAATCGCAAAGCGAGAGTTTTGAGAGAACCCTGTACTGGTTGCAAATTATGTGTTCTCGCTTGTCCGACAGACGCGATAATAATGATAGATAGGTGAGATATATGAGTAAAGAAACGGAAGATGAACCCCTTAGATTCGGGGCAGAATTTGGCCCAAAACGTACCGACTTAAACAAAGGAGTCTCATTATCGACGTTCAAATCACTTGTTTGGGTTTCAAATTTGGGTGGATTGATTCTGTTCGCAATTGGTTTAGAACTATTGATGGTTCAACAACAATTCTATCTGGCATTAGGCTGTTTAGTAGGTGGAGTAGTCATTGCTCTTTTCCCTTCAAACTATGAAATTGTAGGGATGGAAGGAATAGAAATTGATTCAGGGGACTCAGAAAATGAAAAGGAACCAAAAACTTAGCATGAGTCTGCAAATGCTTCCTAAATCTATGACAATGCATTAACGGTGTTTCATATGAACCAATTATTTCGTCAAACATTAAACACTCCTTTGGGGAAAATGTTTGTCGAAGCAAGCAGTTATGGATTGACACGAGTTGGTTGGGGAGAAAATGAGCATTCAGAAATGGCAAATATTCACACACAGAAAGGAGTACTTTGGCTAAACAGATATTTCGAAAAAAATGATACAGAGATGCTAGAATTTGACACAAGAAGTTTAACAATCTTCCAAAAATCTGTATTACTGAAATTAAATACTTCAAAATTTGGAAATGTAATGTCTTATAGAGAATTGGCATCAAAGGTAAATTCACCAGGAGCTAGTAGAGCAGTGGGTTCAGTGATGGCCATGAATCCTTGGCCGATTATCGTACCTTGCCATAGAGTGGTCAGATCTGATGGAATCATTGGAAATTATAGTGGAGTTGGTGGAAAAACAACAAAACAATGGCTTCTAAACCACGAGAGAATTGAGTCCTAGAGTTAATTTTCTAATTCTGCATATTCTGCAGACAACCCGAGAAGAGCTAATTCAGCAACCAAGGTATGCCAACCTGAAGCATGCAGAAGAGCCTCTTTACCACCCTCGTCCATCTCGAGTTTTGATGGGGTGATAAAACGTGTCGAGGGGGTATTCAGATTTGCAAGATCTCCTTTCTTGTTATTGGCTCTGTAGAACCAAGCATCGACATCACCACCAACTGAATACATACAAGGTTCAATGACATAATCCCCCCACTTCAAACGAGTTGGAACACCTTCTTGGATTAAAAAATCAATAACTTCTGCCCCTCCTTTCCCATAGGTTAATTTATTCATTTTTCTTTTAGATAAATTCAATAATTCATCACCAGATGAAATTTCAAGAATTCCTAATCCGTATGTTCCAGAATCGTTTTTTACAAATAATTTTGGCTTACTATCAATTCCTAATGAACGATATTTGTCCCGCAACATGTCTAGGCAATCATCAACGTCCTTAGCAAGGGCTTGACGGCAAGTTTCCTGTTCTAGACATTTATTTCCACTAACAAACCAATGTGTCCCTAAAACCCAAGGGTCAATTTCCAATAATTCTGCCACTTCATCAATAAATGGCTGAACCACTCTGAAATGATTGGATTTTTTCCGCTGAAACCACCCTAAACCCTGAGGGGGTGCAACTGGAATTTTACCTGAAGGTATTTTTCCAGCAGTAAGATCATTATTCGTGATAATCAAATCCGGTCGTTGACCATTTACCAATACTCCATCAGGACATATAGTCACTGGAGATAATGGAAGGGGGCCAGATAATGCCTCAATTTCTGCAAAGTCTGCCAATTCTACTGATCCAACTCTACACTCTCTACCTGCTGATTGTATCAGTTTTTTTATTACCAATATATTTTCAGCATAACCTGGATTACGGGTATTTGATTCAGGCCAAAGTAACACAAGTTGTGAACCGGGGTATTCGTTATCCAACCAATGACGTATAGGTCCAACAAGGCGTTGTAAATCATCTTCTTCAATATTATTAAATCCAGCAGGAAAAGCATTAATATCGACTGCGGCAACCTTCCAACCCGAATCTCTAATGTCGACAGACCCGTATAGTGGAGCTGGATATTGAGCACGTTTGTGTTCGAACCATTCGGCAAGCATTTCTCGGTTTGCTTCTAATCGTGGCCGCAATTCATTCAATAAATTCGACTTATCATACAATTAAATCACTCCAATTACTTACATCATCTAAAACATCTAACAAAGAACCACTCCGCATACCATTTTCCGAATCTGTGAAATGCATTGCATGAAAGATTCGTAAACCTATCGCCATATCTGGTTGATCCCTCAACATCGGTGCGAGATTTCCATATTCTGAAGCCCATTCTAATGCTCTCGGCTTTAATTCATTAATTAAATTTGAAATTTGTGAAGGAGCTGTAGCCGTACCAGCAGGGATTTTAGGTCGATGAATAATATTATCAGGTAAATTTGTTAGTTTAGCGGCTTCACGTAAAGCCATTTTTTCATTATCTTCCGATAAACGCCAATTCAATGGTAGTTGATGAGATGCTTTTCGATGGGCTGAGCCGAGGAAAGGTACTCGAACTTCCAATCCATAGGCCATACTATGTCGATCACCTAATCGCAATTGGAAATTTGCTAACTGACCGCGATCCATCTCAAATTGGAGGGTGGAAGTTAGATCTCTCAGATGTGTTTTTGGATCGACAATGCCATCTACCCAAGGTTGAGCCATTCCAACCGATGTTGAATCGATTGAAACTTGTCCGCCCAAATCCATGCGTTTCTGAATCAAATCCGCATGTGCAGAAATATTGCGAAATCTAGGATAACCAGCGTGTAGTTCATCTGCTCCTTGACCACACAATCCAACACGAACTTTTCGGGACATTTCTTCAAATAAAGGTTGCCAGAATAAGACAGTGATGTCTAAATCTTCCCCACTCCACACAAAAGATGGTAATCGCCGCCAAAAATCTTCTTCTTCGAGAATCTTTGTGTGATGAACTAATTCATGATTGGCAGTGACCTCTCGGGATGCCAATAAATCGGGATTTTCTTCACTACCAGCAACTGTCCAACACTCAGGAACGGGATTACCAGTAGAATCTGCAGCCTTGTGGGCGAGGGCAGCGACCAAACTTGAATCCAATCCACCTGAAAGTACGATACCTACAGGAACATCAGCCATCAAACGATCTTCAAGACTATTACACAAACTATCGAGAAGTGGTTGTGCCCCTGTTGCAGGATTCCAAGAGTTGCTAGGAGAAACTATATCTTGAGAATACTGAGCAACCCCAGTGAGTACTGCTTTTCCAGCTTTATCTAAAGACCATGTTTCAATTGTCCCTGGACCCACTGAACTAACATTGGCAAAAAGGGTCGTTCTATCCAATGGATATTCGTAAGCCAATCTGACATGCAACGCTGTGACATCCGGAACTGCTCTAAATTCAGGATGCCCAAAAAAACATTTGACCTCTGAACCAAATAATAATGTCCCATCGGCTAAAATTGTACGTACTAATGGATTAACTCCCATCCCATCTCGACAAAGAATGAGTTGCTTCGCACTCTCGTCCCATATTGCAAACCCCCACACGCCGTCGAGTTGAGAAATCCATTCAATGTGTTTTTCTGCTGGGTTTCCAGGTAGAGTTGCACCCCGAGTGCAGCGCAACCCACCAATTTGGATAGATTCCGGAATTGTTGAAGCTATGTTAGATGTCCAGCCACCTCTCTTGTGAAGTGCTAGAATAGTCTCTGCGTCTCCAGATGTATTCCAGGGATAATTTGAATTGTTTTTCCTAATGATTTTATGATTGTAAATTTCACCATTTTGGATCAATACACAATTGTGTTCAGATTGAATCGGCTGCCAAGAACCATTCAAATCTACTATTGCTAAACGTGCTTGTGCTAAAGCCACAGCACCGGCTCCTACATCAGCACCGAATTTTCCAGAACCATCTGGACCTCGGTGCGCTAAACGAGCAGCCATGGAGCTAGCAATTGACGAATCACCGTTGCCAAGTAAGCCACTAATTCCACACATAGTTAACCCTCTAACGAACAACAATCATGGTCATGAAAATTGATATTGATCAGAAGAATTTTACAAAAATAAACAGGGAAGCAACCGATGCAATTATCCACATCATCACATAAGTATTTTGGGATAATGGAGACTTAACTATTCCACTCTTATCTTCATCACTCATGTCTATCAAACCTGCGAGTGGCATTAGGATTGTAAAGATAACGCTATTCTACTCAAATGAATGGTTGTAGAAGAAATAAAATTGTTAGCGGAACGAGAATCATCGTTGCGTTATCATCAATCCATTTCACTCGAGGCAATTCACCGAGAACGGTGAACGGCGCTAAAATTAGTGCTATCCAAAGAGGTGTTCCCAACCAAAAAGAACTACCTATCCAGATAATAAAAGAAATAATTAATCCCCCAATTATTGCTGCTTGAATCCCTTGTTTATTACGTTTAATTTCACCCATCACCGGGTCGACAAATGTCAGCCCCCAAATCATCGGAGCCCCATACAATCCAGATTTCATTCCACTTCCTTCTTGTGGAGTAATAAGCAATGCGAGACACACAGCAAATGCACCCCATGCTAATGCTGAAATTTGTGTTGCTTCGTATTCTCGTTGGCCAATTATAATAATTCCAAATTTTAATCTAATCGTTTCTAGTGATAATATAGTGAAACAAATTAATATCACCAATTGAGTAGGGGAAATAGAAATTATACTAGATATATCTTCACCTTTTGTGTAATAGAGAACTGGAATTACAGCCATGCTAATATGAAGGAGGCGGCGGAAAAAGTGACCTCCTACTCCACCAACAGAATGGTTCACATGATCTATATCGATCGGGATTTCTTCATTATTCATCTGTAATCCATCCTAATTTGTGGCTTGACTAATTTGCTCGAGTGCTTCATCAAGTGTGATTGTTCCGGCTGAAAGTGCTCGGATAACTTCATTGAATTGAGGATGAGAAATAAGCCTAGAATCCCATGCAGATAGTAATCTTTCCCTAAATCGAATAGTGTCGCGATTTGAATCTGTCTCGATTTGTTCAATTGATTCCACTAATTCAGTTACACCATCCCCTAAATGAGCAGATACCAGGCAAACCTCAATGGCGGTTTCAGTTGATAATGATAGTGAGTTTTGTAACGAATCCGCTGCTAATTGTGCACTCGGTAAATCAGACTTATTTATCGCGATAATGTCTGCTAACTCAATTATTCCAGCTTTTTCTGCCTGAATAATATCGCCTCTATCGGGCCCTTCTACCAGCAATACTCTATCGGCAAATGCAACTATTCTAATCTCTGATTGACCACTACCAACAGTTTCAATTATTATTCTAGTCCATCCACATTGACTTAACAAAGATATCATCGGTGCTAGGAAAGAAGTTAATCCGCCGGGATGATTTCTTGTCGCAAGTGAACGAACAAAAACCAAATCATTTGCATCACTAATCGCCATTCTCATTCGATCACCAAGCAGAGCTCCACCACTTTTTGGAGATGAAGGATCAACTGCGAGCACTGCGACTTTCTCACCACGACTTATCCATTCAATTATCATCTTTCCAATTAGAGTAGATTTCCCAACACCCGGTGGCCCGGTCACACCTAATGTCCAGGCACCTAAATTATTAGTTGGAATACTTTTTCCAGATTCAATTATTGTCAGTAATTTAGACAAACTTCTACGGTTACCACCTATTGCATTGGAAATTATTTCTTCGACATTACTGCCAATGCCACCCAAGTTCTTCACCTACACCAACCGGTTCACCATTTTCTTTTCTCGAGCTTACATCTTGCAAAAAATTGATTATTTCCTTCGTTTGAGTTCCCGGGCCAAATATTGCCCTTAGACCTTGAGAAAACAATTCATCCCTGTCGTAATCAGGAATTATTCCTCCTGCGAAGACAATCACATCGTTCATTCCTTCGCTGCGCAATAACTTACATATTTTTGGTATTAAAACATCGTGTGCGCCAGATAATGTAGACAGTCCTAAACCAGTTGCATCCTCATCTAACACCGTTCGAACGATTTCAGCAGGATTTCGACGCAGGCCAGTGTAAATCACCTCATGTCCTGCGTCTCGCAAAGCCCGAGCGATTACTTTCGCACCTCGATCATGGCCGTCTAAGCCGGGCTTTGCAATGACAATTCTCATCCCCATCGTAGTCTTATCGGATAGGTAGCACAATTTCAATCAACCGATTAAGGAATCAAATTCAATTTCAAAGTTCATGAAATTTACTATTCTACTAAATATTTTGAAGATTGATGTTGGGCAATGCTCATGAGTCCTCTTCTTCCATTAGTAGAATAGAACATGTCTGGAGTCGAGGAGCGCGTCGATGATTTGCGGCAAAGAAAGGCGCAAGCAGAAGCTGGGGGTGGACAAAATCGAATCGCTGTTCAGCATGCAAAAGGTAAATTGACAGCTCGAGAAAGAATTGAACAATTACTCGATGAAAATTCCTTTATGGAAGTAGATAGCCTTGTCGAACATCGTTGTCGTGATTTTGAAATGGACAGAAATATAATCCCAGGAGACGGAGTTGTTTGCGGCCACGGGACTATCAAGGGTAGAATAGTATACTGTTTTGCACAAGATTTTACAGTCTATGGTGGTTCTCTTGGAGAAATGCATGGATTGAAAATTTGTAAAATTCTCGATATGGCTCTAAAGACTGGGGCTCCAGTTATTGGTCTGAATGATAGTGGTGGAGCTAGAATCCAAGAAGGCGTCGCAAGTCTAGGATCCTATGCTGAAATATTCTTCAGAAATGTCCGTGCGAGTGGCGTTATACCTCAAATTTCTGTCATTATGGGACCATGTGCAGGGGGCGCAGTCTATTCACCGGCAATCACTGATTTCGTCGTGATGGTGGAAAAAACCGCTCACATGTTCATCACCGGCCCGGAAGTCATCAAAACTGTCACGAATGAGGATATATCATTCGAAGAATTAGGTGGAGCAGGAACTCATGCTAGCAAATCAGGCGTGACTCATTTCACTGCTGAAAATGATGAAGATGCATTGTCTATCACTAGAGAATTAATTGAATTATTACCTTCAAACAATTTAGAAAAGCCTCCAATAAAGTCCACTTCTGACCCACTTGATCGTATTTGTGATGAATTGACAGAATTGATCCCAAATAACCCGTCTCATCCTTACGATATTCTTGATGTAGTCGAATCGATTCTTGATGATAGGGCTTTTTTAGAAGTTCAGGCAGAATTTGCTCAAAATATTATAGTAGGTTATGGGCGACTCGGTGGTCATACCGTTGGTGTCGTCGGAAATCAACCAAAGATTTTAGCAGGCTGCTTGGACATCGACGCCTCGGTTAAAGCAGCCCGTTTTGTCCGATTTTGTGATGCATTCAATATCCCAATCATCACCCTAGTAGATGTCCCTGGCTTCTTACCTGGGGCCAATCAAGAGTGGGGTGGCATCATCAGGCATGGTGCGAAATTACTCTACGCATATGCTGAAGCTACAGTTCCAAAAATTACTGTAATTACACGTAAAGCATACGGAGGGGCTTACGATGTTATGTCCTCAAAACACATACGGGGAGATTACAACATTGCTTGGCCTACCGCCCAATTAGCAGTGATGGGTGCCGATGGTGCGGTACAAATTATTCATCGCCGACGAATAAATAGTGCAGGAAATCCAGAACAGGAACGGGAACGCCTCGTCGATGATTATAACGACACATTTGCAAATCCATATCAAGCAGCAGCACTCGGCTATATTGACGATGTCATCCAACCAAATCAAACTAGAACCGTTCTAACACGTGCTTTGGGTGCCTTACTTGAAAAAGAAGAAACACGGCCTGCTCGTAAACATGGAAACATCCCCCTCTGAGTTGATATTATGGTATCAACAAATGACAGAAATGAAATTTTACGGGCAGCAGCAATTGCTGCAGTGATATTACATACGAAAGAAGGCAAAGCATTGGAGCCTACCAAATACCGACAAGGAGGTTCGGATTGGGCAAATGATCATCGTCTAAATTTAATCGGTAGACGTACCCACTCCGAAGCACGTTCTCGAAGGAGTACTACGAGGTGAATTCATGACAAACAAACGAATAATCACTGTCGATGGAGAAAAATTCGAGGTGGATTTAGAACGTCAAGGTGACGAATGGCTCGTTGTTGTCGAAGAGAAAAAATTCCGAATTAATATTGATGGGGTTCATTCGAATGTTGGTCAGAAACGTCAAAGAGGTGGAAAAAAGAGAAAAATGTCTGGAACGATTTCTTCCTCTATCCCTGGAAAAATTATTTCATTACACGCTTCGATTGGCGATGTTGTTGAAGAAGGAGATGTGATAATGATCCTCGAAGCGATGAAAATGCAAAATGAAATTCAAGCACCATTATCTGGTGAAATAATTGAAATAAATTGCCAGTCAGGGGATAGTGTTGAAGCAAATATGCCTTTATTGGTCATAGAGCCTATTGAAAATTCAGATAATTAATTAAAAAATAAAGTAAAGGGATTGTTATGGTAGAATGCGACTACGAAGATTGCTCGAATAATGGAGTCAAAATAAGTCGATTATCCCCTGAAGGATTTTTGGTAGCGACTGGAAATAAAGCTTACTCGTTTAGGGAAGCGTATCGAAGGTTCCACTATTGTAATGAACATCATTCACAGCTTATGACGACAGTTTGGAATCGTGTTCGAGCGATTGATGACAAGGATGATGACCACGTTGCCCCAACAGCCATTTGAGTAGTATGATTCATTGACCTAGCAGCATTAGACCTATTATGTCCGCCACCTATGTCAGCAGGTTAGAATGCGCTTTTACCGGTGAGGAAGTTGAGAATAACATCCCTCAAACTCTTTCACCTACTGGAAAACCAATATTAGTAAAATATGATTTAGAAGCGATTAGAAATAATATCTCTCGCTTGGATATTGAAAATTCGGAAGAACCAGGATTTTGGCGATATGCACCACTTTTACCGGTATCGAAGGAAGTGAATCGAGTTTCATTAGGAGAGGTTATTACCCCTCTTATTACACTCAAAAACTCTGTTAAAGACTTAGATTCACTTCCAGGGGTGGTTGTCGTCAAAGATGAATCGAGATTACCCACAGGTTCTTTCAAAGCTCGGGGATTGGCTCTCGCGGTCTCGATGGCAAAGGAATTTGGTTTCGATCATTTATCAATTCCAACAAATGGAAATGCAGGCTCAGCACTCGCAGCATATGCTGCTCGTGCTGGAATGAAGAGTACCATTCTATGCCCTGATGATACACCTGAAATCAATACTTCAGAAACTCTCGCACAAGGTGGAGATACATATCTTGTCAATGGATTGATTGGAGATTGCGGAAAAATTATTGGCGAAGGAAAAGAAAAACTGGGTTGGTTTGCTGTTTCGACATTGAAAGAACCTTATCGTATTGAAGGAAAAAAAACAATGGGGTTAGAATTAGCAGAACAGTTGGGTTGGAATTTACCCGATGTGATATTTTATCCAACAGGAGGAGGTACAGGTCTTATTGGTATGTGGAAAGCTTTTCATGAATTAAAAGAACTTGGTTGGATAGATTGTAAATTCCCAAAAATGGTTGCCGTTCAATCAACCGGATGTGCTCCAATTGTCAAAGCCTGGGAAGAAGGTGTCGAACATGCTGAGTTCTGGGAGAATGCAAATACTGAAGCTGCTGGAATTAGAGTTCCTTCAGCTATCGGGGATTTTTTGATTATTCGGGCGATAAAGGAATCGAACGGCTTCGCTATTGCCATAGATGACGAGGACATTATGAAGGCTCGAAATAAAATAGGTAGAGAAGATGGATTATTGATGTGCCCTGAAGGTGCTGCAACTTTTGCTGCATACGAACAATCATTGAAATTAGGTTTGGTAAAAAAAGAGGATAATGTTATTTTATTCAACACAGCTACAGGATTAAAATATCCTTTACCAAAAGTAATGAAAACTATCGATAAGAATAAAATATTTAATGAAGAAAATTTCAGATAAGATATAGGGCATCTTCAATTCTATTCAATTCCGGCCCTGTTGATCCTGAACCGACCAATGCATGAGTATCAGAAGTAACACAGGCTGCCCCAACAAGTGGAGATCCGAAGCAAACAGTTCCAACCATAATTTCTACTTCCATAACTGATTGAATTTGTTCAACCTCATATGCAGTAATATCTGGATGAGCGAGGATTCCTTTGTTATTTGCAACCATCAATGAGCCAACTGTATCTTGACCGGCAACACGGCTTCGTACTGCATTTACACCGAGTACCTCGCCGATTAATTCAACACCAGGTCCAGGAATTGATTTGCTGACTACTGCACCAAAGTCGTTACACTCAATAAGATTTCCAGCAGCATTTACTCCACTCTCTAATATGACTACTTCTCCAAAGCTTGTAAGGGCATCCAAGTCTTCTTCTGTGGCAATATCAGCCACAGCAATACCTTTCTTATTACCTCGAATTAAACTTCCAAGAAGGGCTGAGCCACCAATAAACATTGGAGCCATCTCTAAATCAAAGGCTTGTTCAATTTCCTCGATGGCAGGAGCATCAAGAGACCTAGGATAAAAGAGAGTGTCTCCTATCACACTCAAGTATACACCAACTTGAGTGTGACCGAGTATATCGCCTGTGCTAATAGTCATGATCTGTATCTCCTATAGTATGCATGGCTCCGCTTGCGATTAGTAATTATTTGTGTGCGGGGAGGTGAAAGAGAGTGTGGCACAACGACAAACGTTCCCGTGGGCTTTCGCACCACAGTACAGGAATTGACGCAGAAGGGCTTGACTTCCGGGTTCGAGATGGGACCGGGTAGAACCCCTTCGCTATGGCCGTGCACAACTCTCTTTCGAATATAATGGAATTGATATGCACTGTTGGACAGAGGCTCACAATGAGCCCTGTGCTAGTAAAGTGTGTATGAAAATTGATGATGCTCGGGGGGTTAGTGCAGCTGGGCTGAATACCTCGGGCGAACCCTCGGTACTTACACCCGCTGTCTATCAAACTCGTCTTCTACGAGTCCCCTGAGATACCTCGTCTTTCGGATGACTTCGAGCTTAGATGCTTTCAGCTCTTATCCACTGGAGCGTGGCTACCCAGCATTGCCCTGCCGGACAACTGGTAAACTAGTGGCTCCGAGTCCTCGTTCCTCTCGTACTAAAGGACCCTTCCGATCAGGTATCTTATACGCCTCAACCACAAAGCAACAAACCTGTCTCACGACGGTCTAAACCCATCTCACGATCCCCTTTAATGGGCGAACAACCCCACCCTTCCCAGCTGCTGCACCAGGAGGTTGGGAAGAGACGACATCGAAGTAGCAAGCCACCAGGTCGATGTGTGCTCTTGCTGGTGACAACTCAATTATCCCCGAGGTAACTTTTCTGTTATCAATGACCCCCAGAAATGAGGTACATTGGTTCGTTAGGCCGTGCTTTCGCATCTTCGATCGTTATTGGTCCGATCCAAGTCAAGCCAGCTTTTCCCCTTACAGTTAACGGTGGAGACTGAACCACCTAAGCTGACCTTTGGGCACGCTTGTTATGTTTTCGAGCGCGTGGCGCCCCACCCAAACTGCCCACCAAGCGGTGTTCTCATGAAGAGTGAGTACAATTACACTCCAAGGACGGTGTCTCTATGGACGACTACTCACGGGACTGGCGTCCCGTGGATCAACGTCTCCCGTCTACTCAGCACGTAAAGTGCGATTGTACAACGCCAGGCTGCAGTAAAGCTCTACGGGGTCTTCGCTTGCAGGTTGAGGGTACTGGACTGTGCGCCAGTAATGTCAATTTCGCCGGACGTACCGCGGAGACAGTAGGACTCTCGTTGGGCCATTCATGCAAGTCGCCAATTAAGCGACAAGGTATTACGCTACCTTAAGAGGGTCATAGTTACCCCCGCTGTTTACCGGTCCTTCGTCAGGTTGAACCCCGATTTCAGATACCGGCACTGAGCAGGATTCAGCGACTATACACAACCTTTCGATCTAGCAGTCGCCTATGTTTTTATTAAACAGTCGGAGTCCTCTTGTCACTGCGACCAGCTCTCTTCAGAGCTGGCACCCCTTCTCCCGAAGTTACGGGGCGATTTTGCCGAGTTCCTTCGCGGTACTTTACCCGTCACACCTTAGGCTACTCACCTTGGGTACCTGTGTCAGTTCTCGGTACGGTCATCTTCTGCGGTTTTTCATGGGACCAAGGCCTCATCCGTCTTTCACTCACGCCTTCTCGTGTTTCTCACCATGACGGTTCTCCACACGATTATCGAACGCTTCGACACTCCATGACTGAAGTGCACGAACTAGCCTTAGCCGTTACCATTATTGCAGAGAGGCTTACGAATATTAACGCAATTCCCTTTCGATCAAGTCGGTTAAGATTGACCTTAGGACCGGCTAACCCTCGGCTGAAAAACATTGCCGAGGAACCCTTACCCTTTCGGTGGTGCGGATTCTCACCGCACTATGCTGCTACTCTTCCCTAGATTCTCATATGTACACGGTCCACGAGATCTCACAACCTCGCTTCTACCCGAGCACATCGCCGCGCTACCTCATCTTCTTTCGAAGGATCAGTGTATCGGTGACCAGTTTGAGCCCCGTCCATTTTCCGGGCCCGCAAGCTTGACCAGTGATCTGTTACGAACTCTTTCAAGGGTGGCTGCTTCTAAGCCCACCTTCTGGTTGTCTTCGACCACGGACGCCGTTTCAGATTAACACTTAACTGGTACTTTGGGACCTTAACACTGAGCTGGTTTATTCACCTTTCGTCACGGTAGCTTACCCACCGTGGCTCACTCCCCGCGTCTACAGCGATGACAACTTCGGAGTTTGACAGCGTATCGAGGAATTGCTCCCCCTAAATACCCAATCAGTGCTCTACATCATCATCTACCTCAGCGGAGATCTACCTACGAGTAGTCTCGCGCGGAACCTGCTATTGCCCATCTCGATTGGACTTTCACCCCTATACCCAGCTCCTCCGAGCGATTTGCAGATCAGCAACGGTTCGATCCTCCACCCAGCTTTCACCGGGCTTCAATCTGGCCAGGCATAGATCGACGGGCTTCAGGTCTCCCACCATTGACTTCGGACGAGCACATCCCGTCCCTGACCGCCATAAGCGGCTGCGGACTTGTCGGTTTCCCTTCGGCTTCGGAGATCAACTCCTTAACCTCGCCAATGATCAGAACTCCCAGGGGCATTTTTCGAAACGCACGAATACACGCTGCTCATATCATCGCTTTCACGCATATTCAGCCTGTTCCCGACTGGTTTCAGGTTCTTTTCACATCCCGCTAAGGATACTTTTCAGCTTTCGATCACTCTACTTGTTAACTATCGGTCTCGAGTAGTATTTAGGATTGGAGGTTTCTGCCCCCCATATTCACGCGCGATATCCAACGCACGCTACTCAGGAATCTGTCACAAAACCATCACATCTGCATGTACGGGGCTTTCACCCTCTGTGGCACGCCGTTCCAGGCGATTTCCATTTCGATATTTTAGGCTGAGACAGTCCATACCCCACATCTCTCCCGGGTTTCCCCGAGAGATTCGGTTTGTCCGATTCCGTGTTCATTCGCCACTACTAGCGGAATCTCGTTTGATTTCTTTTCCTCCCCCTACTGAGATGCTTCAGTTCGGGGGGTTCCCTTTCCATTTGTGGAATGGCGCATAGCGCCAGGAGGTCCCATTCGGCAATTCGCGGATCCATGAGATTCATGCCTCTCCCCGCGACTTTTCGCAGCTTGTCACGACCTTCGTCGGCTCTCGAGCCGAGCCATCCCCCAGTCGGGTTGTAGCATTTTGTAATTTCTACTTACCCACTTTCTATTATTATCTTGACACAGGACTCATTGTGAGTCCTCTGGTGTCCAGGCATATCGATTCTATCTGGTCTCTCAGACCACTCCGTCTCCCCGCAGGGCGGAACAGTCTCGACCACTTCCCCCTGTATGTGCCCATACAAGGGTGCACCAAAAGCAAGTCGCCGACCTACCTTCGCTATATGAACTACGCGGGTCGTCCCGAGATGGTCGAGAACAGCGTATTGAGAGCCGGAAACCGTCAATCAAGAGGGCTGTGATACATATCGTCGATTCCATAGGGTAATTCGACACTTTCAGACGGTGGCGTTCCAGCCTTATCCGAAGCAGTTTTCAGAGGTTCTGATTCTTCCTCCGAATCCGCTCCTTCGACTGCATCTTCAGGTGCATCTTCCGGTGCATCTTCGAGGCCGAATAGTAGTCGATTGGAGTCGACGACCGAATCACTGTCGGCGAGGCCGAATGGCAGCTCGATCTCGGCCTCCGTTTCAATCTCCAAGTCGGTTGATGTTGCACCGGAGGGTGATGACTTCTCGTGAGTATTCGACCCACACAGAGGACATGGGCCGCTCTGGCTGAGTATCATGTGACAGACCTCGCACTCCTGCATGAGCCACGCTGCCTCGGTTGAGACTTCAGAGTGTCGGAGGAACCTCGATGACGGAATCAAGGGGTGAGGTGGGGAATGAATGCAGATAGTGATTCATCAGACTGTACTGTACAGAGTGCCGTGGAATACGATGATGAATACTGTGGCGACTGCACAGGTGATCACCATCACCGGCAGACCGACCTTCACCCATTCTGCGGTGGTGATCGGCCGAGGGCCTCTCTCGCTGATTGCGACTGTCATCACATTGGCGCTGGAACCGATGGGAGTTGCGTTGCCCCCGAAGCCAGCCCCCATCGCCAGAGCCCAGAACAGAGGTGCTATGTCGAGTTCTGGGTTGGCCTCTACGATGCTGACGATGACTGGAATCATCGCCGCTGTGAAAGGAATGTTGTCGATGATAGCACTCGCGATCGCTGATACCCAGACGATTGCAACTGCGAGCATCACCGGATCGCTACCGAAGTTGTCGAATATCCAGACCGCCAGATCCTCGAGGTATCCCACATTGCCAACAGCCCCGACGAGGATGAACAAGCCTGCGAAGAACAAGAGTGCTGACCATTCGACCTTCTCTGTCACTAGATGCATGAATCCACCTCTCAATTCGTGATCCTTAGGGCGGGCGGCGACGAGCGCGAGTCCTGCACCTGAGAGAGCGATGGCGTGAATCTCGATCGCCAGACCGAGGAACTCCTTGGCTGAGAACATGACCACGGTCAGCATCAGGATGGCGATCGTGGTGTACATCAATTGCTTGTCGTCGACTGAATCCCACTCATCCTCCTGGAGCAGATATTCCACGTTCGCCGGTTTCGAATGAATCCAATCTCGATAATACCAGCGCATGTAACCGAGCGTCGCGACCCAGGCGATCAACGTCAGAATTCCTAGTTTCAGCAAGAATCCATTGAAGCCGAATGTTGATTCAAGGTTGAGATTGGCGGCTTCTGCTGCGATCATCACGTTCGGAGGATCGCCGACCATCGAAGCAACGCCGCCGGTATCCGATAGAATCGCCTCAGCGAGCAGAGGCGGAATGGGATTTATCTCCATCTTGTTGCAGATCTTCAAGGTCACAGGAGCGATGATTATGATCGCGGTGACATTGTCGATGACCAGAGAGATAACCGTAGTGAAGGTGCCGAGAAGGACGATGAGTTTCCATGGGTCGCCGCCACTCATTTTGGCTGCTTTGATGGCGATGAATTCGAAGAATCCACACAACTCCAGAATGGCGGCGAAGACCATCATTCCAAGAAGCAGTCCGATTACCTCGAACTCGATCCACCCCAGCATCGTATGTTCGAGAGAGGAATCGTGCGCGAGAGTGAAAACACCGGTCGAATGGCCGTAAATCAAGAGCACGACAGAGCCGAACCAGGCTGCTATTGTTCGGTGGACTGATTCGGAGAGGATGAGGATGAAAGAGACCGCGAAAATGGCTAGCACGACCTGCTCTTGACCAATCATGACGCCGCCACAAACAAGACCTCTAAATAAGTGACCATCGAATGTTGTAGGGAGCAAGTCGGATTCGACTCAGTCAACCGACGCCGGACCAGAATACAGCGACGTTTCCGCGTTGAAGAACCAAAGTGGAGTCAGTTGCTGTAGCAAGCATCTCGAAGAGTTCGCTGCGCTCGGCTGAGCCGACTGTCACTCCACGATTCGCTTTGATCTTGACCAGATTCCGTTTGGAGAGCTGATCAATGAGCTCGGAGACCACTGAATCGGTCACACCTCCGTGTCCGATCCGCACCGTAATCGCGATGTCATCTCCATTGGCTCTGCTGCGAACATCAGCGGGTATGCCCCCCATTCATTCCACCTCCCCTGTGCTCATACATCGTCTACGGACTCCACCACATGTGAGGCAGGTTGTGATTCTGTAGCCATTTTTTATTCGAACTCTGGCATTTCTTCCCGGCACGAGTGCGGCTTCACAAGAGCGGCAGATGAGAGTCGAGATAGAGGCACCTGGGCGCGAGCCGTGTCGCTTCGAGGTGCGCAGGATGTCTCTGGCAGCGATGTCCGCGACATCGATGTCAGAGTGGACATTCTCAGTCAGAACATCCGATAGGTGCCCGATCGCATCGGCCGCTCGAAGCCTTCGCCGTCTCGCATCCTTTCGGGAACCTCCTCGACCCATGCATCCACCTCAGGCAAGTCCACGAACTACAGTCTCGACAGCAGCAGCGACCTCGTCGATAGAATGGTCACCATCAATGCTGACCAGCAAGTCGCGTTCGCCGTACCAAGCGGCGAGTGGAGCGGTTTGTTGGTGATAAGCGGCCAGACGCGCGAGCACAGTCTCCTCATTGTCGTCCGGGCGTTGAATGAGTCGACTGACGATTTCTGGGGGAGCCGGATTGAAATTGACATGGTAGATCCCACCTGTCTCAGGATCCATTCGACGCCCGACGATTCGCTCGACTATCGCAGAATCTGGAACTTCGATTGAAATCACAGCGACGACATTGGCAATCGCCTCGAGCGACTCCGCTTGGCGGATCGTCCGAGGGAAACCATCGAAGAGAACCCCTGCCGATGCATCGGCCTCTGTCAATCTCTCTTCGATGAGGCCGATGATCACAGAATCAGGCACGAGCAATCCAGCATCCATGTATTCCTTCGCTTCCATCCCCATCGCAGTTGAGGCCTTGACTGCGGCTCGCAGCATGTCTCCAGTCGACACCTGAGGTTTGCCAGTCAAGTCGACGATCAGACCAGCTTGAGTCCCCTTGCCTGCGCCAGGTGGGCCGAACAAGACAAGCGAACCGCTCATAGTCTGAGCGGGCCACATTCTCGTATTAAGTCAGACGATGTTGAAGTTCGGCTGAGGCTGTCAGACATTCTGTTCGTACCAGAGGTGACCATAAGCCACCCATTGATCCATCGTCCAGCCATCCGGCAGACCCCCAGGAGGCAACGGCATTGCACCGGGCGGAACGGGTGGTAGTGAGAGAGATGGTGCGGTGGCCACCAGAACATCTGAAATCTCATCATCGGAGACGGATGTGCTGAGGACCTCTCCCGAAGAACCAGTGTCCATGGCAGCAGTTCGCCTTTCAATCTGAGAACCGGAATGGAGAGCCGAACCCGTCGGAATGAGTTCCTCTTCAGGTCGGATCGACGATGCAGTGCTACCACGCATTCGGGACATGGCAACACCGAGTCCGGCAAGCGCGAAGAGGAAGATTACTGCTAGCGTCCACTTAGGCAGGCCGAGTTTGACGAGTAGACAACCGATGCCGCTACAAGAGGTGTCACGAGCCCGGCTGACTTCGAGGACGAGGACATCGTCGGTGACGACATTGATCACTCCTTCATCGGTTGAATTCGCCAGTACGGTGAATGACATCAGTCCTGGCTGAGCCTCATCATCAGGGTTGACCGTGACGATGACATCGACCGAGCCGCCTGCGACTATCGAATCGATTGACGACGGCTCGATGCTGATGAGCCAATCTTCCAAACCTTGGATTTCAAGAGTGACTCCAGTATTCACGTTTCCGAGATTCTGCACCGTAATCGTGAGCCGCCCCTCAGAGCCGGCCTCGATGTTGCTCAAACTGCTAGAGTCCGGCGCTAACTCGATCCATATCGAAGGAACGACCTCGACAGCGAGTTCGAAGGTGTGGACGACGATGTCCCCACCCGGAGTGGTCGCCTCGAGGATTATTGAAACTCGCTCATCGAGAAGGCCGATCGGCAGATTGCCCGGCAGTTCGAGACCGATGGTGACCAATGCCTCGCGGTTCATGTCGAGTTCGGCGGGGATGATCGACTGGAATCCACCGACCCAGCCTTCGGGCAGGCTGCCGACGGTCCAATCGAGGATCAGTGGGACATTTCCAGCATTCCGAACCCAGACATCATTCGTGCCCGTCTGACCTAGGGCTATGCGAATCAGACCATCGTCTGAAGTTTCCAAGGCAGCGACTTCCTGGACGATGAATCGGGTACCATTCGTCATCGTCGGACCATCACCGAGAGTAGTGCGAATCGTCAGAGTATTCCTCGTCCCCATCTCGGCATTCATTGGAACGATCATCTCGACGATGACCAGAGCACTTGCTCCGGCGTCGACCCAGAAGGTCAGTGAATCCGTTGAATCCTCACCATCGTAGGATATCTGTGCTGCCCAGGTGTTCAATGCCGAAGATACTGACATCTCGAAGTTCATCTCGATGTTTCCTTCATTCGACAGCAGAAGCTCGGTGACGACGATGTCGCCATTGAGCACGGCACGATCGTCCGCAAGGGCCATGGCACCCAACACATCACCATCCGAGTTGTATAGATCAACGCTGAAATCGTGGCTTTCAAAGACTGTGACAACCGCCACTTCTGTCGTCGTCACCGATGCATCCTGCACTGAGGTCGTGACGCATGTCACATCCTCTGTGATACCTGCAGCAGGTTGTCCATCGACTGCCGCTGGTATCCAGACATGGATCGGCAGAGGTAGGAACTGTAACCTGCTGAGTGGATCCAAGACGACTGAATCAGATTGGCTGCTACCGATGCGTATCGTCCAGCGCTCATCACTGGTGCAGGAGACTGAGTATTGAGTCGGCCCGTTACCAGTATTGCGAATAGAGAGTGAGTATGTGGCGAATTCACCTGGCTCGCCGCCAAGGTCGTCACCGGTACCGGCGAGAATCGTATAGAGTCCTTCGACCCTCTCGACGATGGTCGAGAGTCTGATTGTATGAGCGACCGTCGGCGCATTCTTATCGTACAGATTCAGATCGTTGACGAAGGTGCCGGGCAGAGCGTATCGCGCGCCCGCACCATCGGTCAGATCGGCGTCGACATCTTCGAGAGTCAACGTCACGCGGATCGAATCTCCAGCATCGCCGAAGGGAGCCAATTCCCAAGGCCCTGACTCATTCACTAGTTTCCACCACTCATCGCGCGGCGCCTGCATGATGCCATTCTCATCAATTCTCTGAACAGGTGTGACCGAGAGTCCGACGTTGATTGTCTCGGTCCCCTCGTTAGCGAGAACGAGATTGTAAGAGACGAGGCTCCCCAACCGAGGATCGAGGGTTTGAGTATGTGCAGAATCGAGTTCCGCCTGATTCGACGGATATGAGCCATCTCCCATCAACGGAGTCAATCTGACGCCTATCTGAGTGATTTCAATAGTCATCTGGATCTTGTTGTTATCGACGCCGATGTTCTCATCGTTGAGCTCGACCACATCGTCGCTGGTATCGAGTCTCAACTCGAGAAGGTGATCTCCTGTGCTCAAGAAGACGTGAGGGAAAGAGAAGGAAGTCGTCGAACCGCCGGGGAGTGAATTCTGTTGTGATGTGTAAATGATGTTGCCTTCGGTCAGATCCTCGATTTCAACCGTGTACTGGTCGGTCCCCTTGGCCGCTTGA
>DUAE01000056.1:0-320 GCA_012960975.1 Candidatus Poseidoniales archaeon
TCAATGCAAGGTTTAGAACTCTACTTCCTTCAGTGTGTAATTGAACTTCTCTCTGCCGTAGATGGCAATCCTCTCCAGGAAATGATTGAGTGTATGATTCTTAGATGCTCTCCCACCCGATAAGTCATCAGCGATGTCAATGACAGTAGCAGCAGTCTTGGAATCACTCTTTCTCAATATTCGTCCAATAGATTGTAACACGCGGATCATGGACTTGGTAGGATGAGTGAAGATCAATGCAGCCAGACTAGGAATGTTGATGCCGATTGCTAAAGTGCCGTATGAAGCAACCAATATCGCATTGGTCTGTGCCTCCATGA
>DUAE01000056.1:432-1660 GCA_012960975.1 Candidatus Poseidoniales archaeon
AGCAGCTTACCATGCTCTATCACGTTGAATAGGACAAGTGTGTTGCCCTTTTTCGAACTGCTCAGTGCCAACTTCACGATCATCTCATTCCGCTTCTCATGCTCAAGGAGATATTTTATCTCATCCTGGTATGTACTCTTCTTCATCTTCACTTTATGCTTCAGCAGGATACACTTGATACTGGTCTCTGTCAACTTGCCATCGTCAATCAGCTCCCTGGTGGTGGTTGTGTTGATGATCTTTCCGAACAATGACTGGATCGTCAGCCGATTGACATACTTTCCTCCATCAATGGTTCCAGAAAACGCGAATCTATAAGCAGCATTACAATTATTCAGGATTTTGCTGATAGACACTGACTTTGCTTGATGTGCTTCATCGACCATGATCGCATCGTATTGATCGAAGTATGATCGATCTTCTTTTTGAAGTGACTGCCACGTAGAGATAGTGATCGGCTTGACTGATGATTTTTCTATCCCTGCCTTGACTAGGTGGACATTATCTTCTGCTCTCCATCCATTGTCAACTGAATATTCATCGAAATCAGATGACATTTGGCTCAGCAACGATATATTAGGCACGATCAGCAGGATCTTCTTATCATGTGCCTGCAGCCATCGGATCAGGGAATAAATGATGAGCGACTTCCCAGACCCAGTGGGGGACTGGACGACGAGACGATGATACTTCAGGCAGTCATTTATCGCTCTGAGTTGATAATCGTATGGATCGAATGGTAGATCCAACGAGGACACGAACTTATCCACATCAATCGTAGAATCATTCCTCGGTTTCAACTCATCGTCAATGACGAACGAATACGATCTTGATCTGCAAAAACGGATTAGGTCGGGCAGCAATCCTACTCCACATGTCTGTGTCCCAGAATGTATCAGCTTGATCTTGCCATCCCATCTCCCTTGCTTGAATGCAGGATGAAATTTATATCCCTCAGCAAAGAATGAGAAATCTTCACTCATCTCTTGAATGGTGCCTCTATCTGTGACAATAATTAACTTGTTGTTGTCTCGAAATACGAATTCTACGTCTTGCAATGGTTGTCTCCCGTTGATAGCAATACTTATAGTGAATCTATTTTTCAAAAAACACTTGACTTTTGAGTAAAAGTGTAGTATAATGGTTATACGATCAAAATAATAGAGGAGAAGAAGATGAAAGAAAGATGAAAGAAAGATGAAAGAAAGATGAAAAACCACTTGACTTT
>DUAE01000057.1 GCA_012960975.1 Candidatus Poseidoniales archaeon
TCTGTCTCATACGACAGGATTGATTCTACTCTAGGATATGAACCAGGAAACATGGTCATCATAAGCAACAGAGCGAATAGACTGAAGTCAGATGCTACACTCGATGAGATGAGGCTACTGGTGGAATTTTATTCATGCATCCGGTAGCCTCCAGTAGCCTCGTCTATCTCGTGTAACTCATCTAGCTGTTTTTCCAGGGCGATATCATCAATGGCGAGAGACATACACATCACGGGACTAGTTCCATTTCTCCTTGAGTCTGAGATGTCTTCGACGAATCCTATATGAGTGTTGCTTATATAGGGCTGCTTCCAGCAGACCCAATAGGCATCAAGGACGTCGTAGTCTTCTGGCTGAGCAAGTGGCTGGTCGAGGTCCCGCAGAGGCAACCCCGGATCGAATCCTCTGCCATCCTCTTCGTCAGGATCTGGAAACATCTCCTCTGAGTGTACTTCAACACCATCCTTGTACCAGATCTCTGTGAATGAGGGACTGTACCACCACGCATGATACTTGAGACCATTCTTGTACCATACCTCTTTCTTCATTTCATCAGTGCCAGGGTAGAATTCCCGATATGACCCAAACGATAAGTCTTTGCTGCCTGCTTCCTCTGAGTCAAGACATTTCCGTTGATACGTTGTGAAACTGATAGGCTCACTATTACCTGATCTATGACCATCGCTACCATATCTGACTCGAACAAACCACTCTTGTCCAGATCCGACGACAGAACCTGGAGTCCAAGATGTTAGATTTCCTTCTCTTATAATGCTTTCCGTCCAAACTTTATCAAAATCAGATGTATGACTGAGTTGCCATCGAGAATAGTCGTGGTCACCTTCGTAGACTGAGCGTATGGTCCAGAATGGTGAAGCAGTTATCTGTCCATCGAAATCTATTCCACCAGATGTAGGTGAGGTGATTCTAGGAGTAGCGACAAGATGTCCTGCGCCACCACCTGAGATAAGGTCATGACGACTCATCCGGCGATACTCGGTGTCGTGACATTTACTGTTTGCCATCACTTTGTGTTGATTTTTTTTACTCATTGTTTTTCTCCAGTTGTGGTTTTGGGAGTAATTTCCCATTTGTTATGACTATTATTACTCATTGTATTTCTCCAGTTGTTTTGGACATCCTTGTCCCATTTGTTATGATTATTATACGTCTCGTCTAGCTGATGATCGGCTTCGAGAGTCTGATATCTCTTCGACGACATGTCCATCTTCCAGCACTGTCCAGCAGACCCAATAGGCATCGAGCCCGTCATAGTCTTCTGGCTGATTCGACGGCTGATTCAGTACGCCTTGTCCCGGAGCATCGAATTGTGATCTATTGAATAACAGTTCACCAGTCGCCTTATCTCGTGGGTTTTTGATATCTATATCAAACATTTCCTCTGAGTGTACTTCGACACCGTCCTTGTACCAAATCTCTGTGAATGAGGGACATCCCCACCACGCATGATACTTGACACCATCCTTGTACCATACCTCTTTCTTCATTTGATCAGTACCAGGATAAAATTCCCGGAACACTCCAAACGATACATCTTTGCTGCCTGCTTCCTCTGAGTCAAGACATGATCTGCGATATCCTTCATCAAAACCATCATGAAGACAGATTTCAAAGTCGAG
>DUAE01000058.1:0-662 GCA_012960975.1 Candidatus Poseidoniales archaeon
AAAGCTTGACTTTTGCTACAAAGTGTAGTATAATAGTTATAAGAAATAGGGAATCACTCCCAAAACAACTGGAGAAATAAAATGACAGCAAGACTAGTGTGTGGCTGGGGAGACAATGATTCTCCCGTAGGCTACATTGTAAAATACTGTCCGTTCTACAAAACTTGGAGGAGCATGCTCGCGCGACGACAGAACCTGGGCGATCATCGGACTCAAAGAGATGTCACAGTCTGCGAGGAATGGAAATCTTTCTGGACATTCAAGGAGTGGATGGAGACGAAGGACTGGGAAGAGAAGGATCTGGACAAAGACATTCGGATTCCTGGCAATAAAGAATACAGCCCTGATGCATGTATGTTCGTCAAGAGGCACATCAATACTCAGAAAGTGATTGAACCTCGAAAATATCTCGATGACCATCCTTATCCTCAAGGCGTCTATCTGACCGAACGAAAGAATGGTCCTGACAAGTATGAGGCTAGGATCAAGAGAGACGACAAGAGGACACGTTTCGGACCATTCCCAACAGTCGAGGCAGCATCGTCTGCTTATTGCAAAGCGAAGTCTGAATGGTTGCGAGAACTTGCTGACTCACCGGACGCGGATTGCCCAATCCTCAAGGAAGCATTACTGAGATGGGCAGATATATATGAACTAGAAAT
>DUAE01000058.1:806-1155 GCA_012960975.1 Candidatus Poseidoniales archaeon
AAACACTTGACTTTTGAGTAAAAGTGTAGTATAATAGTTATAACAATGGGAAATTACTCCCAAAACAACTGGAGAAATACAATGAACGAACTAATGATAGGCACACCCGTCCCTTCAGCACAGACTGATAAGGACAAAATCCTTGGAGCAATCAAAGAGATTGACGCATCACTAACCAGAATAGAGGCAGAACGAGGACTGATAACTGAGATAGCAGCAGAACTAAAGCACGAGTTCAACATGGGTAAGAAGTTGGTCAACTCGATCGCCAAAGCATATCACGAAGGTAACAGATCAGATATTGATTTTGCATTTAGTGAATTCACGGACTTCATGGATCATGTAGTGG
>DUAE01000058.1:1234-1609 GCA_012960975.1 Candidatus Poseidoniales archaeon
CATCATAGCGATAGCCGACAGATTCATCTTCCTGATGATATTTCTGAATGGACTAAGCACACCTACTCCTGCTGAAAAGGAGCAAGCAGTCAGGGAAGACATTGTACTCATACTGGAGGAACGAAAAAAGAAAGATGAAAAAGCACTTGACTTTTGAGTAAAAGTGTAGTATAATGGTTATGTAGAATAAACTATATAGGAGAGAATGACAATGAAATATTCACATTCAGAAGGAGCGATCTAATGACATCAATCGACATGTTTGTGTTTGTGTTCGCTAACACATTCTTCGCTGCTCCCTTCTTAGTTGGGCTTAGCGAGACAACAGTAATTTCCGCTTATTCATTCTTGGTGGGTCTTGCAATAACAATTAAA
>DUAE01000059.1:0-56324 GCA_012960975.1 Candidatus Poseidoniales archaeon
CAGCGTTGATTGCCCTGCTTCTTCCAAGCACGTGAACCTCGCTTCATGCAGCCCGCCGACCTACTGCCCCTATATGAGTGAAACGCACCAACATCCAAAAATAGGCTTCAGCGAATGATTGAATTCTAATTCAATTAACCTATGTTAAATGGTGGGCGATACAGGATTCGAACCCGTGTTCTCGGATTAGAAATCCGAGGTGATATCCAGACTACACTAATCGCCCTTGAGCCTCGGGCGCGGTTTCCCTTTCATGAACCCTGCACATCGAATTGGCTCAGAATATTCATCATGATTCGTTCAAGGTATTACTCTGATTTAATTTCCCATCGTCTTGGATATCTTCCAGAATGTCTTCTTTAGAACGCCCTGTTTTATTGGACATCTCTGCGAGATTTATTTTCAATTCTTTTTTACCACGAATAAAGTTGAGTATACCATTTAATACTCTTAATATCACTTCAAGAATCGATAGAAGAATCAAACTATTCCACCAGGAATCAGCCAATTCCGGCCAACTTTCAATCAAAGAAATGATTGAATCTATGTGAACAGAAGTCGAGTCGACAAGGAAAACACCGAGAACAGCAAATGGCAACATTTTCGCAACGTCTCTTGAGAGTTCTTCTGTCCAATATGAGAGAATTCTGATGGCTCCAACTACCGCTGTTGCAATCAATGCATTCCGAGCATGATCGGGGTCACTTGCGAATAATGTCAAAATCATTGCTAAAATAAGAGTCCAAAATGCAATTAGTATTGGGATTAATACGATGTAAAGGCCGATGTGGAAAACGATTCGAAAATATGACCGAAATTTTCTAGAATAATTATTCTCATATTTACTTAAGTCGAGTGTCAGAATGTCTTTTCGAGCTAAGAATCGATAAAACAAAAAGACAAATCCTGAATATAATGCAATAGCGATTCCAGCCAGTATTATTGGATAGGTTTCTGCGATGAAGTTTTCAACAATTGTTTGAAATTGATCTAGAGACCGGGGGATGTCCATGCCCCTTGCACGAAAGAGAGGTACAAGGTAATTTTCCTACTGTGAAGTGAATTTTGAGGCACATTTCGGGCATCTATTAGGTAAGCTAACTCTTTTGCGTTCCCAAGAATAACCACATTTAGAACAAATCCATTGTCTTTCGGGAAGATTTTCGAGAACTGCACTACGCATCTTTTGCAGGACTGGTGAATCAGCAAGTTTTGGAGCGGGGGCCATCTTTTTGACCAAATCTGCATGTGTTGTACCGTGGTCGAGAAGTCCAACTGCATGTAATAATTCGTGAACGAGAGTATGGCGGAAGAGGGCATCATCATTAGCGAGGATGGGGTTTAATCCGATAGTGACTGGGCCGGGCGAAACTTTCAATCTACGTCGCCTGAATAATTCGTGATGGTTACATTCGAAACGCGTCATACCTAATCTTGAATCAGATTCTTCCAACCAGATTGTACTGAGATTTTTTTTTAGAAAACGTAGAAATGGTGCGTCAACTCTGGATAATTGTTGTTCTAATTGATCGAGAATATCAAGAGGAATATGAGGTGGAATTGAAATATTGTTGCCACGGTTTTCCTCTTCATCGACTCCCGGCATGGCTGTGCCTACTCCATTTTCCTTAAATGGTCGTCGAAGGTCGCTTGTTCCCTGGGCGTGTGGCGCAGCTTGGAAGCGCGCTTCCTTGGCATGGAAGAGGCCCCGAGTTCAAATCTCGGCTCGTCCACCATGATTCTTAACGAGTGTGAAATTTGAAAATTTAGTCTTGAAAATTGAATGGCAAATGACTTTGTTTAAAACAATCAATCATTTATTGCTTTTAATAAGAAATAATGATGTTTTTCTAATGAATTTCCAATCAAAAAAGAGTACTGCAAGTCATTAAATTAGGTGGAACTTACCTCAAAAGGTATGGAATTCGGTATATTTCGGACTCAACTGTTAAACAATCTCTATAACAGATAGTGAACTGGACTTGGCTCTGGAGCGTGTAAACAGACATGACAGATAAGAAAATAATTGCAATAATGATGACGCTTGGAATGCTCGCGGCTGCGTTCGCTGGTTGCCTAGGTGGAGAAGATGATCCGGACCCAGTTCCGGAAGACGTAATGGGTTGTATGGACGCGACAGCGAACAATTACAACGCAGATGCGACTGCAGATGACGGAACATGCACATATGATGCAGAAACAACGACCCTGAAAATCGGATTTATGAATCCGCTTACAGGACCAATCGCTGTTTTCGCACCAGCATTCACTGATTCAATGGAACTGGCAAAGGCAGATTTGAACGCTATGGCACCTGCCGGCGTAGAAATCGAGATAATTGAAGTTGACTCAGGTTGTGACGGTACAGTCGCAGCTGGCGCAACTCAATCCTTGGTTGACGCTGGTGTGGTCGTAATCGCAGGAGCTGTATGCTCCGGCGGAACAATGGCTTCAATCCCTGTAGCACAAGCTGCTGGAATTCCAATGATTTCCTACGCAAGTACTTCGCCTGCAATTACTGCCCTCTCGGACGACGATTACCTCTTCCGAGTGGTTCCTTCTGACGGACAGCAGGTACAAGCCCTCTCTGCTGTAGCCAATGCTAACGGTTATTCCAATCCTGGTATTCTCTACATGACTAACGATTATGGTGCTGGACTCAAAGATGGTTTCGTAGCAAGTTTTGGTGATGTTTGCACAACAGTCGGATACGACCAAGATGCAACTGACTTCGCGGGATTAGTATCACAAATAGCTGACGGTGGTTGCGATTCAGTCGCACTATTCTCATATGCTGTTGATGGCGCTGCAATTCTAGAGGAAATGTCTGCACAGAATTTAGACATTCCAGCATTTGGAGCAGAAGGTGTTTCACCTGACGAGTTATCTGATGTTTCAGCAATCGATGGTATGGTAGTAACCCAGCCACGTTCTGGTGGTCAATCAGATGCTGCTGATGCTTTCGATGCAGCTTATGCTGCAGCAAATGGTGCAGATGGTGGAATTTACCATCATGAAACTTACGATGCAGTAATGATTGCTGGTAAGGCAGCATTGAGAGCTCACATGATGCCCGCTGAAGACATCCGAGATTCCGTCCGTGCAGTAGGTACAGGCTACGTAGGGACTAGCGGAACTCATACATTCGATGCGAATGGAGATGTCGCTGGTTCAGGATACTTAGTATGTGAATTCGTAGTTTCTGGTGGCAATGCAGACCTTGTTTGCACACAGAGATGGATTCTAGGGGAAGGACTCTCTTGGGAAGGAGAATCACAATCATCCGTTATGGCTCAATTTGAAGCAGGTAGTATGACATACGAAGAAGCATGGACAGCTCTTGAAGGTGTTCGGGCATGCGTAGAAACTGGATCCAATAACCCATGTGAGATTGTCTCGATGGGCTACGGAGATGCAGCAACTCTAGATCCGCACGATGCATATGATAGTGCATCTGGTGATCAAATCGAGAATATATATGATACATTGTACCGATATGAAGGAGATGGCGACGGAAACGCAATCATCGTCCCTCGTCTTGCAACTGGATACACAGTCAGTGATGACATGTTGACCTACACCTTCACTCTACGTGATGATGTACACTTCAGCAATGGTGACGCAATGACCGCAGAGGATGTTGTATATTCCTGGGAACGCGTAAATGAATACGGCGCACCTGAATCACACGTTGCATGGATTACTCAGCAGAATTTCGATACTGATGGGCTAACATACATCGATGACACACACTTTTCAGTGACTCTATTCCAGCCATATGCTGGTTTCGTTTCGACAATCGCTTACACAGTAGGCGCTATTGTCAACATGGATATGTGTGAAGCAAACCGTGTAGTTACCGCAGACGACCCAGCAACAACTGATGCTGACGAGAGTTCTGATGATTGGTGCCACGGCTGGATGGACGAAGCTCCACTCGGTGCAGGTACTGGTGCATATATTCTAGATACATGGAGCCGTGAGGACAAGATTATCCTTACTCCTAACTGGATGCACTGGGACGCAGGTAACTTCAACATCAACAAGTTTACTGAAATGACAAACGTCGACGAATCGAACACTCGCTTGCTCGCATTCACTGACGGTGAAGCTGATTTCGGTGCTCTAAACTTCGAGGATTTACCTAACTTCTGCTACATCGATGCAAACGGAAACGGAGAATTTGATGCAGGCGAAGATGATGCCCTCGATGACAAGCCGAACATCGCAAGCAAAGATGGCTACATTTGTGTTTACAGAGAATCATTCACAATTACTCTAGCTGCTTTGAATCTTGATCCAAACGATGCTAATGAAGACCCTATCCTAAACTATGATACAGATGGAGATGGTGTAGATGACGCTAACGTTATGGCTAATCCAAATGTCCGCACTGCAATTGCTTACGCGTTCGATTATGACACTGCTCGCAGAACTACATATGACAACAACTTGGCACCTGTGTACGGTCCAATTCCTAACGGATTCCTATATGACGAATCTCAGTACGAAGTTTTCACATATGATTTGACATATGCTGAATCTCTTCTAGAAGATGCAGGATTTATCCGCCAGTACGATTGCGCTGAATTGGCTAACAACAACTCTGTTGTTGTGCCTGTAGCTGACCGTGATGGAGATGAGTGCCGCTTACCATCGATTCTACGAATCATGGCTAACGAAGGAAACGATTACCGTATCGCTATGGCTGCACAAATTGCGCAGTCATTAGGTTCGATTGGTGTTGCAACAAATGGTGATGCAAAGCCATGGGCTGAATATCTCGACATGTACTTCACTGGAACATTCGAGATTAGGTTCAGTGGTTGGGCTCCTGATTATCTAGATCCAGATAATTACTGGTCCCCATTCGCTGCAAGCACAGAGGATGTTTACGGTACTGGATACAATAATCCAGCATTAGATGCTCTTCTTTCAGCTGCAAAGGTCTCAACCGTTGACTCAGAACGCCTCGATCTTTATTCACAGGCGTTCGAGCTATGGGTAGAGGATCCGAACATGATCATTATCGGTCAAGGAAATGGTATTGGTGCAAAGCACAATGATATCTGTTCAGCACCTTGGGCTGCTATCGGCTCAGCACACTGGTTCGACTATGATAAGCTACCAATGGTAGACGGCGAACTTGTTGGAAGCTGTTCTTGAAAAATTTAGATAATTTCTGAATTACGTAAGGCCGGCGACCGTCGCAATTTGCGGCGGTCGTCGAGCTGTTTCATTTCTTTTTATAGCACTCAAAATTTCAATGTAAAATCTTTTTTTTATTTACATCGACATCAGCAATCCGATGAACTGATAACTCAAATGCCTTGCCAAAAACTGGAGTTGGTGTAAGGTGAAGTTACACGAGTTTATCGCTCGAAGGGTAATCTTACTAATTCCTGTAATGATAGGGGTTTCAATCCTCACGTTTTCATTGCTAAGCCTTGTCCCTGGCGACGCTGCTGCATCTGCTTGTGGAGACAAATGTGGTGTAATTGTAGATATTGGCTGGTATGAAGTCGAAAATGAAACCACTGGAGAACTTGAAATTGTAGATGTGCCCATATCAGCTGTTGAATCAAATCGAATGAGGATGGGAACAGAAGAAAATATTGTTGAGAAATACATGAAGTACATCGGAGTAGATGGGCCCTATCTGGGGAATGAATATTTAATATTACAATCCAATAATGAATTGAAACCAGTTCATGAAGTGGGAGACCTCATTGAAAGGACGGGGCTCGTTGACGGATATTGGGGCGATTCAACATTATTTCATCGCCCGGTAGCCGAAGTGGTCAAAGATGTCGCACCAGTGACCCTTGAGATGTCTTTTCTTGCTCTAGCAATTGCGTACCCACTCGGCATTTCTCTAGGGATTTTGAGTGCAGTTTGGCAGGATCAAATTTTTGACCAACTATCCCGGTTGATGGCAATTGCCTTTGTTAGCTTACCGATATTTTGGTTGGCAATTTTATTTCAGAAATTATTTGCTACAAAAATTGGAATTTGTGATGATTTATTTGGAACCTCAGGAGGCTGTTTCCCAATATTTGGACGCCACGACCCAAGTCTGGCATTTCCCTCGACTGGCTATGTAAATTATTATCCGTCAGAAGGCACAGGTTTCCATTTAATCGATAGTTGGTTTGTTTCAAGTGAAACTTTAGATGGTTTGGGATCTGATTATGACACCAGATGGGAATTATTTAAAGACACATTAATGCATCTAATGTTGCCTTGTTTGACTCTAGGTATCGCAAGTGCTGGTGGTTTGTTACGGTACATGAGAGCGAGTCTTCTCGAAGTGTTACGAGAAGATTATGTTCGTACCGCGAGAGCAAAAGGGCTATCTGGTTCGAGAGTAATTTTAGTTCATGCTTGCCGTAACGCCCTTGTTCCAATTGTAACTTTACTCGGTTTCTCTATTGGTGGAGCCATCGGTGGAGCGGTATTAACCGAAACGATATTTGCATTTACTGGTATGGGGAGAGTTGCTATTGAGGCAATTCAATATGATGACCAAATAGTGGTGATGGGAATTACCTTGATTACTTCTATTATTTTCCTTCTAGCAAATTTAATAGTTGATATTTCTTATGCAATCGTTGATCCAAGGGTGAGACTAGAATGATGTTAGATTATCTTTCTTCATTATCCCTATATGTGTTTCTGTCGTTCATATTTGCTATTGTTTTCGGCGTCACAATGAAGCCACGTGACACTGGAATTGCAGGCATTATTTCTATTCTTTTTATTCCGATTTCTGATGTTTTCCTTGTTTTCAGTATTTGTACAATTATACTGAGTGGAATTAAATATAGCCTGTCCTATTTTGGATATTCATGGAATGAACAATATGCAAAGGGTAGAGATGATCGTAAGGAAAGTATCCGTTTAATCGTTGAAGGATTTGAACAGAAGAAATCAGATATGCGGAGAAGTATTCTGATTTTCACCAGATCTACATTAGCGGTTGTTGGAATATTATTAGTCATTACAGTCTCAATGTTGGCTGTTTTTGCTGAAGATATCGCTGTTGAGCACCCAACTAGGGATTTACAGGATACAGAAGATGTATGGAGAATCGATTACGAACCACGGGCTGCTGAACCAGGTTCTGATGAATGCAGACAACGTGAACAAAGAGTTTCTCTCACTGAATTGAGAAGATATGATACGAATATGACTCCGGCTGTATCGGCGGATAAAATCGACCCAGATACGAAGTCATTCTATACTGACCCAGTTGATGTCTTTATAATTATAAAAATTGTAGATACAAAAGGATACAATAATTCGAATGGACTAACTTTTTCTGAACATATAACAATTTTTACCGATGAAAATGGAACTGACTTTCTTTTGGTTTCAGAAGAATTATTTGATATTCGTCAAATAACAACCGTTTACGTCACCTATGAATTTGATAATAGTGAGATGGAAGTTTGGTGGATGCCAGAATCACATAATATCTGTATCCTCGGGACAAATTTCGAAGGTCACGATTTGTTCTCAAAAATTCTTTATGGGGCGAGAATTTCACTTAAAATAGGAATCACAGTTGCTTTCATGACAGTAACGCTCGGGACCATTATAGGCAGTATCAGTGGCTATTACGGCGGGCGTGTCGATGAATTTATCATGAGACTGACGGATGTGTTTTTTGCAGTTCCAGGACTTATCTTAGCAATGGCATTTGTTGCAGTTTTAACCGCAATCCCTAGACTCGCTCTACCAATGGAATTTGCAGTGTTAATCCCATTAATATTCTTAATTTTTCAATTCCAATCAAAAATTGATGAGTTAACGTCTGGTGAAGTGAAGGCACAATCCAATGAAGATAATTCATTATCACAACTGTTGAATGTAGTCGGACTCATGTCATTTATTCTTGGAATTGTATACTTATTTTGGTCGTTATGGCCTCAAATACCATTTGAGAATTCGTTAGAAGGTGCTACAAATGATGATATAAATATGAGGACATTATTAATTTGTTCCACTTTCATCTTGGGTGCCATCGGAATATTATCAGTGACAATGAAACGCAGGGGGGTCAATCCCAAATCAGCTCTAAATGGTCTATTAAATTCATTTTCATTCAATAATCCAGTATCATATCTCACGATGCGGACTGCGTTATCTGCTCTAGCAATTTTCATTCTCATCAAATCCCTCTTCACAATTGAACCTGATTGGATAATTATTCGGGATTTCGATAGACTCTGGAAAATCCAGGTTGCATTAATTTTCACAGGTTGGCCAGGGTATGCTCGCTTAATTAGGGGTCAAGTACTCTATATCAGAGAAATGAATTTCGTCGAAGCTGCAAAAAGTGTTGGAGCCTCGTCATCTAGGATTATGTTTAGACACATTCTTCCCAATGCTTGGGCTCCTCTTCTAGTCGCATTTACACTAGATATAGGCGGAACCATACTCTCAGCAGCAGGTCTGTCGTTCATTGGTCTGGGGGCAGAGATGCATTCTGCTGAGTGGGGGCGAATGGTCTCAGATGGTAGAAAATGGTTCCTTAATGAGTGGTGGTTAGTTACTTTCCCTGGACTAGCAATCGCATTCACAACTTTAGGGTTCAATCTACTAGGTGACGGACTAAGAGATGTTGTGGACCCAAGGAATAGGAGGTGATTTGTTGAGTGACGAAGTATTACTAGATGTCAAAGGACTTAGAGTTCATTTTGATACTCTCACGGGACCTATCGAGGCGCTACATAATATCGATCTCAAGGTGATGAAAGGTGAGATTCGTGGCGTGGTAGGTGAATCAGGCTGTGGCAAATCTGTAACTTCTCTTACCGCAATAGGTCTGGCAACTTGTGAAGTTGATGAGGGCGAAATTTTGTATGATGGATACGATACTGTTTATCGTAGACAAGATTGGGAAAAATGGTTAATTCGACTTTCTACAATTATTTCTTATATCGGAGCATTACTTATTGTTTTCAACGTATTGAGAATTATTTTCGATACATCGGCCGTCTATGATATCCTGCAAGGAGCTGCCATGATGCTCTTCGGTACCTTTGTTGGTTCAATCGGCAATTTATCGATGTATCGACATGAAAAGGAAATGAGGCGGATTCGAGGTAATGAAATTAGTATGATATTCCAAGAACCGATGACTGCATTGAATCCATTATATACAGTCGAAAAACAAATTTCTGAAGTAATGAAGGAACATAACCATCTTGTAGATAGAGAAATCTCGTACGTGAATAGAATAATTCGGGCATTATTGACTCCATCCACAACAATTATCTCAAAAACAAAGGAAAATCCAATTTCAACTCTAATTCCATTTGCAGTATTATCCTTATATTTCTTGGTGATATCTAAGGGTGCATCAGATTCGTTTGAATCAATATCATGGTACTCCTTGCCACTGATTGTACTAATTGGCATTTTCATCGATGTAAGGGATAATCATTCAAAAAATTGGAATTCGAATGATACAATAAAATCTCTTAAGGCAGGATTATTTATTCTGCCGAATGCCTTTGCCTTTGCTCTGATTCTATACATGATGTTCTGGATGCCAATCGCTGCAATCATGGTGATTTTAATTGGAACGTTTGTCACGGCAATTACTGTAATGGTTCTGTCTGATTTCCTAAAACTAGATTCGGCCCATTCCCGTCAAGTGGTCCAAATTCTTGAAGATGTTCAAATTCCGAATCCCCGAACTGTAGCTACAATGTACCCCCATGAATTATCTGGGGGAATGAGACAAAGAGTGATGATTGCTATGATGATGTCTTGTGAACCGAATCTGTTGATTGCGGATGAACCTACAACTGCTTTGGATGTTACAATACAAGCACAAATTCTCAAACTGATGCGAGAAATGAGAGATAGGAAGGGTACATCGATCATGTTGATTACACACGATTTGGGTGTAATTGCAGAGATGTGTGATACAGTTTCTGTGATGTATGCCGGAACTGTTGTCGAATCTGGCTCTCTCGAAGATATTCTGATGAATCCAAGAATGCCGTATACAATCGGATTACTGCATAGTATCCCTCGTATCATCAAAGAATCCGAAGGTGATAGAAAAGACAGCCTACCAATAATTCCAGGTCAAGTCCCTAGCCCTAACGAGCACTTTGATGGTTGCAGATTCCATCCACGATGCCCATTTGCTGATGAAATTTGCATCTCAACAAAACCTGAAAATGTAGTGATCAAATCTGATCATTTTGCAGCTTGTCACCATGTTGAGAAAACCAAAAATGTTCTTGATGTTGAATCTGCCTTTGAGAATCTTGCAAGTAAATTGATGGAGGTGAACTAATTGTCTGAACCTCCTCTGATAGAAATGAAAAATTTAAAAAAATGGTTCCCGATAAAAGCCGGAATGCTTTCAGCTGTAAAATCACATGTCCGCGCAGTTGATGGAGTCAATTTATCTGTAATGAAGGGAGAAACCCTTGGCATTGTAGGTGAGTCTGGGTGCGGTAAAACTACACTTGGCCGTGTTTTATTGGGTTTGACTCCGATTACTGAGGGGTCAGTCGAATATAATGGAGTCGACATTAGAATGATGAAAAATCGTGTACTTCGGAAAAAAATGCAAATTGTCTTCCAAGACCCAGGCGGATCGATGAATCCGCGAATGTCTGTAAGGTCAATCGTTGGAGAACCGTTAATCATCAATGGAATGTCGGATGGGGCTGAACTGACAAAAATTATTGGTGAATTATTAGAATCAGTCGGGTTAAGCAAAAATTTGATGACTCGTTTCCCTCATGAATTTTCAGGTGGCCAGAAGCAGCGAATTGCCGTAGCACGCGCACTGGCTCTAAATCCTGAATTTATTCTCTTAGACGAGCCGACAAGCGCGCTCGACGTATCTGTCCAAGCACAGGTGTTGAATCTGTTAGAAGATATCCAGGAGGAAAAAGGCTTGACATTTGTGTTCATTACTCATTCTCTTAATGTGGTTCACCATATTTCTGATAGAGTAGCTGTGATGTATCTCGGAAAGATAGTTGAATTATCTGATACCATAGGATTGTTTGAAAACCCAGCCCACCCATACACTCACGCACTTCTTTCTGCAATCCCTGAAATTTCCATTGAGGACTCAGATGAAAGAATAATTCTTTCAGGAGATGTTCCAAGTCCAGCTAATCCACCCCCTGGCTGTGTATTCCACACAAGGTGCCCGATAGCAAAAGAAGGAGTTTGTGATGTTGAAATCCCTGAATTATCATCGATTTCTAGTGAACATTTAGTTGCATGCCATTTCCCAGTTGAGCCAGGAAAATCGCTTCCAATTGTCAATTAAGTTGGGAAGAAATCAAGACTAAGCGCATTTTCGTGAGTTCATGAAGGATGGACACGAAGATGATTTGTTCATCGATAATCGAAAGGACTCTGAGTCTGCATTCTGGAGAATTAAAAATGCGGCTGATGCACAGAGGGACGAGCGTGTCCATCGAATTCTAGCTCAAGAAGGTGAGAGCATCTGGCTAACTCTAGGCCGACCTCTCTACATTTCAATCTGCATTTTATTTGATTTTCTAGTATTGTCTGAAATCATTTTTCTATTCGAAAATTATTATGTCGGCCTAATTTTATTCGCACTAATTTTAGGATTTGTTATGACCGTTCAAAAAAGGTTCTACGATGACAAATTCAAATTGGATTCGGGACTGAATAATAAATAAAAAAAATCACACGTCATTTTATTGAGGAGTTATTTCAGACAGATGGCTTAGATGGAATAATTGGGAATTGTTCCGTCGCAACTCTCTCAAAGCGTCGAAACGATGGAACGATTATTCCAATTATCGTCGAAGCAACCATAATCGAAACGGCGATGAATACTGTTGCAGTTAAACCAATTCCATCAATCATATATCCCCCCATTATCGGAGCGAATGGAATAAATAAGAATGAACCGATAGCATCAATCGAAGTGACTCTTCCTCGAAGATGTTGATCTACGCTATCACCAATCGTAGTATTCCATATCACTCCAAGGACACCTATGATTAATCCTTGAACTAGTGCGATAAGTAAAATGCCGAAGAACCAAGGTGTCATTACATAGAGAATATCAAGCCAAGCAGCTATGCTAACTGTAACATAAAATATTGTTCCACGGATTGATTTCGGAATTGGTTTAGATCCTGCGTACAATGCTCCGATAGCAGCGCCAATAGGAGTCGTAGCCCCCCACAATCCATAATGAATTGCATTCCAATCATTTTTTTGGACAATAAAAGGAATGCCGATGTCCATCACTGCACCTCCAATGTGGAATACCATGAAAGCTAAAATACCAACCAATAGCCATGGTTGACTTAGGACGAAATCTCCTGCTATCTTCATTTCAGTTTTGAAATCACCACCTTCTCCACCTTCTTCTAATTTTTTAATTGGTACCTCGTCAATCTGCATCAAAAATGCAGCGCTAATCAAAAAGGTCAGTAAATCGAGCCAAAGGGCAAATTGGAGGCTAGAGAAATGAATTGCTAACCCACCAACTAATCCTCCAATGGACCAAGCAGCAGTACGGGAGGCATTGTGTAATCCAGTTGCTGCTGCCAAAGTATCTTCCTCAACTAAATCTGGGACGAGTGCCTGAATTGCGGGCATCGAAAAAGCAGTCGAAGCACCCATTATAATAGAGGCAAAAATCATTACTTTTACGATATCAATTCCTATAATCAGCATCATTATGAATACAAATGCAGAAACCGCTTGAATCAAATCCATAGCTAATGCGACTCTTTTTCTTGGCATTCGATCAACTAACAACCCTCCTACCATAATCAGAGGGAGATGTGCAAGAAAAAATGCGGTCATTATCATGCCAAAGGCTTTCGGACCACCAATTTCTGCAACTTTCCAACCAACTGCTGTCATGAAAGCTGCCCGGCCAAATTTACTAGCGGTATCACCCAGCATAAATAGGCGAAAATCGCGAATTACCCATGCGTCACTCAAAGCCATGCCCGCTCGCCCAATAAGGGGCATTTGAATTAATGGGCATTTCATTAACCAATTAAAGCCAAAACAAGTCATTTGAGAAGTTTCATCCTATTGGGAGATGGACTTTTGGGCAAATGTATAATGAATTAGTAAAATATTAGTCATATGTATATTATTATTAATTAATACTGTGCGTTAGGTCAATAAATTAAGATTTTCATGTCTATTTGAGCCAATGATTATAGTCGAATTGACTCCGCGTTAGAAGTATAGGGTGAATTCTATGTTGACATCGGAGAAAGCGAGTGGTTCAGTTATTTCAGAAGGTCGATTGTCTATGGAATCATTCGAGACAGAATCGGCACGTCGAGGGAGACAGTTGGCTGATCTTTATCATCGCTATAACATCGATACCGAAGAGGTAGATGATGTACAATCTTTACCAATTCGGTTCCTTGTCGAAGTTGGAAAGGTTGGCCTGGCAAAGTACATTTTCAAAGAAATAATTCACTACAAAGGAAACACTGAGGTCATATTGTCTAGACCTTGTACTTACGGTGTCTTCTCTGGACCAGTCGGGGGTTTTTCCCCTCGTCCTCATCTTTGCGTAGGATGTTTGCGATGTACAATTCAACACCCAGAATTTGTCAAAGTTTTGCCAAATCCTGAACGGCTCTCACTGGGCGATTCATACACCACACATGGGCACATTGCTGCGATTGATGAAGAGGCGAAGAAAGGCATGGTTCCAGTTCGTGGACAGGGTTATCGGGGTAGATTTGGTGGCCCTGGATTTGATGGGATGTTAACTGATATGTCGGAAATTGTTCGACCGAGCAGAGATGGAATACATGGACGTGAATTAATTGGAACTTCGGTCGACATCGGCTCCAAACCAATGCACCTATCCTTTGATGAAAAAGGTGAAATAAAAGGAATAAAACCTAAAATGTTCAGCATCCAAGTACCATTTATATTCGACCTTCCTCCAGGTAATTTGGGCACTGAAAAATTAATTCGAGTAATCGATTCAACGAGTAAAGGAATTGATACTTTAGCATGTGTAAATAGTAGTGATGTTGAACGAATGGCAATTGATTCTGCAAATATTATTCCCGTTCTTTCAATTGATGATGCCCAAAAGTCCTCGAATTTCCCCAATGCTCGCCTTATTCAATTAGATGGATGGGATAGTTCAGCAGTAGATGCTGCACGTTCGGTTAGTGACGCTATGATAGGTGTAAGGATAAAATTCGAAGAAGGATGGCAACTTCGACTCGATTCTGCGGTAAATCATGGTGTTGAAGTGATTCACCTGCTAGCAGACCTACATGGCAGAGGTGAAGATGGCCAATTCGTCATCGAATTATTCAAAGAAGCTCATTTGAGATTAATCGAGCAAGGTCGTCGCGACCTTGTGACATTAATCGGTGCTGGCGGAATCGTTGGAGCCGACCACGTTCCTAAATCGATAATCAGTGGGCTTGATGCAGTTGCACTAGATCTTCCAGTTCTCTTTGCATTACAAGGTCGTTCAGATGGATCACTTGTTGAAAGAGCAGGAGTAATCGGAAATTTACCAAATAAAATGGATGAAGGATGGGCCGAACAACGATTAACCAACCTTTGTGGAAGTTGGCGTAATCAATTGCTAGAAATTCTCGGTGCGATGGGAATTAGAGAAGTGCGTCGACTCCGTGGTGAATTCGGGCGTTCGATGATAGTCGAACACCTTGAGGATGAAGCTTTTGAAGGAATAGCAGGTTATGTCGGAGGTGGTAATTAATGACGATTGTAAAACCTAGTGAACTTCTAATCGAGAAGACGACAAATCTGCTACACAATGGAATGAATGCACGAGCTTTTGGTGACTTTGGTGCCCCTGAAGCATTGGGTGATGCCCGTTGGACGGATGAGTTAATTCTCTCGACTTGGCATATGGCAGAAACGGGTAAAATTCCTGAAAAATTAAATTTCAAAACCGGAAATTCGGATGGCGGATTTGACCGACTAAAATTCCAATTCCTCGATGAATCCGAATGGGTCGAGCATTCTGAAAAAATTTCAACAAAACTCGATTTGAATCGCCGTGGAGATGAGAAGAACAAGATTTCCATCGACATCCCATGGTATGGCGGTGGGATGTCATACGGGTCGGTCTCGATTAACGTAATGATGTCACGAGCCCGAAATGCTCGGAGATGGAATTCTTTCATCTCGACCGGTGAAGGTGGTTATCCTACTGAATTGAGGGAGGTTGAAGAGAATGTTATCACCCAGGTTGCTACAGGATACTTCGGTGTTGAAGAAGATACGATTCAAGCTGCACCGATTGTTGAATTCAAGTATGCACAGGGAGCAAAGCCAGGGCTTGGAGGACATTTATTGGCTGTAAAAGCCGGAGAAGACGTCGCAAAATTACGGGGCAGTGTTCCTTTTGTCAGCCTCTTCAGTCCTTTCCCATTCCATTCGACTTATTCTGTTGAAGATCACTCTAAACACTTGGACTGGATAGAGACGATCAACCCAAAGGCCTTGCTTTCTGTCAAGGTGAGTACACCTCATGACGTCGATATGGTCGCTGTCGGCTCATTCTATGCTGGCGCTCATATTATACATCTGGACGGCGGATATGGTGGTACAGGTGCGGCTCCGGAAATTGCTAAGAAAAATATCGCGATGCCGATTGAATTGGCTATTCCTAAAGTTCACAAATTCCTTGTTGCCGAGGGGGTTAGAGATAGGGTAACACTCATCGCCAGTGGAGGAATTCGAACGGCTGATGATATGGCAAAAGCGATCGCTCTAGGTGCAGATGGTTGTGTCCTCGGAACAACTGATTTGGTTGGCCTTGGTTGCACACGTTGTTCAAATTGTGAAGGTGGCCCCTCCGGCCGTGGATGCCCATGGGGATTAACCACAACCGATATCGAATTACAAGAATGGGTGCCTCAAGATTGGGCTGTTCAGCGACTTGATAATCTCTACAGCGCTATGCAGTGGCGAATGCGAGATATCCTTCGTAAACTTGGTCTTGATGATGTAACTCAATTGCGTGGTCGAACTGATTTATTGCAATATATTCCTAAGGAGGCGAGCGAATGATTGACCCGAACGTGATAATGGATGCTCGCCGTCGAATGACAGCTCGCCATCCAAAATTTGAGCGCCGTGATGAAGATGCGGCTGAAGGCGGTTGCGGAGTTGTCGGTCTAGCTTGCGAAATCCCGGTTGCCGGCCGACATCTTTTCAATTCTCTAGAACAGATGCGTAATCGTGGAAACGGCAAAGGAGGTGGTGTTGCAATGGTGGGGTTGAACCCCACTGATTTCGGTGTTAATCAAGAAATTCTTGACAATAATTATCTTTATGCAGTCGCATATCTCGACAGTAGTGTTCGCACTGCTGTTGAAGAAAAATTCATTAATGAAAATTTCGAATTAATCCATGTTCACGACATGCCAAATCTGTCATCTTGGCAGAACGATTTACCTGCCTTAGAAGATCGCCCACCTGATGTTGTGGTATATTTCGTTAAACCTCGGAAAGATAAAGTCGATGCGTTCATTGAATCTAGATTAGATGCTATCATCGATGCTTCCGACCGGGAAGCGGTCGAACAAGAATTCGTCTTCCATGCAACTCATGAATTGAATGTGGAATTTTACGCAAAAGATGGCAGAACAGATGCCTTTGTTTTGAGTCATGGGAGAGATATGTTAATTCTGAAAATCGTCGGATATGCAGAGGATGTCATCAAGTATTATTGTCTTGATGATGTTACTTCTCACGTTTGGATTGGACATCACAGATACCCAACTCGAGGAAGGGTCACACATCCGGGAGGTGCACATCCGTTCGGGCAGGGGATCGATGCTGCACTTGTTCACAATGGTGATTTTTCTAATTATGTTTCAGTGAAGGATTATTTGGCTCAAAGGGGGATGGAGCCACTTTTCTTCACTGATACTGAAGTTGCTGCGCTGGCTTATGACTTACACCGTCGAGTCTATGGTTATTCTACTGAGCATGTTATAGAGAGTCTCGCGCCAACTAGTGAACTCGATTTTATCATGCTTCCAGAGGAAAAGCAAGTTGTTTACGAGGCGATTCAGAAAACCCATATTCACGGCTCGCCAGATGGCCCATGGTTTTTCATCATCGCACAGTCAAGTGGAACCACTCACCAATTGCTTGGGATTACTGACACTTCGATGCTGCGCCCGCAGGTATTTGCATATCAGCGTGGTGAGGTTGGAATTGCATTCTGTGGTTCGGAGAAACAAGTCATCGATGCAGTTCTCGATAGCTTAGCTAGTGAAGATACTCGATTTTGGCGCAGAGCCGATGAATATTGGAACGCCAGAGGTGGTTCATACACTGATGGCGGGGCCTTCGTTTTCGATGTAGTTCCAAAATCAGATGGCTCAAAGGAGTTGATAATGTCGGATAAATTCGGTAAGATAGTCAATACTCACCCTAGTGGTGATTTCGAATTAACTTCCGCCGCAGAGCGATCTGGAGTCGATATTTCAGGTGAAGGCCAAGTTGTCTTCAATTCTGTTATCGAAGCATTGCCTCATCTCGGTTGTGCTGAAGCTCGTGCAGTTTTGGATGAAATTGAAGATAATGTGAAAACTGCAGGACGCACGTGGGGTAGGGATGTATTGACATTATTGTTGGATAGAAAATACGACACTGGCTCACTTCGTTCCAGTCTTTGGTTCGATCTAGTTGAATCAAAACTTGTCAGAATACTCGCTTCATCTTCATCTCACCCTTGTGAAAATTACGTTGGTCAGAAGACGATAGGTCATCGACCGAAACCGACTCAATCGAGCCAATCATTCGTTATCGATGCTAGAGAATATCCAATCGAAGGAGTGAATTCCTTCGCTCGGGAACTAGTTTCTCTATACGAAATTGGCTGGATGAACTTCGTAATCCTTCATTGCCGCGGTCATCGCTTCATCGGTAATGGATTCGGGGCTAATACTGATGGTGTCCGAATCGATGTATTCGGTGCTGTTGGGGATTATCTCGGCAGTGGAAATGATGGAATGATTATTCATATGCATGGAAATGGCCAAGATCAGATTGGCCAGATACATAAATCAGGAGAGTTGGTCGTCCACGGTGATGTAGGTCAGTGCTACGGTTATGGTTCGAAGGGTGGGGAATTATTCGTTCTTGGAAATGCTGCAGGACGCCCTATGATTAATAGTGTGGGAAGTCCTAAATTAGTCATCAATGGTACTGCTTTAGATTATCTTGCTGAATCATTCATGGCTGGAGATCCTCTAGATGGTGGTGGATTTGTGATTGTGAATGGAATGCGATTTGACGATAGAGGTGAATTGATTTCTCTCGAAACACCATACCCTGGTGGAAATCTATTCTCTCTTGCAAGCGGAGGCGCGATTTACATACGCGATCCGCGCCAAAGATTATCTGATTCTCAACTAAATGGTGGTGCATTTACCGATATGACCGATGCCGATTGGGAAGTTGTTCAACCAATTCTCTATAAAAATCAAGAACATTTTGGCATACCATTACAGCGTCTGCTAACCGTTGAGGGAGAAATGCGAAGCCCGGCTGAAGTTTACAGAAAAATCATCCCAGTGAAATCGAAGACCCTGCATGCAGAAGCAGCATGGGTTGGACATGCAGACAATTGATTTTCAGAATCGATTCGCTGAGTAATAAGACAAATCAAAGTCTGAAGAAATCCCTTCTACCATGTCCGAAACCAACTTTCCAGTTTGTGGCGCCATCGACATTCCTTGCATGTTATGTCCGGCAGCGAGGATTAGATTGTCATGCTTTGGAGAATAATCTATGATTGGCATTCCATCTGGTGTCATTGGTCTCCAACCATACCATTCATCTTGGATCAAACTCTCACCTGGTGCTCGTAAGAATCGTTTTGCTCCACGTTTTAAAGCTTCAATTCTTGAATGATTAATCTTATTGTTGAGCCCAGAAAATTCCATAGTTCCACCTAGCCTTAATCCACTTTGCCAAGGGGTCACGGCCATACTTGATTCGCTCAAAATCAGTGGTGTATCAACACATCCTTCTGGTCTTTCTAAAGTGATACTATACCCTTTTCCTGGTTGAATTGGAATTTTTATCCCAAGTTTTTTCCCAAGTTTAGGGGTCCATGAGCCTGTTGCGAGGACGTAGTTTTCAGAACAGTATTCTCCATTCGAAGTTTTCACTGATGTAATCTTGTTTTGTTTTGATTCGAATGACTCAACTTGACAATTTTCAAGAATTTCAACACCTAAAGATTCGATATGATTTCGCATACTTATCATTACATTTTCTGGTCGCATTTGTGCGTCAATATCGTAAAACCATCCTCCGTACAAGCCAGATTTCAAACCCGGTTCGAGCTCTAACAGTTCATCTCCAATAAATTCTCTACCTACTAAATTGATATCATCTAACATTCGTTGGAGTGGTACAAATTTATTGAAATCGGATTTAGTTGCATGAACTTGAATACAGCCCTTTTCTTCAAATTCGATTTCAAAACCGTCAATTTCAGCCCATTCATTCCACATCGGCCGGGATTCATCCAAGAGTTGTTGACGGCCGAGCATCGCTCGTTTCAAGGCGGCATTATTACACAGGCCTGCGGTTTTTACAAACCAAGTCAGAGTTGCCCAATCCATAATTGGATTAACATAGAGCGGAGAGTCTTTTTTTACCATCATTTTCATTGCTTTCAAAATTAAACCCGGTCGAGGAAGTGGTAAAGCATGACTTGGTGAGATTAAACCACAATTTTCTTTAGATGAACCGTTGGCGATATTTCCTTGCTCAATAACTCTTACTGAATAGCCACGATTGCTCAGATAATACGCACTGGAAAGGCCGATGATTCCTCCACCAATAATTGTAATATCTTTCGATTCTGAATCAAAAAGACCATCATCTCTCCCATTCATAGATTTGCGATTTTTACCAAGCATATCATCACATCGGTGTGCGAAGAATTTTGAAGGTAAATCGTTCTGAGTTATTTGCAGGTGGTTCGGGTGCCGAAGGTTAAGCGACCAAAGAAAGGATGGTTTCGTCCAACTAAGAAGAAAAAGCGACGCGGTCCTTTGGTAGCAGCGAGTGAGCGTGGCTTACCACCTTGCCCCGCTTGTGGGGAATGGAGCATGCAAAGGGATCCTAAGCGGAACGAGATGTTTTGTGGAAATTGCGGTGCTATCGTTTAATCGAGCAGATTCTAGCGAAATTCAATTTACTTGACCCCAGCTTCAACATCTGTCGCAGTGATGAAGAACAGCACCGGGTGCCTAGGGCGTCTCGAGTGATGGGCGATCTGAGCGGCAATATCCGGAATAATTATGGCCCGAATTATCACAAATAGAATGGGTCACAGTTATCGTGTTTTAGAGCCCACTAAACTCTCTAAACCACCTGGGGATTTGCAAATATCTCGGGCTCAAAAACCATGGAAGAGTTATTTTTCCCTACTGGGAAACACGATTCTAATGGCTCTAATTGTTCAATCATCCGCAGCAATTCTAATTGGAATATTAGAATTTAATTCAGCGATTACTTTCGGTGGTGCGATTTGCACTTTACCATTACTTGCAATATTATTATCAATGCATAAACCAAAATTGATTGAAGTTCGTCTAGTTACAGTCAACGAAAATGGGATGTGTGCACATGCTCTACCCGAAGGCGGCTCAATCATGACTCAAAAACCGAGTAATATGCATCGATTTATTATTCGGGACGATTCAATATTAGACACCCCCCTTTCCCGAAGAATTTGGCTAATTTTTACTTCCCTCCTAATCCTCGCAGCAATTTTTTCAGTTTTCGAAAACATTGGAGGTACAGTAGGTCTCGTCGCATCCTACATTGTGGGAATCCCTTTGGTTTTTGCATTATTCTCGATTCCAGCATATGCCTGGTTGGCTTCTTCTTCAAATTTAATTGGTATGCCAACCAGATTACGTGAGGCTGAATCGTGGCTTTTTGCTGGCATGGCTGCTGGTTTGCCTGCTATTTTGATTAATAGTTGGTTGACTCCGGCTCTTACACCATCTGGGTGGTCTACTTCAACCGGAGAAATTTTGACGATTGTGTTGAGTGCTCCGATAGGTGAAGAATTCTTTAAAGCCGTTGCAGTTGCCTGTTTTTTGCCAATGATGAGAGGTCCAAAACATGGTTTTCAAATTGGATTTACAGTAGGTTTAGGCTTTGCAATTTCAGAAAATTTACTCTATATTTCATCTGCCTTTGTGGTCGAAGGATTAGATGGATTATTGTTTACCTCGTTATTGCGTGGAATCGGATCGATTCCAGGTCATGCGGTTTGGACTTCGATAAGTGGTACTGCGATAGGCTGGTGGGTGAGCGATTCTAAGAACCGGGCCCGTGTGTTGTTTTTCGTCAATCGGTTTTCATCAACTGCGATGGCCATAGTTGAGACGATGGGAATCGATGTAGATATGGATGGTGATTTTTCAGGTTATGATGGTCCCGAATATTCGATGATCGACGCTTTGGGTGAGGCAGAGGTGCCTATTTCTGAATCGGATTGGACTATTTCTTCCGATGGAATTCCTTCAATTATTTCTTCATTAATTCCCAAATCAAATCAACACGCACGTCCAGAAGGTTCGGTCACATATGAGAAAATAACTCTTGATATCGAACATTATCGCTCGGGGCGACAAATCCAGATGCCTAAATCCATTCACATTGGATTGTTATTTGCAATATTAGGACATATGTCTTGGAACGGATTGCTAATTTTCTCGACTTTATTATTAGAAAAATTTCATGCTTCTGAATTATTGATTGGGTTAATTTCAATTATTTTATTGCTAGGCATGTTAATCTTGGTATTATTAATTGCAAAATATACTATGCGTGGAATTCAATCGATTGCTTTCCATTGAATCGTTGCTAAAAACGAATAGAGGGTAATTCCAGAGGGAACCCTTCATCACCCGCGCTTCTCGCAGGATAGTTCAGTGTTCACTATAGTTCTTGGCGAAGACCAATATATTTCGCTGATTTTAGTTGCATTTCTACTCTTAGCCTCTCGTGTGAAGGATATGCTAGATAAGAGCGGGCTAATCGCTGCTACGATAGTTGGCTTGGTGGTTTCCTTACTCGGTCACTGGACCTGGTTAGTCACTTTGATCTCTTTCCTAATCATAGGTTCTACCGCGACAAAATGGCGATATGAAGAGAAGTTGCAATTGTCCTTAAATGAGGATAATGAAGGTATTCGCAGTTGGAAAAATGTCATGGCTAATGGTGGCGCTGTGACGCTTTTGGCAATATATAATGCATATTCGGGTGGTTACGATTGGATGTATTTAGCTGCCGTTTCGAGTATCGCTGTCGCTTCGTCCGATACACTCGCATCAGAAATTGGCTCACTCGATCACCGAACTAGGAGCATAACCACTCTAGAGGCAGTTCCCGCCGGAACCAATGGAGGGATGTCGCCTACAGGAACAGTCGCCGCAGCCGCAGGTGGCATCTTCATTGCGACTGTCGGTATTGCATTATTTCCATTCTCAAACAATGTTATTGCAATGCCATATTTTTTCTTTTTTGCCGCCTCAATCGGTTGGCTTGGCTGCCAAGTTGATTCTCTCCTCGGGGCACTCCTTGAGAATCGTGGATACCTTGGAAAACACAGCGTAAACTTCCTTGCAACACTATCTGGTGTGGTTATGGCAGTCATTTTTTACAATAATTTACTATGAGCGTAGTTGCGAGGGGTTTGTGTACACTCGAATGAGGCAACCAAAATGATGGGGGACCGCGGAACTCAGTTTAGGGCGATTTCCTTTGCCCTCATTTTGGTTGGGTTGAGCCTAGCAAGTACTGTTATTGCTCAGCGAAACGCACCTGATGGACCCGGGGTTGAGTGGGAACTTCCGGAGAGCAATATGCTTTTTTTGAAGGGAGATTCCAGCTCACCTTTCTTAGATCGGAATTGGAGCGTATTGACGGGTGAACCTTTGGGTGAAGCTCAATTTCAGAAAACTTTGGGCTATCAAAATTTAATCAATATTCAGTCTGCACCATTAGTCGAAGCGGCTCGATTCGAAGGAAATATTACAGTTCATCTCTTCGCTGCATTAGAGACATCAAATGATGGTTGTAGATTCACAAATCCGGTTCCCGGTTCTCCCCTAGGTGCGACAACAACATTCTCAGTGTCACTTACCTTGGGTGGAGTCCAAGTTCTGACAAATGCAGAAACAGAATCAGTTGTTATGACTGAATCATTTACCGTTGCTCATGAATTCACCGTTCGAGCCACAGATGTAAACGCCAGCTTAGGGCCTGGTGATTTGGTAGGGCTGAAAATTGATGTTAGTCATGATTGCCTTCAGAGTGGAGTTCTCTATTGGGACACTTACGATGCTCTGACTGGAATCGAGTTCGAAGGGAATCTACTCGAACCCGAACTCGATAATGCAATCGATTCAAACGGTATGATTAGGATTGAATTCACTCCAATTTCTCCTTGGGGTAGTGATGATTATGTCTGGCAGGTTCTGGAAATTATTGGACCGATGGACTATGCTCAAATGGTCCATGGGAACGCACCTGAAGATTTACGTCTCGATCATTTCGAATCCCCTCATGGAACTCGAATAGGAGATGCGAACAGAACGGTGTTAACTTGGTCTGCAGACAAACCATTGGCACCAGGGACCTACATGGTTGATGCTTGTTTTGCACTTTCCGACCATAATCCAAGTGAGCCTTGTGATGCTTATGCAGTGATGCGATTTGAGGTTCCTGAACCTCAATCAGCCTTACTAAATGGGTTATGGGCTGCAATTTTAATTCCACTAGCAATAATTGGGTGGATAGGCATTTCGATGCGGGATGCGATGTTACCATTGCCAGCATATGGTGTAATTTTACTGTTAGCGATTGCAACATTAGGTCCAGCGCTTTACCTGCCAGATATTGAAATAGATTCTCCTCGAATCGATGGTGCAGCGCCGTCATTTGCACTTCTTTCACATGGTGAATCTGCTGAGATGATTACTCTAACCGATTTGATTAGCGATTCGGATGCAATCGTTGTTGGTTTATTCTCTCCGAGTTCACCAAATGCCGAACGCCAGCGTAGCGATTTCCAAGCTGCATTGTTGATGATGGAGAGCGACATTAAATTTCTTCAAATCGCCACTGGTGAAGGCGTTCGTGCAGTTGATCTTGATGATTTAGCCGAAGCGGTCAACGAGAGTTGGCCAATATTGATGGATGAAGCTGACTCAAGCGTTGGAAAAGCCTTCCCTAGTGGTGCAAGTGATGCGGTAATCATCATCGACTCAGCGGGTTTTATCTCTGAATGGCGGCCTGGGACAATGTCAGCCCAAGAGATTCTTGACGCAACTGATAACGCTGCGAAAGGCTCTGGAAAAAATCCGATAAAACTCCTCTCCTTAATTACTACAACTGCATTTTTACCTCTCATAATTCTCTCGATGCCCCGAGAAAGAAAATTCAAAATCCCTACCGATCCTTTGATTCCCGGATCTGGCAGTGCGTTGACAATTGCAGCTTCAGGTCTCGGTTTCGCATTCTGGGCATTACCAATATCTCTCTTAGCTGCTCTAGGGCTTGGCGCCTATTGGATTTGGATTGAAGTCATTCTCTCAATCATTCTAATTTATCACGGTGTGTCAATGTTAACGAGAGGGTCGCTTAAGGAAATTGAGATAATTGGGGAATGGGCATATGGGAAAATACCTGGAAATTACCAAAACTGGCGTTCAAAGTCGAGTTTTATCGATGATGTTCACCTCGGGCTTTGGGTCGCATGGCTTGTCTGGCTAAGAATTCCTAACTTGATTCCACAAGGGGTCGGCTCACTCGCACGTTCAGGATTAGTTGGTATTCCTCTATCATTGATTATGCTTGCCGGATTTGTTTTTGTCGCTGGTTTGTTAGTGGTTTTCTCGAGAATTATTGTACTTCTTCCAGGTAAGTTATCGAGACTTCTGGGGTCAGTCAGCGTTGGTCTAAGGCCTCGAGCATGGGGTTTAGCCACATGCATTCTAGGTGCTTGGATTCTGATTAGTCTAATACTTGGGCCTATTCAAGGTTCGATGTAATTATTGATTATCAACGGTGTCCATTCAACCGTGATGATGATAAGAAGAAGGTCTTTCGTCCAGCATACCCTTGGGGGTATAGTATAACTTGGTAGTACAGCGGGCTCCAGTTGCACGGGAATGACGACGAAATTGTGATCTGATAGGTTTTGATGACCAACTGGAGCACTGACCCGTCGCGACCCGAGAGCGTGCCGAAACTAAGAACACGCTAGGCGGAAGATACCCGCTGATCTGGGTTCAAATCCCAGTGCCCCCACCATTATTATTGAATCAGATTACATCTTTGAAATGGTTAATAAAATATGCTCCTGAATCGGTTGGGTTGAAGGACTAGATGTTCGCGGAATCAATTTATGAGCACGAAGCCGATCGCTGTTTTCCTCGTTGCGATTCTAGCAATTCCGCTGGTTGGAAGCTTAGGTTCTCCATCGGAACAGAGGATTTCGATTGGTGCCGGCCTTATTGCTGATGGGCAGACAACTCAAATTCCTAGTCAGGATGAGATATGGTGGGATTCCTCAATCGATTGGTGGGAAGTGACCACGCTGGATTCGGATCGAAATGGAATTCATGATTCTCTACAATCCGCGGTTGGCAGAGTAAATGTTGTTCTTTCTTATTCACGGGATGTCACGCAATTCGATATTGACGTTCTTGTCGCACTCGGTTATGATATTCATCAAGAATTGCCGAGTGTCGATGCGCTCCTGCTCGGTGATATTAAAGCATCACAAATTTGGCAACTTTCTGAGATTGATGGAGTCATCATGGTCGAGCGATACGGCTCGCTTGTTTTTTATGGCGATGTTCAAACTTTGACTGTGAAGGCAAGAAATTCTACTGAATATCCAGTTGGTGCTTGGAATTTAGGAGTTTCAGGGGCAGGTGTAAACATCGCGTTGACCGATACTGGTGTCGACAACGAGCATCCTGGTTTGTCGGGAAAATTCGTCGCAGGTTATGATGCTGTTTGTTACATCACTTCTGATCCAACATGCATCCTTGCCGGAGGCCGGCAGGACGACGGTTCATTCGACCCCGACGATGGTAATCAGCATGGAACAGCCTGCATGGGAATGGCAAGTGCTACCGGAATTGAAGCAGATGGTTCTCAATCTGAATTTTATGGAGCAGCACCGAACGCTTCTCTTATCGATGTCCGAATCGGTACTGATGTTGGCGCAGGACCGTTCGAAAATTATGTTCTTGAACAAGAATTTTATGAGTCCGCTCTGAACGGTTTACAATGGGTTATTAATCACAAAGACGATGCTTGGCCAGGGGTTGGCGAGGAAAATTATGGAATTGACATTATTTCTCTTTCATGGGGAATTACGAGCCATGAGAACGGTGGTTCAGATGGTTCCGATGCACACAGCCGAATGCTCGATGCTGCGATGGAGGCTGGCGTCACTGTCTCCAATGCTGCTGGAAATGATGGCGAAGATAATGACGGCCTTTCTGGAATGAGTTCCTCTTCACTTTCGATAACCGTGGCTGCAACTGATGACCAAAATACCGTCGACCGTTCCGATGATACGATTGCAGGTTATTCTTCACGCGGCCCTCGACGAGATAATGGCGATGGAAACCCATTGAATGAGTTGATTCCTGAGGTTAGCGCACCCGGATCGAACATCATTCAAGCAGAAGGGTGCGTGACAAGTGGCGGCTGCAATAACAATATCCCGGGTCAAGATGCTTCTGGCAATACGTATACTGGCCGGGGTTCTGGTACTTCCTATGCGACACCTTCTGTCAGCGGAGTTATCGCACTGTTAATTGACGCGAATGCGAATTTGACACCGCTGCAAATTAAAGAAGTTCTGAAGCAAACAGCGGAGCGCCGCGGTGAAGCGAGCATACCTGATGTTGATCCATATTGGAACCGTGAATTCGGTTATGGTATGGTCGACGCCTATGAAGCGGTCCGACTAGCATTATTTCTCAGTGAAACCAATCAAACAACATCCATTGATCCAAATCTTCAGAATCATTTGTTGAATGTTTCAACCAATGGTTCAATCGAAATCAGTGGTCATGCATGGGGTCAATCCGGTGATGTTGAGAGGGTAGAATATCGGATTGATAATGGGGAATGGCGACAAGCGTTTTACAATGAATCTCAGTTGACTGTAGGGGGACTCACTCCATTCGATTGGTTCGTTAATTTAGATGCAAGTAAACTCCGCTCGGGAAATCATTCTGTCGAAATTCGTGCCTCCTCAAGTGACATGCAATCTCTGCCGATTATCGTTCAAGTACAAGGAAAAGATTCAGAGCTGTCTAAAGTATCTATACCCCCCTTCGTTTTCGCTCTTGTGGCGCTAGTCGGAATTGCTTGGATATCTGCTCTAATCTTAATTAGAGTTCGTTCAGATGATGAAATTGATGAGATGATAACTAATATACGAAAAGATTCTGAAATCGATAATGTTATCGAAGCCGAACTATTGGATTAATCTTGAATCAAACTGTCCCTTTTCCCCGATTCTAAAGGGTTCGGTACATCTATTTCATATCTTGTTGCAGATGTCGGCGGGATATGGTGCGTTTCTCAGACCGAGCGATTAGCATACGTCCAACTGGTGTTCGTCGTATGTTCGACTTAGCTGGAGATGACTCAATTCAGTTTGGATTGGGTGAACCTGATTTTCAACCTCCGCCTATCGCCATCGAAGCTTTTTCTAGGGCGATGAACGAAGGTCGTAACAAATATACGACTACTGCTGGTTTACCTCCTCTTCGACAAAAAATAGCAGAAACCATGCATCATCTCGATTCAAATCTCGATGAATCGAATGTCTGCATCACGATGAGTGGCACCAATGGACTTCTCGACATTTTTCTCGCTTTGGTAAATCCAGGCGACAATGTCTTACTACCTGAACCGTATTTCCCGTTATATCCAACCGATGTGGTGATATGTGGCGGAGAAGCTAACATGTATCCTTGCACTTTTGAGAATGATTTTGTTCCGACAATTTCCGATCTGGAATCAAGGGTTGACGAAAACACTGTGGCAATCCTCTATAATTTCCCTAGTAATCCTACAGGTGGCAATGTTACCGAAGATCAACGTGATAAATTAGTAACTTTTGCCCGTGATAATGATTTATGGTTAATCACCGATGAGGTCTATGACCGAATAGTCTACGATCAAGAACATGTTTCTTTCTTAGGTGCGGGCTATAATAAAGTCATTATGATTAATTCATTTTCCAAAACTTTTGCGATGACCGGCTGGAGAATTGGATATCTTCTTTCTCCCGATGATGAAGCGATGACACAATTAACAAAAATGCAGTATTATGTCACAGCTTGTAGTAATGATGCTATGCAATACGCTGTACTAGAAGCATTGGAACATGCTAGCGATTACCCTGCCAAAATGCGCGATGAATTCCAGGCGCGACGAGATTTAATCTGTGAGCGCCTAAACGCGATGAAAGGTGTATCTTGCCATGTTCCAACGGGGGCATTTTATGTATTTCCTAAATTCGACATTCCGGGAATGACCAGTGAGGAATTGGCAATGGCTCTCCTTGAAGGTGGCGTACTTTGCAGCCCTGGGACTGCTTTCGGAACTGCGGGAGAAGGTCATTTACGATTTGCATATACAACCGGTCGAGAAAATATTTCTCTTGGGATGGATCGTGTCGAGATTGTTCTGAACAAATTGCGTGGAGAATGAGGAATTCGAATGACTCCTCTTTCCGCTTACATATTTGGGGGGCTGGCATTATTTTCTTGCTGGTTTTTACTGAAGGACAAAGATATTCGGTACGCTCTAGGAATTCTCTTTCTTTCGGGAATCGGTTTGTACATTTATGGTCCAAACTCAGTGCTATTCGGGACTTTTCTGAGTTCAGGTTGGATCGCTCTCAACCAAGTTGTTTTCAAGGTAAAAATCGTAAAACCTTTAATCATCGAATAGGTTAAATGGCATATCGATCATTCTTTGAGATTGATCATCTTCACTTGATTCCTCATCTTCATCTATGGAATCATTTTCAATTTGTTCAAAAGAATCCTCGAGCTGTGGGATATTGAAGAGTTCATCATCTTCATTTTTCTCTTTTGGAGCAGGTAAAGAATGGCCAGATAAATTTTCCAATTCTTTGTCTTTTGTTTTCATCCAAGAGGATAGGCCATTCGATCCACCAAGGACACTAATTGTAGTAAAAGTCGCCATAGGTAGCACAGAAATGGCAACGAGGAAATCAATGATTGCAGTTGGTGGAATTTCAGCTTCTGGTGCGACTAAGTTGAGGATAACTCCCTCCAATTGAATATCGTGCCAGTGATTTATGTCTATACCTAGCCAATTGAGAGATGCTGCGAGTACTAGACGGGCAAGCCCCCAAAAAATTACTACAGGTAAAATCCAAGAAATTTTTGTTATTCGCCATAGAATTTTACGGAATAATGCTGCGATTCCAACCAAGCGGGTGGAAATAATTGGCTGAATTCTAAACGATAGCCAAAGAGCGATGAGATATCCAATCATCCCAAGTTCAAATGCCGAATTTGGTTGTATGTATTCATCTGGAATTCCTTCCATAATCAATATAGGGATTGAGATAAGAATAACCTGAGAAGGTACTGCGAGTAATTGCAATCCTCCATGGACTGCGATAAGGTCATTATCATTTTTCCCAACATGCTCGTTAACCATTCTAGCCATTCTGCCATATGGGCTTGAATAGGCTGCCATACGAGAGATATCAATCAATTCAGGGTCATATTTCCTCTGACTTAATCCAAGGGTTGCTGCCCATCCTCCCCTCTCTACAACTGAATTTGGCCGATAGCCGCCAATCACTAATGCGAGCAAGAGGGACACTGTTCCATACACCAATCCAGCAATCAAAATCCAGTGAAATAATTCGGTTCGAATTGAAATACCATAATTTTTCCTATCGATGTCAATAAGGTATGTCAATGAGAAGCCGATAATAGGTACAAGTGTAACTTGAATGAGTAATATTAAGCTTAATCCAATACGATGGGTTAGATTACTCCGCCCCTCCATAATGGTTACGCCACTAGATGCATCCATAAGTCCTTCATCCATATCCTTGACAAATATGTGAGTTATTCAATCTTGTATTAGAATTCAAATAGGTTTCATTCGCCAACAGGGCGGCAAACGAACGCCCCCAATCTTCATACACAGATTGAAGACCCAATGGGATTGTTAGTCATGCGTAGTCTGTCACCAATGTTTGTATTATCTCTAATGCTTTTGATGAGTCTTTCTCCAATGGTACTTCAATCTGACCTTAGGGTAAGACCCGAAGAGAGTTCTGCCGTACCAAAAGCCCTAATCGACTTTGAAGTGACTTCAATCGAGATAGGAAATGCATCTCGCGACGCAAAAACCTGGCTTCAACCAGATGGCTCAGGACAAGAATACATCATGAGAGACGAGACGATTCAAATCAATGTTACTTTCACTCAAGCCGGTTCATCTGGTCAGCCTGCTGCTGCTGAAGGATTTTTACAGATTTGGCATCCGGTCGGATATCTGATTGTAGAGTTCAATGTCAGCATGATTTTGTCAGGTTTCCAGTCTTCCAAAGAAGAATTTATCTGGACTCCAAGAGCAGCTCATAGCGCTCTTGATGAAAATGGGTTTTTAGTTGGAGGTATTGAACTTAAAGGAATCATTGACGGTGGATTAGCTGATGATAATGAAGTGAATAATGACCTGCTCCGCAACATTCCAGTAGCGCTATGGCATGACCCTATGGAGAATGGATTTTGCGGTGATGTTGATAATGATGGAATCGTTGATTGCCCAAACCAATTACAATCCAATATCCCAACCTGGGTTGGTGCTGGTTATGATCCGGATGATTCACTCTCGTCAGACCCAGATAATTTCGGACATTGGCGTATGGATGACTCAGAAAGTGCTGAAGGTTCCCGTCATTGGCGAGTCTCGCGGTCTGGTTCTGATTATGGGAGTAATCGCCACGACCGCTTGTGGTGGGGGTGGTTCACTCCATTCCAGAGTTGCGAAGATCCAGGGCATGGCCTAGGATATGGGACTCTTGACCAAGCGGTGACCAGTTCATACGGTAATAATTTCTGTAAGATTAGAATACGTGGATTCGATTTCTTATCGATGCATTTGGTTACCAATGCTTGGGGTGAGATGGCAGCCGGCGACCAAATTCGCCTCGAAGCCGATGCTGGCCCTGAAGAATATTACAATTACACGTCTCAGCCATTATCTACCACTTCAGGCGATTGGACACAATTGGTTTGGGATATGACCGGTATGCATCCGTCTGCTGATTTTACTATGGCTTTCTTATTCGATTCGGATAGTTCCTATGCGAGTCAGGGGATCCATCTTGACTCATTCTTACTTTTCGCGATACAAAAGGTAGCCGAATACACTCTTGATGTAGATTGTGACGATCCACTGCCCAATTCTTACATGGTTATTCCAGCTGATTCTAATCCTCCTTCCCTTCACTGCTCGATAAAAAATAACGGATATATCGATATCACACTGCGACTTTATACCGAGGTAACGAATCAATCTTGGATGTGGGGATTCCCACTGAGGATAGATTCGAACAACAATGTTGACCACGATAATTTTGTTGTTACAAAGGTTATTCATGCATTGGAGACGATGGAGACTTGGTTCAATTTGAGTATACCTGATGGTGCTGGGGTACAAGATTTGGATTGGGATGTTTGGATTAATGACGGTGTGACAAATTTGACGAAAAATTACATGCACTTGCCGGTTTCCGTAATGGCTTCGTATTCGTGTAAATTGCAGCAGGCTTCTCTTCAAAATCCTGCCGCGACCTTATATCCCGGAGAAAGTGGAATCGTGCCGATGATTTTGAAAAACACTGGGAATCAATTAGCAACATGGAATTTAGGAGTCTCATTTCCCAATCAAGATTGGACAAATGATGCAGGGATTGAATGGCTGTTTAATGGCTCTGAGATAACTCAAACCGAGTTGTCGATAATCGACGAAATAGCGATTGATGCAATTATTACCGTGCCCGATAGAGTTGAACCTGGTACTTACGAAATCACGTTGTTATCGAGCGGGCAATCTCCTGCCCAGTATCAAGCTGAATGGCTTATTTACATCGTCGTTCCAGTTTACTACGAACTTGATATTGAATCAGAAGTCAACAATATGGTGGCACCTGCTGATGATGCGTTACGATTGATTGAATTCCGATTGATCAATCATGGCAATGCAGAGGAAGCTTTCGATCTAAGCATTGTCTCTGATTGGCATCTTGATATCTCGATGAATACAGAGCAAACTTTCGAAATCGATCCATTCGGCGGAGATGCAACGGTCACGATGTTGTTGCCGATGCCTTATGGAATTGTGAATGAAACTTATCCCATTACTTTAGTTGCAACCAGTAAAACCAATCCCGATTATCAGACAAGCAAGAAAATTTTCTTGACCGTCCCTGAGACTTATCTCGTCGAGGTCGAAGATATTGATATGCTCAACGAAGTCTTCCGCGGGGGTGATGATTCGAGGACAGTTAATTGGCGAATTTGGAACCGAGGAAATACAGTAGATTCCTTCCAAATCTCCTTTGATCACCTATCTGATGTATCGGTGAGTGACGTCGGATTGAACAACGGAATAACTCCCTATATTGCTCCGGGGGAATCATTCAATCTGACAGTTCGCTATTCCTTTGACGATTTAGCATTTGGAGATCGGGTCATCGAATTAACCGCTACTAGTATCAATGCTGAATCTGCCGGTCAATCTTCCTTCAACACAGGCAAAGCCGTTTTCCAAGTTGGGACGCAGGGTTGGATTAAACTACAACCACCAGCGCCACTGGTCATCGTTGAGAAAGGATATGAAATTGAGCTTGTTTTTACGGTAACAAATAACCATCCTACCGATGCACAGTTATTACGTACTGATATTGAGAGGGACTCTCCAATTTTCAATAATATCATCGATGCTAGAGTCGACACAGGAGATCAGACATTTGTCCTAGATGCACAGGATTCCCGATCGATCACGGTTTTCTTGACTGTTACCGATGATAATTTGAAGTCGCTTTCTGAAAATGAAATGACATTTGAATTGATTTTAGAAGTCGATGGTGATATCGATAAGGTGTCAAGTGCAGCAACGGTAACGATGCACAAAATTAACCCGGTAGAAAAAGGACCAGACAAGGGTTTCATCGCTCAAGTTGCGGGTAACATCCTGTTCATTCTTATCGGCCTCGGAGTGATAATTGGGGTAATGATAGCCGCATTAGGAATTATGAAAACAGCTTCGAACCCGCTTGAGGTAGAATCCTCATTTGGTGATTATGAATTGACCGTAGGTGGAGCACCGTCGTTCGAGGGTATCCCAGAAGCACCTGAATTACCATCTGCAGATTCTGTTGCAAACTCAATGTATGGTGGAACTAAAGATATGTTTGAGCAACCTGCCCCTCCACCAATGCCAGATTCATCAGAAATGCCAATGCCTGAATCAATGCCTGAACCTGAGCAACCTGCTATGACGGAACTCGAGTCTCCGCCAATACCTGAGCCTGTTCCGATTTTGGAACCAAAAGTGGAAGAAATAGTTGATTCAACTGAAATTAAGGATGAAATTGAATTGGAAGAAGAACCAGTTGTGGAAGATTCTACAGTGCCTGAATTACCAGCAGGGGTACCACCTATTCCAGATGAAGGTCTTCCACCAGGATGGTCTATTGAGCAATGGGTTCACTATGGTCAGCAGTGGGTTGACCAGCAAAATCAACAATGATTTGGCAGTTCTAATTCTTATTATTATGTGCGAGTCCTTATGAAACCCCCTTTGGTGGGCGGTTCCCGAGTGAAGAGTGATTTCCTATGTACAACGGCCAACAACCAATTTTCATTATGAAAGAAGGCACCGAAAGAACTAGCGGTCGAACTGCTCAAAGTAATAATATCGCAGCAGCCAAAGCTGTTGCTGATGCGGTACGTTCAACACTCGGTCCAAAAGGTATGGACAAAATGCTTGTAGACAGTATGGGTGATGTTGTTATTACCAATGATGGTGCAACTATTCTCAAGCAGATGGATATTACCAATCCCGCTGCGAAAATGATTATCGAGGTTGCAAAAACACAGGAACAGCACTGTTACGATGGGACGACTAGCGCGGTTGTAATCGCTGGTGAACTTTTGAAGCGAAGCGAGGATTTAATCGAACAAAATGTTCATCCAACTGTAATTTGCGATGGGTTTAGGCTTGCAGCGCAAAAAGCTAGCGAATTGATTGAAAATCATTCGAACGATGTTTCAGAAGAGATTCTAACCGAGGTTGCAAAAACAGCACTCACGGGTAAAAGTGCAGGGGCAGTCAAAGAATTCCTTGCAGACATTTCTGTTCGGGCAGTACTTTCCGTTTCCCAAGAAGTTGATGGTGAAATAGTCGTCGATCTTGACGATATTAAAGTCGAGAAAAAGCAGGGTGGCTCTATCGGAAGCAGCACTTTGGTCGATGGAATTATTCTCGACAAGGAGCGAGTTCATTCAGGGATGCCTCGCTCAGTATCTGATGCGAAAATTGCATTGATCAACTCTGCAATCGAGGTTAAGAAAACCGAAATCGATGCTAAAATTCAGATTACCGATCCGAATATGTTGTCACAATTTCTCGATGAAGAAGAAGCATATCTGAAATCCCTTGTCGATAAAATTCAATCAGCGGGTGCGAATGTATTGATTTGCCAGAAGGGTATCGATGATTTGGCACAGCACTATATGGCAAAAGCTGGAATCTTCGCTCTTCGTCGAGCAAAGAAGAGCGATATGGAAGCGCTTTCGAAGGCAACTGGAGGAAAAATCATCACTAATGTTGATGATCTTTCGTCTACAGACCTAGGTCTAGCTGCTAAGGTGGATGAAAGAAAAATCGGTGAATCGGATATGGTTTTCGTCACCGGTTGCCCTCAGGCAAAATCTGTATCCGTTCTACTTCGTGGTGGCACCGAGCATGTTGTCGATGAAATCGAGCGCGCTTTCGAAGACTCCATTGGCGTTGTCGCCGTGGCTTACGAAGATAGGGCAGTCCTAACTGGTGGTGGCTCGGTCCTCGCTGCGATTAGCCGTGATCTCCGTGCATATGCTGAGGGAATAGGCGGTCGCGAACAAATGGCAATCGAAGCATTCTCTGGAGCACTCGAAGTTATTCCCAGAACCCTCGCAGAGAATGCTGGTTTAGATCCGGTTAACACGATTATTGATTTGCGTAAAGCTCACTCAGAAGGTAAATCGAATTTTGGAGTTAATGTATATGATGGTGGAGTCGCCGATATGTCTGCAGCAAACGTATTCGAACCAAGTCGTGTAGTCGAGCAAGCGATTCAATCCGCAACTGAAACTGCGGTGATGATTCTGCGGATTGACGATGTAATTTCGAGCCGCGCTAGCAGTCCTATGGATGGTGGCGATTTCGATGGCTTCGATATGTGAGATGGGCTTAATTAGCAAGTTCCTTTCTATTGCTTTACACGCTACATTCAATAATCGACCGTAGGTCGAAACAAATGTCCACAGGGCTGATTGGTGTCAATATGTCTGCAGACCGTTCACTCCTCGTTCTTTTTGGTTCTCAATCTGGAAATGCAGAGGACATGGCAGACCAAATCGGTAAAGCTGCTTCAAAGTATAATTTGGAAGCAACCGTCAAGGGTATGGATGAGGTCAAAATAGCAGATTTGACAAATTATTCGAGAATTCTCATCACCTGTAGCACATGGGGTGAGGGAGAGCAACCAGACAATGCTGAAGACTTGTGGCTAGATGCTGAAGCAGATGATTCTCCGTCAATGGCCAAATGCAATTTCTCTGTACTCGCTTTGGGTGATTCATCTTACGAGTTTTATTGTGAATCCGGAAAACAATGGGATGGCTGGCTTGAATCAAAGGGTGCAACAAGAGTATATCAGCGGGTTGATTGCGATGTGGAATACGAAGAACCCGCTGCATCTTGGCTAACTGAAGCATTAGCCTGTATGGGGGCAGTCGATGATGATGGTGTTTTCCAAGCCGCAGAAGTAGATGCGATGAAGAATGCGGCTTCTAGTAGTTCTAGCGCCTCTAGTTCAACGGCGACTGAATCTACTGCTCCTGCTGTCGAGCTCTCAACTCCTGATTTAAAATCTGAATCCATGCAGGTTGAGGTCAGCATATTCCGATACGACCCTACTACTTCATCAACTGGCAAGGACACATGGGTTTGTGCATTCCCTGGCCATATTTCTGCACTTGAAATGCTTCGAACTCTGAAAAATACTCAAGACGGTTCTCTGACATTCCGCGATGGGACTGCCGATGATCCATCGACGGCAATTTCCATTAACGGCCGCTATATTCTTCCAGGAAATTGCCGAATCGATTCTCTTGCACCAATTAGAAATGGCGGAATTCGAATTCGAATAGAACCGCTTCCTGGATTCGAAGTGATCAGAGATTTAGTCGTCGATACATGGTCTCTCGAGCAAAATCGAGAAATTTCTGAACCATGGATGGTCGCAGCTACTCGAACCGGTGTAAATACTCCACAAGGTCCAATCGGAACGATGGATTCGCAAATTGCAGACAAACTCCATTCAATATCATCTTTTCACAGCGCAGAAATTTTGCATGCTTCTTCCGATGCCACACCCCATTCTAACACCTATCTTGGTCCTTCAGTAGTTCTACAATCTTGGGCTCGCCTCAATGACCCTAGATCCTCTGCATCAAAGAGAGCTGCACTACAAATGGTTCTAGACGGAGAAGGTGGAATCAAATCGGAAACAGATTTAGCATCGATTCGCCGTCAAGGTAAAACTACGACAATTCACGATTCTCTTCTCGAATGTAAGATTGCTACGCTATCTCGCGATGGTTATCGCGGTCGACACGGTAAGCATGTTTGGTGGTATACACTTTCAGTAAAGAGCAGTGGGCGCGTGAATGATACGATGATCTTCAGACAAGTTCTCGGACCAATCGGCTTGATGGGAAATTTATTCTCTGGAGTTACAGCAAGAATGGCTCTCGGATTTACTCGAACTGGAGGCTCTATGTTTTACGATATGTTAGCACTTGTCGCTCCACCTGCTGGTTTAGGGAAAATGCCAAAACAATTCAATGCTTCAGTCGATAAACATCACGAGGTTGTTGCAATTTTCAATGAGATGGACGGTCGGTTTTGATGGCTCTGAAATACGCTTACCACCCCGGCAATGTAGCACACTCCGGGTCACCAGAAATTAATGAAACAATGATACCACTGGCTCACACTCTCGGGATTAAACTGACTCCTCTCGATGGAGCTACTAGCTGTGGTGCTGGAATTATCCGCCAAGCAAACCATCGCTTGCAACTCTCGCTAAATGCACGTACCTTCGCTCAAGCTGAGGCGCTTGGATTAGAAATTATGACTCCATGTGCCGCAACAGCAGGGAATTTGTCAGAAGATTTGGCGACACTGAGAGCCGATCCAATTCTTCTTGAAGAAATAAATGTGATTTTACAACAAACCAGTGGTTTGACTTTTGGTGGAGGCACTGAAGTCCACCATTTATTGCACGTTATCGTCGATGAATTCGGTTTGGATAAGTTGAGTACTTTGGTAAAAAACCGAGTCGATTTTTCGGTTGCTGGTTATTATGGCCCAAATATGCAGCAATCTGGGGCATGCGGGGGGGATGATGTCTTCGATCCAAATTATTTTGAGCAACTAATCTCTGCTCTCGGTGGTACTCCAGTAGAATGGGAAAGCAGAACCCAGAGTGTTGGTGTTCCCGGTTTATTTTCTGAAGAATTAACGGTTCTTCGCCAAGCGGCCGCAGTTCTTTCTGATGCTCGTTCAGAAGGTGCTGATATGATAGTCAGCGCATGTAATCTTTCTCACTCAATACTCGATATTTATCAAGGAAAGGCTAGCCGAGCAACTGGAATACAAACCAATATCCCTGTTACTCACCTTTGCGAAATTCTTTCATTTGCACTAGGCCATCACACGGATAGATTTGCGCAACTGCGTACCAGAATTGCAGTTATTGGCGATTGATTATTACCGGTTTTGTTTTTTCCCGAACATATGCAATAATTCTCTGACCTGAACTTCTGAAATTCCTTGAATTTCTTTAATATCATCTTCTTCAGCCCATACAAGATTAGCAAAAGTTCCAAATTCCTCTAATAATTGCAAGGATAATTCAGAATCAATGCTCGGAATTGATTCAAGCATTGCTCGAACAGCAATTCTTTCATCGTCATTTTTGATTCTTATTTCACGGGCTCCGGCAGCAGCTTGAGATACTGGATCTGACCAAAATTCCGGCTTTACTGCCTCTAATCTATCTTGTGCACTACCACTTAAACCATCAAGCATTGATTCTTCTCTTCTTGATGCAACCGTTAGGAATCGAGCGGTTTCTGCTCCATCTTTGGTCGTTACAACTGGGATTCCAAAATCTAATGATAACGTTGTCAATGCTCCCATCAATGCATGTGGGTGAACCCTTGGATTTTGGAAAAGTCCTTCTCCCTCGATTAGAATTAAGGTGCGAGGTGCTGCGCCGACCAATCTACTGGCTTGTTCCAAAAGTCGGCCATCGACCAATGAATCAACAAAATCGCGCACAGTTTTTCTTTCTACTAAAATTCGCTCGCCAATTTTGTAATCCCCAGTAGTGAGTCTCTCGATTTTTATTTCAGCACCGAGTGCACGTAAACGTGCGATTACGGCGCTGTTCAATTCACGATCATCGGCTGTAATAATAGCGCCTGGCACATCTGGAGGGCCAATTTCTTCGAGAGCAGATAGATCATGGGATATCGATATGGGTGGGGGGCTGTTCACTATTTTTTGAGCGGGACTATCTGAATTTTCATCATCTTGCGATGAATTATTTGAGGCTGTTTCAAATTGCTCCAACCCTGTTTGTCCGCGTGGCCGGAACGTTTGAGGTGGTAATATAGTGACAGCAGTCTTTTTTTCCTTCATTTCAACTCGATCAGTCTCAACTATACTCGGGCGAGATTCCTCACGAACTTTCTTGATGAACTCTTTCGCTGAAGTTTTTTCTTCTGAATTTGAAACTACGAATGCGTCAAGATTTGAAAGATCAACATGTGTGGATCGTGGTAATTTTCGTCGAACTCTCTGAACTGCTCGTTGCATATTTTCTTCTTTTCGCTCGGCTGCGATCTTTGCTCCTTCATCTTTAGTATCTTCAGCAATTAGTACGACAACTTCGCCTTCACGGTGTCTGCCGGTTCTACCACGACGTTGGATTGTTCGTATTTCACTAGGTACAGGTTCGTAAAATATCACCAAGTCTGCGGATGGAATATCCAAACCCTCTTCAGCTACTGAGGTGGCTACTAATACATTGAATTCACCTTCGCGAAATCTATTTAATCGGTCAATTTGCTCCTTCGGTTTTAATCCAGTTCGTCCATTTCTGCTTGATTGACCAACAAATTGAACCGCCTTTGCCCCATCTAATCCTTCAAGAGCTAATTCGATAGCAGCGACCGAATCTCTGAAGGTAGCGAAAACGATAATCTTGCTCATCGAATCTCTTCGTAGTCGTGCTCTGACTAAACGTCTAACAGTTCCTACCTTTGTATGTATTTCATCCATCTGGTCCAAACTTTGTTTCAAACTTTGAATCCGTTTATCTCGGAGGAAGTTTTTTACAGATTTTTTTGACGAGTCCCCATCCTTTTCCATTCTACTAAGAAATTCTCTTGCTGCAGCAATTCCTTGAGATAATAAATGGTTGAGGAGGTGATTTAAGCGCATAGCCATTGATATATTTGAAACCGAGGAGTAAGCATTTGATTCTCCGCGTTGAATTGCTTCTTGAGCACGCCCCATCGCTTGGGTTAGGCCACGGTAAGAGGGATATCCAGAGAGGACATATCTCCCGAGGCGACGTTCTCTATCGATAATTCCATTCAACCATAATCGAAGCGGCTCGGCTAATTCTCGAATTTCGTCAGGAACGATTACTTTCAATTCTTGAACATCGAGACCGGCAAGATATGAGTTTAACATTGCATCACTCGATGTTCTAATATGAATTCGTTCAACATCGAGTCGGCTACAAATTTCTTCGACAACTTCTGTGCGTGAACCCGGGCTCGCAGTTGTGGCAAGAATAAGTCCGTCTTCCGCCTGTGAATTGTATAATTCAGCAGCCTGAGCCATGGGGTGATTTCCCGTAGCGTGATGAGCCTCATCGACCACCAATAAGCAACAGTTTGAAAGATTGAGAATTCCTTTAACAACATCGTTGCGAACGACGTGTGGTGTAGCAATGATTAATCGAGAAGAATCCCATAAATTTTCACGCTTTTTGGGAGTTATCTCTCCTGTGATGGAAATTGGATTAAGATCGTGAATATGTTTCATCACCGGTTCAAGACTTTTGAGATGTTGATCGACCAATGCATTTGTCGGTGCCAGAAAGATTACTCCACCTGAATTAGTCCGCAATCTTTCAGCGATTACCATCCATGCGACCGCCGTCTTTCCAGCGGCGGTCGGCAACACCAACAACATCGACCCAGATAGGGCTTCATCGACCGCTTCCAATTGATATCCTCTGGCTTCGATTGAGCCCGTGATTAAGCCAGAGTGTTGAACTTCATCGCGCATCGCTATTTCACCTAGTGGTCAGGGTTCAAAATACTTGCACTGCCCCATGTGTTCACTTACACCCCTAAGGGGGTGGAATCATTGATTCCCGATTCGTTCATATATGGTAGGTAGGTCGCAAGGCCGCTCACAACGTGAGATACCATACACCATAGGGCAATGCACAAGTATCCCGGTAATCGAAACCACATTCGTGGAATCGGTTCGGTGCTACGGTATTTCCTTTGCGAAATGAGCCCGGTAAAACGCTGCATTGCGGCGTTGAACTGGTAAACGAAAATTAGGAGGAACCCAAAATGGCTGACCGTAGTAAACCCCGCCGTGGTAGCATGGGCTTTAGCCCTCGCAAGAGAGCGATTCGACCATATGGTCGTATCACATCGTGGCCGGAGACGAATTCAACAGAAATTAGGGTTCAGGGCTTTGCCGGCTGGAAAGCTGGAATGACCCATGTGTTAATTCGCGATCTCAATCCTAAGTCAACTTCTGCTGGTCAAGAAATTCGCAAAGCTGTTACTGTCGTAGAAACTCCTCCAATGATTGTTCTCGCAGTTCGTGGTTATCGAATGACTCCATACGGTATGCAAACCTCTGGTGAGTTTTGGACCAATCCTATCGATGATGGACCAAATGGATTAATGCCGCGCTTTGCTAATCAAACACGCGGCGACCGAGATGCTGACGAAGGCCGCAAGCCTGAGAAGCGCGCCGGTCGAATTCCAGTTCGTGGAAATGGTTCAAATGAAGGTGCTTTTGAAGCACTTTTGAATGCAGATCTATGCGATGTTCGTCTTGTTGTCGCAACCCAACCTCAACTCGTAAAGAGCATCAGTTCCAAAACACCTGAAATAATGGAAGTTGGAATGGTTGGAGGCGACAATTCAGAAAAGCTCGCCTGGGCAAAAGATCGCCTCGGTTCTTCAATTACTCTCGATGATGTATACGATATCGGCTCTGATGTTGATGTAATCGGTGTCACCAAAGGAAAAGGTTGGCAAGGTGCGATTAAGCGTTGGGGAATCAAACTACTCAGTCACAAGAACAGCAAACGCCGTCGTCAGGGTGGAAACATGGGTGACTTCGGAACTGGATATGTTCGAAAGACTATCCGACAAGCGGGTCAAACAGGTTATCACCAGCGCACTGAATTGAACAAGAGAATTCTACGAATTTCTAACTCGGAAGAGTCCGATGTAACTCCGGCCGGTGGATTCCTTCACTACGGTATAGTCTCCAACGATTACATGATTATCGAGGGAAGCCTTCCTGGTCCTGCGAAGAGGATGCTTCGCTTCCGTGATGCAATTCGCCCACGCGCCGAACAGCACGAGGTCAATCTGACCTATGTCAGTACATCATCCAAGCAGGGGGTCTGAACTCGATGAAGGTCAAGATGTATAATTTGGTTTCAAATGTCGAGCAAGTAGAGTTCGATGCAGGTCTTCTCGCGGAATCCTATCTCGTTGATATAAAGAATGGAAAGAACGTTACTTTGCCTTCGATGTTCGAATCTGAGATTCGAGAAGATTTAGTCCGCTCTGCAGTTCATTCTTCACGTGCTAACCGACGTCAAGCATATGGTCACCGCGAACATGATGGAAAGCGAAAGCCACAAGCTGGAATGAAACATTCTGTTGAATGGTGGGGGAAGGGTCGTGGTGTTTCGCGAATTATGCGTAAAACTGGTCAGCGAACCGGTGCACAGAATCCCCATACACGTGGTGGACGTCGTGCTCATGGACCAAAGGTAGCTAAAGACTGGTCACAAAAACTCAACAGCAAGCAAAAGACGCTCGCACGCAATTCTGCTATCGCAGCAACAGCTGATTCAGAATCTGTATCCGCACGCGGACATAGATTTGATTCCAGCATAAGATTCCCAATCGTTATCGATGGATATATCGAATCCCGCGATGGATCCGATGAGAAATACAGCATTGAATCACTGCCTTTGCAGAATTCAACTCGCAAGTTCGTTGCTATGATGCACGGTCTCGGCCTTGGAGCCGATTTAGACCGTGCAAAATCTGGTCGCACTATTCGCGCAGGTAAAGGTACCATGCGCGGTCGAAAACATCGTACCCCGAAATCTATTCTATTGGTCGTCGCAAACCGTGACGGACTTCACAAGGCTGCACGAAATGTGCCTGGCATCGATGTTGTCGCTGCTAAGGATCTGTGTGCAGAGGACCTCGCCCCTGGTGGCGACATGGGTCGTCTTACTGTTTGGACCAAATCTGCAATCGAGGCACTGGAGTGAGAAAAATGGTTAATCCGTACGATATTATTCAGATGCCTTGGATTACTGAGAAAACCCTCGATGCCCGTCGAATCGCTGATGTTGAGAGCGGCTATCGAGAAAACAATAACCGAATCGAGTTCATCGTTCGCCGTGAGGCAACGAAGAAACAAATCCGTGATGCAGTCGAGCAATTGCTCGATGTGAAGGTTGCTAAGGTTAACACCCGGATCACCCTCACTGGCAAACATGCGAGCATTCGCCTCGCTGAAGGATATGATGCAGAGGAGGCTGCGCTCAAGATGGGCGCTTTCTGAGGTGGTAATTATGGGTAAGAGAACAAGATCACAACGTCGCGGTTCGAGTCCAAAGAACAAGGTCTCAAGTCACCGCTTCCCAGCTGCTAATAGATTACCTCGTGTCAGCGATAAGATGGCGGAGGTTGTCGACCTCATCCACAGTCCAGTACACACAACACCACTCGCAAAAATCAAGTTCGATGATGGCGAAGTTGGACACATCGCAGCACCTGAGGGTGTTTCGGTTGGACAAAACCTCGCTTTCGGCGATAATGTGTCATTGCGCCCAGGAAATGTTACTACTCTCGATCAGATTCCAGAAGGGACTCCGATTTGTAACGTCGAAAGTCGACCAGGGGATGGCGGAAAATTCGCCCGCTCCGGGGGTAACTCTGCTTTACTTGAAACCCGAATGGGTAAATACGTCCGCGTAAAACTTCCAAGTGGCAAGAGCAAAGATTTGCCTGCTAAGTCTCGCGCTACTATCGGTGTACTCGCAGGCCATGGTAGGACTGACAAGCCGCTAATGCGCGCAGGTGCTGCTCATCACCGAGCCAAGGCTCGTGGTAAGCTATATCCAACCGTTAGTGGTGTCGCAATGAACCCTGTTGATCACCCTCATGGTGGAGGAAATCACCAGGCTGTTCACGGACCTAACTCAGTTAGCCGAAATGCTCCACCAGGACAGAAGGTCGGAAACATCGCTCCAAAGCGAACCGGTCGAGGACGAAAGAGATCAGAGGAGGCATAATGAATGGCACGTAAATCCAAGAAAATCTTCCGCTCACCTAAACTCGCTCGGCGTCAGGCTCGCAAGCGACGTTCTCAAATTTCTGAGCGCCGCCAAAAGGAATTCCTTTGGCGTGGTTACACCATTGAAGAACTCAAGCAAATGCCACTCTATCCTCCTGAGGATGATTATGACGCAGTTTGCATCGCTACCCTGATGCCTTCGCGTGCAAAGAGATCACTCTCCCGTGGATTGAATCTAGAATGTGATAAATTGCTGGAGAAGATTCGTGATAATAGTGACGGAAAGGTGGTCCGAACTCATTGTCGAGGGATGTATATCCTTCCAGAAATGGTTGGAACAACAATTGGTATTCATAATGGCCGAAATTTCGTGGAAATTGAATTAATTCCTGAAATGATTGGTCATGCATTAGGCGAATTTGCCCGAACACGTAACTCTGTGACACACACAGGACCTGGTGTTGGAGCGACACGTTCGTCTGCACACGTGGCATTGAAGTGAGGTGAGATGAATGAGTAGAATTTCAGGAAAAGCACAATCTGGATACACCCAGTTGCTCGAGGGTTCATACCTCGTATCAGCTAGGGCGGTCGGCCTCGATGTACATCACAAGCACTGTTTGCATGTCGCAAAGTTCGTCCGTGGCATGAATGCACAGGAAGCAATCGAATATCTCGAAGATGTAATCGCTAAGAAAAAGGCGATTCCATACACTCGCCGATCTCGCCGTGGTCGTGGTGGAAATACGATGGCTGGTCACCGAAAGGGCAAGATGGGCCCTGGTAAGTACCCTAACAAAGCATCAAAGATATTCATCAAATTGATCAATAGCGCAATGGACAATGCTCGTCAACGCTATGACACAATTGATCCAGAAGAGATGACGATTACTCACATGGCCGCACACCGTGGTCAAATTCACCGTGGATGGAGACCACGAGCCCAAGGCCGTGCAACTCCTGATAACCACTACAAGGTAAATCTAGAGATTTTCCTTGAACACTTTGGTGAAGAGGATGAAGAGGATGAATTCTGAGGTGAAATGATATGAAGCAGAATACCATTAGAACATTCATCAATAGAAATGTTGAGCGCCAGCTCGTCCGAGAATATCTTCTGAAAGAAACCGAGCGTGCTGGATTTGGTGGCCTCGAATTTAATCGAACTCCTGAAGGAACCAAGCTTACTCTTCACGCTGAGCAAGTCGGCCGAGTAATCGGTCGCCGTGGAAAAGTAATCCATGAACTTCAACGCCGACTTCAGAACGATTTCCATTTGCAAAATCCTCATCTTGAAGTCACAGAAATTGAAGAACAGCGCCTGAATGCTCAAGTTATGGCTAGTAGATTAGCTTCCTCACTAGAGCGTGGATGGTTCTTCCGTCGCGCAGGACACAGTACTGCTCAGAACATCATGGATGCGGGTGCACGAGGTTGCCTCGTCACATTATCTGGAAAAGTCACAGGTGCACGACATCGTGTCGAGAAGTTCCAGAAAGGACACATCAAGTTCTGCGGTGAACCAGCTCTTACCTTCATGGACAGCGGTTTCTCTACTGCTATCAAGAAACTCGGAACTATTGGGTGCTCGGTAAAGATAATGCGTGCAGGCGTTAAACTCCCTCACGAGATCACCATCTTAGAGCGCCATGAAGTTGGACTCGACCCACTCGATGAAGTTTCAATGCTTGAGGTTTTGGACGAACAACCTGAAGAAGTTCTCGAAGAAGTTACTGTAGATGTTGCAGGTGCAGAAGAAGTAGTAATGTCCGTCGTTCAAAAAATCGCTGACTTAGAATCGCAGGAGGAAGAATGAATGTCATTTATCTCGAACCGTGATATCGCTTCAATGAACCGTGAGCAACTTGAGCGCCGTTTAGTTGAGCTTCAAGAGGAAATGCTCCAACTGCGCGCGCAACAAGCGCTCGGGGGGTCATTATCCAATTCTGGTGATTTCAAACAAACACGCCGCAGTATCGCGCGCATGTTGACAAAATTAAATGAACAATCTTAGGGGTGGAATGGAATGGCTGGAATTTGCAATCTTTGTGGTTTACCAGATGAATTATGCATTTGCCAAGAAATAGCTAAGGAACAACAAAAAGCAGTCATTTCAGTAGTTAGAAGGAGGTATGGAAAAATGGTAACTATCGTTGAAGGAATCGATGATCCCGCCATCGATATCAACCAACTAGCTAAGATTCTCAAAGGTGCTTGCGCTAGCGGCGGCACTGTCAAAGGACGTAATATCGAACTTCAAGGTGAGCACAAAAAGCGTGCCGCCAAAGTTCTCGAGCAGAATGGATACAGAGTAGAGGTGCGCTAAATGAGCGATTCGATTCACCTTCCATTCTTGGCTCGAAACCTAACTGTGGTCGGTTCAAATGACCCTAGTTTAGTGGGGATTTCTGGTCAGGTACTAGAAGAGACCCGACGCACTATTATCGTGCAATCCGAAACTGGTGAGAAAACTCTCGCTAAGACGGTAATACAATTCACACTCGATTCTGAGAAAGACGTGATCAACGGTGCCGCGGTAACCCAGCGTCCAGAGAATCGAGTGAACCGCAAATATAGGAGGAACTGAAATGCGTGATATCGGAGTAGATGTTAATACGCCGCAAGGCGAATGGGATGGGGATGAGAATTGTCCATTCCATGGAAGTTTGAGGCTACGTGGACAAATTATCGAAGGGACTGTTTATTCAAACAATATGTCGGGTTCGATTGTTGTTCAACGAGAAATGACCCGCTACATGAAGAAATATGAGAGATACGAGAAGAGAACACGCCGATATCCGGCACATTTACCTTCTTGTATTGGCGAATTAAGCCCTGGCGATAAGGTTCGAATTATGGAATGTAGACCTCTTTCTAAGACTGTTAAATTCTGTGTAATCGATACGGAGGATTCACAATGAAGGGAATTTCAAGTCGAGTAACCAAGGCTTTGCCTACACACTCGAAGATGGACTGCGCCGACAACACGGGTGCTAAAATTGTCATGTTGATTACCGTTCTAAACAAGGGTGGAGTCGCTCGTCGATATCCAGCAGGCGGCGTAGGTGATATGATTCGTGTCACAGTAAAGCGTGGCACTCCAGAAACACGCCGTCAAATCTTCAATGCAGTCATCGTTCGTCAATCACGACCCTTCCGTCGCGCAGATGGTACGTGGGTTCGATTCGAAGACAACGCTTGTGTTCTAACAAATGAACGCGGTGATGTCCAAGGTTCAGATATCAAAGGACCAGTCAGTAGAGAAGCTGCTGAGCGATGGCCTAGAATCGCTGCTACAGCGAAACAAATTGTATGAGGTGAGATGGATGGCAAGTAATAAACCAGGCAAGAACCGACTAGAACAGAGCAAAGCACCACTACATATCAGGCGCAAGCGAATGCGAGCTCGATTAATAACTGATGATCCAGATCTCCAAGCTGTCCGAACCGTTACCGTTCGTGTCGGTGATGAAGTTGAAGTACTCCGAGGAGACTTTGGTAATCCTAACAGTGTCAAATCCGATTCCCGCGGCAAGCGCCTCGGACAATCACGTGGCCGTGCAGGATTGAAGGCGAAGGTTGCCAATGTCAACACGACATCTGGCATGATTTTCGTCGATGGTTTGACGATGACCACTGCCGATGGAAAAGAGGAAGCGATTCCAATCCATCCTTCAAACATAATTGTCACAGCTCTCTATGAGGGCGACCCACTGCGAATTAAGCAGTTATCAGACCGTGCAGGGGGTGCACAAGAATGAGCAGCAGTCACATTAAGCGCCTAATGATGCCACGAAGTTGGCCTCTACCAAGAAAGTCAAATGTGTGGGTTCAGAAACCAGACCCATGTGGTCACAGCACGGATAAATGCATGCCGATGGCACTAATTTTGAGAGATGTTATCGGACTCGCTCACTCTCGTCGTGAAGCTAAGAAAATTCTCCAAACCCGTAAGGTTAGTGTGGATGGACAAATCGAAACCGGTGCTGGTCGTGGTGTTGGTCTAATGGATGTTCTAACAGTTGGAGATCAGCATTTCCGCTGTATCCTCGATAAAAACGGTAAACTTAGATACAACGAAATTTCATCTAAGGCCGCCGGTAGCAAAATCTGTCGCGTGAGTGGAAAAACCACCATTCGTGGCGGAATTACTCAACTTCATCTTCACGATGGACGTAATCTATTATTCGATGAGAACCCAAAATACAATTCTGGTGACAGCGTGGTTCTCTCATTGCCGGATCAGAAAATCACTGCCCACCATAAATTCGAAGAAGGCGCAACCGCTTACCTAATCGGTGGTTCTCACATCGGTGAAGTAGCGACTGTACGTTCCCATGAAATCAAGCGTTCATCGAAGGCAAACGAAGTTCAATTTGATGACTTTGGTACAATTTCCAATTATGCTTTCATCATCGGTGATACAAAGGATATTCCACTGGAGGTGAAGGAATGAGTGAGTCTGTAAATCCTATGCTTTCCCCACGTATCACGAAGGTCACCGTAAACATCGGTGTCGGTGAAGGTGGTTCGCGTCTACAGCTTGCTGAGCAAGTTCTCGAGCTTCTAACGGGTCAAACTCCTGTTCGTACAATATCCTCAAGCACAAATAGGGATCTTGGGACTAGAGAAGGAGCACCAATAGGTTGTAAAGTTACTTTCCGTGGAGATGAAAAGGTCCATGCTTTCCTGAAGGATGCATTCTGGGTTCGCCAAAATACCTTGCCTGTTTATAATTTTGATCAATCTGGCAACCTTTCTTTTGGAATATCGGATTATACCGATTTCCCAGACCAAAAATACAATCCGGATATCGGAATCTTTGGTATGGACATCAATATCGTACTCGAACGCCCAGGCCACCGCGTCTCTCGTCGTCGCCGACGAAGCCGCAAGGTCGCAGTAAATCATCGCGTAGAACGCGAGGAATCCAAGGAATGGTTTACTGAGCGTTTTGGGTTAACAATCGTGGAGGAGTGATGTATGGCACGTGATCATGGAGAAGAAATCGGCCGAACAAACGGTTGCCGTCGCTGCGGACGCAGTAGAGGGATGATTCGTCGACATGGACTACGTCTATGCCGACAATGCTTCCGCGATATAGCCCCAGAAATAGGATTTAAGAAATATAGTTGAGGTGATATGATATGCAATTTGACCCCTTAAGTGATGCCTTTACCCGCATTTTCAATGCGGAAAACGCTGGTCACTATGAAGTGACTGTAAGCCCTGCTAGTAAGCTTCTAGGAAGCATGCTTTCAATCATGCAAAAATCCGGCTATGTCGGCGAGTATGAGAAGCTAGATGATGGCCGTGGCGGTGGATTCCGCGTCGAGTTAATTGGCGCGATAAACCGCTGTGGAGTTATCAAACCAAGACATTCTGTTCAACGTGCAGAATTTGAGAAGTGGGAATCACGATACTTACCTGCACAAGATTTCGGTCTTCTCATCCTAACCACCAATCAAGGTGTAATGAACCATTACGAAGCGAAAAAGGAGAGAATTGGCGGACGTTTGCTCGCCTATATTTTCTGAGGGGGAATGAAGTATGCCAAAGTTAGATCATATAGCGCACAAGATTTCCTTCGCCGAAGGAGTTAGTGCAACGATTGATGGTATCTCTGTGACCATCTCGAAAGGTTCGAGTACACTCACACGAGAATTCCTTCATCCTCGAGTTGTCGTAAATCAAACGGATGAAGGCTTAGAAGTATTCTGCAACCTTCCTCGGCGAGCCGAGAAAGCACTCGCTGGTACCTGGGCTGCACATTTACGAAACATGGTTCACGGTGTTGATACTGGTTTCGAATACAAATTGAAAGCAGTATATTCTCACTTCCCAATGACCATTAAGGTTCTAGGAAACAAAATGACAATCACCAACCTCTTCGGTGAAAAGGTTCCACGTGAAGCAAAACTTCCTTGGTCACCTGCTGATGTTGAAGTTAAGGTGACAAATAAAACAGATGTTCTCGTATGCGGTGCTGACAGAGAAAAGGTTGGCCAAACTGCAGCAAATATTGAGCGTGCATGTGCTATCAAGAAGCGAGACAGAAGAGTCTTCCAAGATGGTATCTATATCACCTCGAAGGGTGCATGAAAGGAGGTAATGGTATGACATACGAAAATATGACTGTTGCAGAATTAAAGGATTTATTGCGAGAAGCAGGTCTTCCTGTTTCTGGAAAGAAATCGGAATTAATCGAGAGACTCAACGCATCTTCTGTTGAAGAAGCCGTTGAAACTGTTGAAGAAGAATTCATCGATGAAGATTTCGAGATGGATGACGAAGATTTCTTCGACGATGATATCGATCAAATTCACACAGCTAGACAAAAGCCAGTCCTCGACGATGAGACTAAGGCGCATTTAGTTACTCGCGCTGCTGAAAAGAAGAAGATGCCAAAGTTCCGCCGACAAGAATGGTATCGATACTACCGTCTCGCCCGCACAGGTTGGAGAAAGCCCAATGGATATCAATCAAAACAACGATTGAACATGAAGTATCGAACACCAATGGCTCGTGTTGGATATGGAAAGATTGCGTCAGTTCGCGGACTTCATCCATCTGGATTCAAAGAAGTTCTAGTCAATCAATCGAGTGAACTCGATGGAATTGACCCCGAAACTCAAGCAGTTCGTATCGGTGCAACCGTTGGGAACCGTAAGCGTTCAACAATTCACGACCGTGCAGATGATTTGGGAATCCGTGTTCTAAATCGCCGCCGAATCGATAGGAAGGGGGACTTGCAATGATGATTACAAATCAAAAGCGCATGGCTGCTCAAATTCTAACTCAAAAAGAAGGACGCACAGTAGGTGTTCATCGAATCTGGATTAACCCAGATTATCTCGATGACGTTTCAAGTGCAGTTCAGAAGGACGACATTCGCCGTCTTATCGAAGAGGGCCTCATCAAGGCTAAGCCGATTCAAGGTGTAAGCCGTGGCCGAGCTCGAAAGGTAGCTGCTCAGAAGGCAAAGGGTCGTCGAAAGGGGCACGGTTCCAGAAAAGGAACTGCTAATACACGCGATCCAAAGAAACCACGCTGGATGCGACTTATCCGTGCTCAACGCCGAGTTCTCAAAGAACTTCGTGGCGATGAAACACTTACTCCATCGGAGTATAGGTATTACTATCGAAAAGCAAAGGGCGGTTCTTACCGATCCATTGCACACATGCAAACCAATATGGGTTTGGATGGAATTAAACTAGGCGGTGATGAGTGATGGCAAGAGGTAAGAACCAACGACTGAAATTCAAGCGCCGAAGAGTCGGAGATACCGATTATCGTCGCCGTATGAAATTGTTACGCGGTGGGATACCACGAGCAGTTGTTCGTATTTCTAATACTCAAACTACATGCCAATTAATTAATTTCGATTTTGGTGGAGATCATGTCCTTTCTTCAATCAATGGGAAGACTTTGGTTGACAAATTTGACTGGCCATTGGACCTTTCCCGCAAATCCGTTCCTGCGAGTTACCTCGCCGGATATGCACTCGGAAAATCTGCTCTCGCTGCAGGTCACGAAAGCGCAGTTCTCGATATTGGACTTTCAGCATCATCAACCGGTAGCCGCGTATTCGCTGCCCTTCGAGGAATGGTCGAGGCTGGATTAGAAATCCCTCACGGCGAAGAGGTTCTACCTGACGACGACCGAGTCAATGGTACTCACATCGACGATTCGATTGCGAAGTCCGTCGAGAAAACTCGAGCATCGATAGAGGAGGCATTATCATGAGTGATGAAAACACCCCTGAAGTAGTCGAATTAGCACCTGGTCTCGCAGCAGCTCTCGCACCTGTTGAAGAGAAGAATGACCGTCGCCCTCGTCGTGGCCCAGATCCTCTTGCTGGTCTTCGTTCCTGGTCTCCTCGTACAAGACTCGGCCGAATGGTCTTGTCTGGAAAAATCCTCACATACGAGCAAGCATTGAATACCGGATTGCCGATTCGAGAAGTCGAAATCATCGACGCACTTCTACCCGATTTGACCGATGATGTCCTCGGCGTCAATATGATTCAGAGAATGACCGATTCTGGTCGTCGTGTTCGATTCAACGTTCTTTGCGTTGTCGGAAACAGCGATGGATACGTTGGACTTTCAATCTGTAAAGGAAAAGAAGTTTCGAGTACAATTCGTAAGGCGATTGATAAGGCAAAACTCAACCTAATCCCAGTAATGCGTGGAAACGGTTCTTGGGAATCATCCGAAGGTCCTGCAAATTCTGTTCCTTTCAAGGTCACAGGCCGCTCTGGTTCGACTAGAATCACGCTGATGCCTGCTCCATCTGGAAAGGGATTGGTTATCGGCGACTATGGTCGCCGTGTTCTAACATTAGCAGGCGTTACTGATGTTTGGTCACGCTCTGCTGGCCAAACTCGAACTACTATCAATTTCGCAAAAGCGACATTCAATGCTTTAATCGAATTGAATAAGACGCGCATCACCGATGGTGATCGCGAACGTTTGCATATTACCCAAGGGAGGACATTTCAATGAGTTACTTAGTTATCCGCGCTCGTAGTGACCGTGGCGTCACCAAAAAAATTCGTGACACCATGTTAATGCTCAATTTGACCCGTGTAAATCACGCAACTATCGTCCCTGATGCTCCAACTTATACCGGAATGCTACAGAAGTCGAAGGATTACATCACTTGGGGTGAAGTTGACGCTGACACTATCGAAAACCTCATCTTAGAGCGTGGACGAATGGTCGGTGACCACCCTGTAACTAATGCAACAATCAAAGCCGGTTCAGATTTCAAAACTGTCAAGGCATTCGCGAAGGCTATCGCTTCTGGCGATGCTTCGATGAAGAGCGTTGACGGGCTAAAACCAATCTTCCGTCTTCATCCGCCTCGCGGCACGAAGGGATGGGGCGGAATCAAGAGAGCATACACCGTTGGTGGTGCACTTGGTTTCCGTGGTGAAGCAATCTCCGACTTAGTCGGAAGGATGATCTGAGGTGATTATGAATGGTTTCACGTACGAATAAATTCCGTGGTCGCTCTCGCTATCACGGCCGTGGAAAAAAAGCTGGTCGCGGTGCTGGAAAGCGTGGTGGCCGTGGAAATGCTGGAATCAATAAGCATCGCTTAATGACTCGTATCAAGTATATGCCAGGTCACTGGGGGATGCATGGATTCAATCGTGACCCTAGTTTGAGAATTGTCAATGTATCATGTAATCTGCAAGAAGCAGAATCACTCGCTGAAGGCGATTCTGTTGATTTGAGCGGATTCGGATTTGACAAGTTGCTCGGCAAAGGACGCATCACTAAGGCTCTACACATTACCGTGGCAGAAGCCAGTGCACGCGCTATCGAGAAGGTAGAAGCTGCCGGTGGCTCTGTCACTTTAAGTGATAAAGAAGATGGCGAATTTGGTGAATTGGAAGAGGAATAATCCTCGATAATAATGAAGGAGTGTTTTGAATGGTTGACCGCAAACCTAGTGTGATCGGAACTATTCTGATGTCTACAATTTATTGGGGAGCACTATTTTATTGGCTACGTGGAGATTTACTCGACGGTGCAGCAGATGAACAGATGCGGGCTCTTCGATTATTCTTAGTTTCGATTCCCTATGTTGGTTTCGTTCTCTGGAGCGCAATGTCAGATCTTCCAGAAAATATTCGCGATATCCCATATGTAGGGAGGGCATTGAAACCCGCAATATGGGTCTTATTCGTTCTCAGCCTTGCATATTGGGGTTGGGTAGATAAGGCCGCAGTTGGCTTTTTGTTAGTTGGAATTGCTCTTCTAGGTCTGGCGGCTGCAATGGCTCTTGCCTGTTTGCTTTATTCCGGAAATGCCAGCAGTCGTCTCTTTGGATTGGAGCGATTCGTCAATGTTTATCCAAGCATTACAAAGCCGGAGGGGCATGTCAGATTTAATCAAAAATTGTGGACAACTACTCTAGTTCTAATCATTTACTTCGCAATGACGAATGTAATGTTGTACGGAATTTCCGATTCAACTTTAGATATTTTCTCATCATTCCGAGCGATAATGGCTGGTGCTTCCGGTTCGATTATGCACCTTGGAATCGGACCGATTGTTACAGGTTCGATTATCATGCAACTTTTCGCTGGTGCGAAAATTATTCAACTCGATTTACAAGATTCGGCAGACAAGCAATTGTACCAAGGTATTCAGAAATTATTGGTTATGATTATGATTCCTATCGAATCGATTCCTCAAGTTTATGGATTCTTAGATCCTCACGAAACGATAATTCTTCAATATGGAATCGGCTGGGCAAATGCGATTATCGTCGCACAATTATTCATCGGTTCATATCTAGTATTCTTGCTTGATGAACTAGTTAGCAAGTGGGGTATTGGTTCGGGTATCTCCCTCTTCATCGCTGCTGGTGTCGCTCAATCGACTTTCGTTGGTACACTCTCTCCTCTAGCAGTTGTGCAAGGCTCTCCGCTATCGTTCGAGAACCCTCCTTCTGGCGCATTGCCTATGATATTCTACACTCTACGGACTGCGACTAATTCTCAATTAGTCTCGCAGAACGGCTTCGAGTTAATATTGCTAAATCATGCGAATCCAGTGGCCGCTCTGGTTTCTTCAGTAATCGTATTCCTAGTCGTTGCTTATGCTGAATCGAGCAAGCTCGAATTGCCATTGACACACGGAAAGGTTCGTGGTCATCGCGGTCAATACCCGATCCGTTTGGTTTACGCGAGCAACATTCCGGTCATTTTGATGGCAGCTCTGCTCGCTAACATTAACATGTTCACTCTATTATTCTGGAGCCATCCAACGCTTTCAACAATCCCAATCATAGGGAGAAATGGATGGGGGTCTAGGGCACATTGGCTCGGTTCTTATGAGGTCGGAGCCACAACGGCATCTGACGGATTTGCCTGGTACGCTTCTATGGTAAATGGGGTAGGTGATTGGCTGCTGCCATTACTAAATCAAACAGGAGATGCTTATGGCCACAGTTTAGGTCAAATTATGATTCACGTTCTCGTTTATGTCTTCGTTATGACTGCGGGTTCGACTGTATTCGCGAAGTTCTGGATTGAGACTACGAACATGGGCGCCAAAGATGTTGCAAAGCAAATCGAGCGCACTGGAATGCAGATTCCAGGTTTCAGAAAGAATCCAGTTGTGCTTGAAAGAATCCTTGAGAGATACATCCCTCCAGTCACTCTCTTCTCTGGTGCGTTCGTCGGACTGCTCGCTTCTGGTGCCGATCTACTCGGCACTGTAGGAAATGCTACGGGTACTGGGCTTTTGCTGGCTGTAGGAATTATTCTCAGAACATATGAGCAAATTCAGAAAGAACAAGCTATGGAAATGCATCCTGTGCTGAGAGAGTTCTTTGGCGCTGAATGAATCGATTGAATTATCGTTAATTCAATTAGTTTGTGAAGTGGATTTTTCTTCGATATCAAATTATTCTCTGATGTTGACGGACAAATAAATTGTTGCTAATATTGTTTATTTGGTTTATACTTAAAGCAAAAATTTTGTGTTTGAGGGAAATGATTCTAGGGAAGATTAACCCGTATGAAAAGAATCGAATATTTTAAAACTTCATTTCCATCTTAACTGCTGAGCAGTGCATCATTTGTCTGCTGGAACCTGCGAGTCATATTCATATACCGGTGGTCGGTCGGCGGGATGCTACGATTGGCTGGCGTTGGGAACTGAGCACACTGTGCGATGATGTATCCCTTCAAGCCGAACGTAAGCCGAGGAAGTGCGATCACGACATTTGTCGCGGTCAAGGAGGTTAACCACAATAACGACTTGACCCCTTTAAAGGGGGTGCAAGTAAGCAGAAAAATAATTTTCACATTCAAAATTTAGGAAATGTGTTTCTGCGCCAATTTACAATTTAAGTGACATAGCCTTGTGATTATTTTCACAAGAACTTCCGAAGGGATAACGATGATTCCGCTCACGCGAAATCCGGTTGATCCTGCCGGAGGCTACCGCTATTGGAGTTCGATTAAGCCATGCGAGTCGCGAGTCCTAGGGACTCGGCGTACCGCTCAGTAACACGTGGGTAACCTGCCCTATGCAGGGGGATAACCTCGGGAAACTGAGAATAATACCCCATAGTTCACTACGCCTGGAACGGTGAGTGGATGAAAGCTCCGGCGGCATAGGATGGGCCTGCGGCGTATCAGGTTGTAGGGGGTGTAACGTACCCTCTAGCCCTCTACGCGTACGGGTGTTGGGAGACATAGCCCGGAGATGGATTCTGAG
>DUAE01000059.1:56407-56790 GCA_012960975.1 Candidatus Poseidoniales archaeon
CCTACGCTTTTCTTGACTCTTCAAAGGTCTTGGAATAAGGGGTGGGTAAGGACGGTGCCAGCCGCCGCGGTAATACCGGCGCCTCAAGTGGTAGTCGCTTTTATTGGGCCTAAAACGTCCGTAGCCGGTCTGATACATTCGTGGGTAAATCAACTAGCTCAACTAGTTGAATTCTGCGAGGACGGTCAGACTTGGGACCGGGAGAGGTGTGGGGTACGCTCAGGGTAGGGGTAAAATCCTGTCATCCTAAGCGGACCACCTGTTGCGAAGGCGCCACACTAGAACGGATCCGACGGTCAGGGACGAAGCCTAGGGGCACGAACCGGATTAGATACCCGGGTAGTCCTAGGTGTAAACGCTGTGGACTTGATGTTGGGGGCGCT
>DUAE01000059.1:56855-176024 GCA_012960975.1 Candidatus Poseidoniales archaeon
TTAAAGGAATTGGCGGGGGAGCACCGCAACCTGAGGATTGTGCGGTTTAATTGGATTCAACGCCGGAAAACTCACCATAGCCGACGGACAAATGAAGATCAGTGTAATGAGCTTATCGGATTGTTCGAGAGGTAGTGCATGGCCGCCGTCAGTTCGTACCGCAAGGCGTTCTGTTAAGTCAGATAACGAACGAGACCCTCATCCCTATTTGCTAAGATCTCTCCGGAGGTCACAGGACTATAGGGAGACCGCTGGCGCGAAGTCAGAGGAAGGCGAGGGCAACGGTAGGTCAGTATGCTCCGAATGCTATGGGCTACACGCGCAATACAAAGGACAGGACAATGGGCTGCTGCGCCGAAAGGCATGATAGCTATCCCGAAACCTGTTCGTAGTTCGGATTGAGGGCTGTAACTCGCCCTCATGAAGCTGGATTAGGTAGTAATCGCGTCTCAAAAAGGCGCGGTGAATATGCCCCTGCTCCTTGCACACACCGCCCGTCAAACCATCTTAGTTGTGGGTGGGTGAGGCTACCTCTCTGTGGGGTATTCGAGCCTGCCTTCGACGAGGAGGGTTAAGTCGTAACAAGGTATCTGTAGGGGAACCTGCAGATGGATCACCTCCTAAGAAACTCGGAAACCCGGATTGGGGTGGGGTGTTTGGCACCCTGCCCCGTCCAACCTTTTCAAAAGTTATTTTTTACTCGATAACCCGCGTTAGCCTTCAAAAAAGTCCTTTTTTCTGATGGGGAGCAACTAAATCAAGCCTTATATTCATAAATCAATGACGAGAAAGATTATACCAAAAACATGTTGTCACGAGGGATATGCGAAGTTTAGTCGCTACAACAATGATGCTGTTAATGATGACTGCGGCCTTAGCGGGCTGTGCGGGATCTGACGCCCTCACTCAAGAGGATGTCGATGCTGCGTTTGAGGAAGGTAAAGCTGCTGGAATTGCAGAAGCTACGCCTGTGAGCACGCTGGACACGATTATAGCTCGTGGTTCAATGAAGTGCGGAGTAAAGGAATCCCAATATGGAATGGGATACTTGGATGCTGGAACCGGAGTTCGCTCTGGTTTGGACATCTCCTACTGCCGTGCAGTTGCTGCTGCTCTGGGGTTGAACCCTGATACTGATGTCGAGTATATCCCGGCTTCAGGTTCAGATCGATTCGACAAGCTAGCCTCCGGCACTATCGACGTGCTAATCCGTACCACGACCTGGACTACCAGCCGTGATGCTGACTTGAACGCCGACTTCGCTGGAATGAACTTCTTCGACGGACAGGGTATCCTGGTGCGCGAAGACGCTTATGCTGCTGCTGCTGCTGGTAACTCAGCTAGTGGACTTGACGGTGCAAACATTTGCGTCGGAATTGGTACCACAACTGAGGGTAACATGGTAGACTGGTTCTCTTCAAGAGGAATCGCGTTCACCTCCGTCCCTGTAGCTGATGCTGCTGAGGCAACTGCTAAGTTCATCGATGGTTCATGTGACGCCTTCACTGGTGACATGTCCGCAATGGTAGCTAAGAAGTGGCAACTTGATGGTGATGACTCAATGGGAGGCGTCGACATTTGGATTGCATCTGAGCTAATGTCCAAGGAACCGCTAGGAGCGGCAACCCGCGACATGGATTCTGACTTCAAGGACGTAGTTGCTTGGGTATGGTATGGAATGGTAACCGCTGAGGAAATGGGCGTTACTGCTGCAAACGCAGCTGCTTCTGCAACTGCTGCTTGTGATGGTAGCGATCCTGGTATGTGCCGCCTATTGACCGAGAATCTAGGTCTAGGTACCGCAGCTAACCCGCTTGCGGGTGACTGGATGCAGGCTGTTCTAGGAGCTGCTGGCAACTATGGCGAGGCTTATGACGACGCATTCTGCGACGGCACCTATGATGGTGTCAGCGGATCCGCTGCTATGACCGGATGCCTAATCTCGCGTGTTGGAACTCTAAACGCTCTCGTTTCCGAGGGTGGAATCCAGTACGCACCAGCAATGCGCTGATTACATTAGTAGTTAGCAAACTGGTCCGAATTACGAAAGCCTCTGGGGGGGATTTCTCCCCCAGAGGCCTCAATATCTAAATCGCAATTAAGTTTGAAATTATATGCGATATGTAGATTTTGTTAAGTTTTTTTTTGAGTTTCCTAAATCTGGGAGACGTTTATTTATTTCGTGTGAATAACCTTTTACACCCCATGCTCCCCATAGGGGAGCATGGATGCGAGTAAATTACTGTCTTGGGTGTTGGAAAGACCATCTCATTTACCCCGCGTGACTTCCTACCGTGATGTGGGTATGTCTTACATTCTCCCTTTCCTCTCCATCTACCTGTTCTGGAAGTATTGTAACAAGTTCCTGGGGATGTCACTTGATTATATCTCCACGATGGCCAGAGATATCACAATTTCCGGTATTCAGATGAATACGTCATACTATCCTATGGAAAAATTAGCCCTAATTGTGGGGGGCGCCATCCTGATTTGCTTCTTACTGGTTCAGAACGAGATGCCGACCTTCTTCAGGGGGCTGAATAAACTAGATCTCAAAGTATTCTCCTCGTGCTCAACCTCAATCTTTGCCATCCTGTGTTTTCTCGTATCATACATACTCTTGACCAGCGTCCTTGAAGGGGAAATGAGTCCTGGGTCTCAGATTCCCTTCTTCTTTTTCGGAGGCGCTATAGTTGCTGGAATAATTCTTCTACAGGATAATTTGAGTTGGAGTAAGATTCGATCCATGAATGAGTGGGAGTATTTGGGTCTAGCAGCTCCTGTAGGCTCAATCATAGTGTTCATCGCTCTAACTCTCAACCTCTCGATGATTCCCCTCATTTCCCAGAACATCCTCACGTTTCTTTCTTCGATTATCTTCATCACTACCCTTTACTGGGGCTGGCGAATTTCTAAGGAGGATATGAAACCATCAGTCCAGTCCAAGAGGACTGCAGCTCTAGCATATCTTGTTTTCCTACCATTCATATTGTACTTGCTGCTGAGGGTACTCTACCTAATGCATGACCCCAATCCGGTCATGCAGGATCGTTGGGTGGTCCAGTTCGACTTCATGGACAAGGTGAACACCTTCAAAATAAATCCGTGGCCGATCGAGGTAGTGGCGAACATGGACGTTAGATGGCTGTTCCTAAAGGCCGCAATCATCAATTCAGTGAGGGTAACTCTGCTCAGCATAGTTCTGTGTCTCATACTAGGGACTATTGTCGGTGTTACCAGGCTCTCCAACAACAAGCTTGCCTCCACCATGGCAACAGTATACGTCGAGATATTCAGAAACCTCCCTCTTGCTGTACTCCTGTTCCTGATATCAACCCAGTATGGTATCCAAGCCCCCCTGTTCATAGAAGAGAGGTTCCTTTTCGGAGGGGCCGTGTTCTACAGCAATCAGGGAATCTGGTTCTTGACCGTGGCGTCATATCAGAGATTGGTTATGGGCTTGGTCGCTCTTGCCCTGCTAAGGGCTGGACTACGTCACATGGACAGGATTGAACCACAAATTATAGTATCCCCCGGTACCTTGTTTGATTATCTTAGGAGACCCTTTAGCGCATTGGGGTGGAGACTTGAGGTACTGGCTGCAGACCTATTGTTGATAGTAGCAGCATTGGGCTTCATCAATTACCTAGTGCCATTCGTTTCAACACACGGGGGTGGCAATGAGGCAGCTCTCGCCATGGCCATACTTGTTTACGCTCTGTCGGTCACAAGTAAGATAGACGACGATGGTATCAACTCGCTACAGATAGATGATTCGGAATCCGGACTCAGGAAGAGATTCACCATCTGGGTTGCCGGCTTCGCCATAGCATCTGGAATCGCTCTGTCGAAGGGCCTGTCATGGCCAGAGTACGTCAAGGATTGGAACGGGGACGGAGTTATAGATTCACCCGGGTCTTGGGACATAGCCGCAGGATCAGGATTTGAGATTACGCCATTCTTCCTCGCCATGATGCTCGGACTGACACTGTTCACCGCATCGACAGTGGCCGAGATTGTTAGAGGAAGCATTCAGGCTCTTCCTAGAGGGCAGGTTGAGGCTGCTATCTCCATAGGGCTGAATCCATTCCAGAGACTCAGGCTGGTCATCCTACCTCAGGCTCTGAGGAGCATGGTGCCACTGTTGAACAACCAGTTCATGAATGTCTGGAAGAACTCCAGCTTAGCTGTCATAGTCGCCTATAGCGATATATTCTATGTTATACTGGTGATGATGAACAACGTCGGCAAACTGATTCCCCTGTTCCTCCTCCTGCTCTTCACCTATCAGGCAGGAAGTCTCGCCATCTCCTTGGTGATGAACTGGTACAACTCTAGAGTAACGAGCGTGAAAATATGAGTTTGAGGGACCTTAACATGAATTCGTTCCTTGAGTTTGAGGAATCTATCGCAGGCAAAGCCGGAGGCCGTTGGGTCAAATCCGAAAACAATTCTCAACTCTCTTTGCTGGCGGTTTCTCTAGCACTAGTTTTCGGCATCTGCGGGGGCATGTGGGAAGGAGTCCTACCCAACGGATTCTTAGAGCAGTTTGCGAAAGGGGAAGCAGAGGGCGCAAGTTATCTGAATGCCATGTTATTTGGCACGATATCTGCCATTGTCATCACATTTGCATGGTGGGTAACTTTGACCGTTCTGATTAAGTGGACACCTAAAAAATCCCTTAGTAACGCAATGCTTGGAATCTTTTCTGCATGGATTATTGTCATAGCGGTGCGTGGCATTAGCCACTTCGTCCTAGTTGAAGCTGATTGGGAGGTTGTTTGGGCTAATCGGGTGTTGCTAATCGTCGGGCAACAGATGACCGAACAGATGACACAAGCACCTGGCTCAGACTCCTGCATCAATTTATTAAATTGCTATGGTGTCAATCAGAACTGGCGCTTGTGGTGGATACTCTACCCGTCATTCGCCATAATTGCTAGTGCATATGGGACCACGAGTGATAAACCAGCAAAATTCCTAGTTCCATTCACAGTATTATGTGGAATACTAATGCTTGTAGCGTGGACTCCTAGTGAAATCAACTACCACAGAGTAGTTCCGCTGACTAATCTAGTGAAGGCTATGTTGGTGGGTTATCTGGCATACGGGTCTTCCTACTACTATTGCTCGATTTCAGAGGAGTATAAGGCCGTTCGATTGAGGATGTATATTGCAATCGGGGCAGTGGCAACCTTCTTCTTCGCGATTTTTATTATGAATCCGCCAGAATTTGTGAAGGATTTCGCAGCATTTCTCGGTGGAGTAGCTCCACAAGCAATGCGAGATGCAGTAATTGCTGGAGAATTTGTCCCTAGCACTCTCGATAAATTGGCTGGAGACGGTATCGAGGCATCCCAATGGGGTGGCCTCTTCGTCAACCTCATCGTAGCAACTGCTGGATGTGTCCTCGGCTTCGGAATAGGCGTGGTTCTAGCATTCGGCAGGCAGAGTGAGCAGCCATTCTTCAGTCTGCCATCAATCGCACTAATCGAATTAGTCAGGTCAGGCCCTCTAATCTGCTGGCTATGGTTTGCAGTCTTCCTGATGCCTGATTTGATGGATCCATTCTACAATGCGGAGGACATCATCAGGATGCTCCTGATGTTCGGAATATTCGGCGGTTGTTACATCGCCGAGGTCCTTAGAGGCGGACTTCAGGCCGTTGACTCTGGCCAGAAAGAGGCGGCCATCGCACTCGGATTATCTCCTTTCCAGACCAAGATACAGGTCGAGTTGCCTAATGCAGTCAGAACAACACTACCTTCAATCGTCAGCGTGTTCATTGGTCTATGGAAGGATACCACGCTGCTATTCATCATCAACATACTCGACTTCTTCAAGCTGGCTAAAGACTTACCAGCCACGGACTTGCGCTTCTTAGGTAATTTCCTCGAGCCGCTATACGTCACCGCCCTAGTTTTCTGGGTATTCGCATTCTACCTTTCCAGGGTTTCGATGAAAATCGAGGAAGGCCTTGGGCTGGTCAGAGAAGGAGGAGGCGAAGCAACATGAGTGAATGTGAAAACTGTGATGATGAATGCTGTGATGGAAATTGCTGCGAAGAAATAATTATTGATACAAAGGGTGTAAAGGTCAATTTTGGTGACTTTTGGGCTCTAAAAGGAATCGATATTAAAGTGAAGAGAGGAGAAATTATCGTAATTTTGGGTCCATCAGGTTCGGGTAAATCTACTTTCATTAGGACACTCAATCGCCTGCAGCCACATAGTGGAGGCACAGTTGTCATCGACGGCATCACTGTTGACGATGATACGACCGTGTCTGACCTGAAGTACGTTCGAGCTGAGATTGGATTCGTGTTTCAACAGTTCAACCTCTTCCCCCACCTCACCATCATGGAGAACATTACATTAGCCCCGATGAAGGTCAAGGGAGAGTCCAAGAGGGAAGCTGAGGCCAATGCATTGAAACTACTAGAGAGGGTAGGGATTCCTGAGCAGGCTTACAAGTATCCAAGCGGTCTATCTGGGGGACAACAACAACGTGTAGCTATCGCTCGTGCTTTAGCAATGGACCCTAAAATCATGCTATTCGATGAACCAACTTCGGCTCTCGATCCTGAAATGATCAAGGAAGTTCTCGATGTAATGATTGATCTTGCGAAGCGAGATATTACAATGATCGTCGTTACTCACGAAATGGGATTCGCCAAGGAGGTTGCCGATCGATGTATCCTCTTCGATGAAGGTAACCTCATCGAGGAAAAAAGCCCTGACGAGTTCTTCTCCAACCCGGAGCATGAAAGAACAAAATTATTCCTTGAACAAATCCTTTAGGATTTGATTAGTAGTTTAACTGAAAGTAAACAAGTTTGTTTTGTTGCTACAGTTGAGGCGTGAACCATCAATTGTAATTTTCGATTAATTCTCGAATTTCGTCAGAAATTTTTATCGATTTTGATGCTTCAAAATCGAAAAGAACGATGGTACATTCACCACTCGCGCACAAGTCTCCTGCATCATCGTAAACAACATTCTCCATTTTGAAACTCGAGTTTCCAATATGGGCGATGCGGGTGCCAACGGTAACATTACCTGGATAGAATACGGGTTTGTGGTAATCGATTTTTAGACTTGCTAAAATTGGCCCTTGGCTCGAAGATTTCTCAACTCTCATCTCTAGCATTTGGAATAAATCGACACGAACAGTCTCCATCCATCGTAAATGCCGAGTGTTATTGACATGGCCCAGTGCGTCCATGTCTCCCCAATGGACAACGAATTCTCGCATGATTGGAAATTTTTTCATGATTCTACTAGGTGGTTCTCAGATAAGATGTTCACTGATTTGAGATGTGGAATTAGTATGACGTCAATTTAGTGAACAGGGCATTGGCTTACTGCCTTTTTTCATTATTAATTCTGAATCCAATGCGCGACACGGTCATGAATTGTACTTCTGAATGTCAGTAATTGCAAATTTGGGCCATCGAGGCTAACAGTAATTGTTGCACCTCGAGTGAAATGAGTTTCATCCCAACCGTCAGCGACGATGTATCCTCGATGCATGTCACTAGTAAAAATCGTGGGTTGCTTAGTCCACTCCCAATATGTTCCGTCTTCGCGACGTTCTTCTCTTGGTAAGTCGCGAGAGACGAAGAGATAGTGATTGTTCACTTCTTCAATTGGAAAAGTGGTTCCTTCAATATCGGTCACATTGCGGAACCATGCACCTTGACCGAGGAATGTGGAAAACAAACAACCAGAGGAGTATTGAATGCTATCTATTGCAGGTTTTTCTGTATTTGAAGATCGTTGCAAACGATACTTAGAGGGTTGATACTGATGTGTATTTGCCAATAATAAATCGTTTAGTGCTGGGTCAGATTTTATTTTATTCCCGCTAGTCGTAATGATTTCCGCTTGCAATCTCGGCAAGACATTGACGATGGCTTCCCCTGCAAGAGCTTTGGCGATATCTTTAGCGAAATGAGACGCATCACTACCCATATAGAATCCATATGAGCCGTTTACATCAGCATCACGAGGATGGCTATTCACTCCCATAACTTGGGTATTTGAACCGACGGAATGAGCAATCGAAGTTAGCGTTCCGTCACCGCCGAGGACAACCACTAGGTCGCGGCCAATGAAATCAGCCCGGCGAACCGTTTCTCGTGCCGAGTAATCAACTTTGAGGCTGCTTTTTGATGCTAAATTGTCAAGGATTTGTCTAATCGATTCAAGAGCATCATCATGAATCGATTCGAAGTTTTTTTTGTAGACGACCAGCACGTTGCTCGGCATCATTACACCCCGTTTCCAACCGGTCGTCGTCGGGTGTTGCATATAGGGACAACGATTGAAGAAAGTGAAAGAAATCTGACGATTATCGCATAGACTCATGAGAGATGGGCTCTCGCGAAAGGCTGTGAAGACGGTAATAATCTCTCTTTTACTACTTCTCTCGATTTCCTCGGGTTGCCTCGAAGTTCCTCTTAATCCCTGCGAAGATGATTGTTTTCCTCTTTCCCCCGATGGTCTAAACGTAATTCTTGCATTATCGAATTCATTTGATGTTCTCGACCTTGCCGAAACCTATCCCCAATTAAAGGTCGAAACAACCTCAATTACAGAAATTGGTGGTCAACGAGCTGAGATAAGTTGGAGTGTTGGCAAAGATGATTTGGCAGGATTGAGTTCTGTCGCCTTGAGGTATACGATTGGTACAGCATCTGTCGACACCGAGGTCATCGAAGGGAAAACAACGACAAATTCCCGAGTTGGAAATGTTTGGTTCGAAGGTAGAGATGCACTTCCTGAATACAAAGATCCATTTTTTGACATCGCTAGATTAGCCAGTGAAAATCCAGATGGTCTTTGGCCACCATTTGCTTTTGATACTACAGAGATATCCAATCTTGATTGGACGATAACCGGTGATGTGGTTTCGCAGGAACAGGTGGCGACCGGCTCTAATTCTACTCACACGATTATTCTTGTTTTGAGCGGAGCACCACCGATGATTACCGGTATCGAGATGTACGGTGGTGACATTAGTCAATTTTCCTTATCGGTTACTCTTGGCGCCGACGCGGCGATTACTCTCGAAGATGAGTTGCGCCGACAACCAATCCAATTCATCCCAGAGGCGAATTCATGGCAAGCAGAGGGTATTAGCACATGGTCAGGGGATGTCCCTGAAAGAATATCAGAAGTTCATCCGAGTGAATTGACCCTGAATGCGAGAATTGGAGAAGGAGAGGACATGATTTCTTTGGCTTCAATGAATTTTGAAGACCGTCAAACGAATGTGACGCTGACCGATGGAACTTGGTGGAACTTCTCTTGGATAGATTCTCGAAATGATGAATTGGTTTCCGGCGGTGATTATTGGCAGGTTCAAACAAATTCAACCGCCGAAGTAACAATTGCAGTCTACGATTTATGGGCAGATTCGTGGACAGATGATTATCTATGATAATTTTTAGAGAAAGTTATCGATGGTCATATTCAAGCACTAGTTGAAGAAAGACATTGCATGAGCGAGAGCGGTCATCCACTGCTGAGATTGTTATCACATCTCAAACATCATCGCGGAAGAGTGATTATAGCATCAATTTGCTCGATTTTGAATAAATTTTGGGATTTAGCTCCACCGATTTTGATAGGCATGGCTATCGATGTCGTCGCTTACAAAGAAGATTCATTCCTCGGCAATATGGGGTATCCCGATCCGAAGGAGCAATTTTTAATTCTGGTTGGATTAACAGTGATTATTTGGGTGCTCGAATCAGTTTTTGAATACCTCTACGGGATTCTTTGGCGAAATCTTGCTCAAACCGCACAACACGAATTGCGGATGGATGCTTACTCACATATCCAAGATCTTGAGATGCAGTGGTTTTCCGAGCAATCAACTGGTGGATTGATGTCGATAATGAATGATGATGTCAATCAACTGGAGAGGTTTCTCGATCAGGGAGCGACCGATTTATTGCATGTTCTGACGACGATAATCGTCGTCGGAGGAGTGATGTTCATGATTGCTCCAGAGGTTGCTATTTACGCGATTTTTCCGATTCCTGTAATCGTCTTCGGTTCGTTTGCTTTCCAGAGAAAAATCGGCACTCATTATGCTCGCGTTCGTCGTGAAGTTGGGGATTTAAACGCATTATTGAATAATAATTTACAAGGGATTACGACAATTAAATCATTTACAGCAGAATCTCGTGAAGTAGACAGGGTTCGTTCAGCTTCAGAGTCTTATCGTGATGCAAATCGCGATGCAATTCGTCTTTCTGCATCATTCGTACCACTGATTCGGATGGCTATTCTTTTCGCTTTCACTGCTAATATGCTGGTAGGTGGCTGGCTGGCTTTGGAAGGCGAACTTTCCGTTGGAGCATATTCGATTATCGTCTTTATCACTCAAAGATTACTCTGGCCACTGACTCGGCTTGGTCAAACCTTCGATCTTTATCAGCGGGCGATGGCTTCGACCACACGTGTGCTCGACCTGCTCGATACGGAAATTGGTATTGTCGAGGGAGAGCGAGAATTGACAGATATTCGCGGCGATATTCAATTCTCGAATATTGAATTTACTTATCCTGGCCGTGAACCAGTCTTACAAGGAATCAATTTGGCAGTCAAGGCCGGCTCAACCGTTGGTCTGGTGGGTCCAACCGGTTCAGGAAAAACAACTCTAATTCGCCTGTTAATGCGCTTCCATGACCCGAATACCGGTCAAGTTTCTATCGATGGTGAGGCGGTAACCGAGCTGCGACTGAAATCTCTACGATCAGCGATTGGCCTAGTTTCACAAACTACAACTCTCTTTCCTGGTACTGTTCGTGAAAATATTGCCTATGGGGATCCAGATGCAAGCGATTCTGAGATAGAAGAGGCTGCAAGAATCGCTGAAGCCTTTGGTTTCATCGATGAATTACCCGAGGGCTGGAACACAAATATCGGCGAGGATGGTCACAAATTATCAGGAGGGCAAAGGCAACGTTTAGCAATCGCTAGGGCGGTTCTCAAGGATGCACCAATCCTTATCCTCGACGAAGCGACCAGCAATGTCGACAACGAAACAGAAGCAGCGTTGCAGCGCTCGATTGAGCATATTTCAGCAGATCGAACTACGCTTATCATCGCTCACCGTTTATCGACGGTGCGCAATGCCGACAATATCGCAGTGATGGAAGGTGGTATGATTACTGAGATTGGCACTCATGATGAATTGATTGAGGAGAATGGGGCCTATGCGCGTCTTTGGGCGGTACAAACCGGTGAATCGTTTAGCGTATAGAACCGAGTCAATGAATAACCAATAGCATTAGCGCAGTTCATGTCCGAATTATCCAGTCGTCCAGAACTTTCAGGGATATGTGGAACCTTGGGTATCCAGCTCGGTGGATTTGGAAACGGAAAATGTACAGTAATGGCTTCAGTAAATGCTGAGCATCTTAACGCAGGAGGTGTAGCACATGGTGGACTCGCTACGACTATGTTAGATACCGCACTTGGTGCAGCTCTAGTCAGTACTCTCCCGAAACAAGAATGGTGTGCAACCGCCCAACTCGATGTTTCATTTCTGAATCCTGCTCTAGTCGGTATGAATTTGATTGCCAATGGTGAAATTATTCGCCGTGGAAAAAATCTAGCTCACCTCAGTGGCGAATTAGTTGACGAGAATGGAAAATTGATTGCAACCGCAAAAGGAACTTGGGCTGTTTGGGAATCCAAACCTAGTAGTTTGAAGTGAAAAACAGCAAATGCCGGCAAAGCATTGATTTCATAGGTGCTCGTGTGAAGGATTGATGGCACGTGTCGATTCGCTGATTTGGTTGCTGATGGGCTTCGCGCAATTATTGATTGGAAAACAACTTCTAGCCGATCCAACCATGGAGGTTATTGGTGCATTATTGCAAGGTACCGGAGGAAGTTCGGTGATGCTGGGAATTTATTTCTTGATATTTTTATCTCGGCATCAGAAGGAGTTCAATCAACAATATTTAAAATCTGAAAATGCCTCATTAGTGCGTAATACTGAAACAGGGGAATTAGAAATTATTGATGATAGCGCTATAATGAAGAAGAACCTCTGGTATTTAGTGCCGATTATTTTTACCGCCTTCGGTGCAATAAGCTGGCTTGTTAAATGAGTGAGATTATGCCCAGTAAGCGTAATTTTGGTGATACTGTTGACGATATCATCAATAATCCAGCATATGATATGCTAGGTGGCTATCATATTTTTCTACGCAGAATGGTAATCCCATTCTTTTTATTTATTATTGCAATGCTCCTTTGGGAATTAACTCAAAATCAGATAGTAACCGCTGTATTAACCGGTTTGATGGTGGGCCCTGTTTTTGGATTGGAACGCGTTTTCGCTGAGTGGCAAATCCGAAAACAGTCGAAGTGAGTCATTTTTTGACTAATGTCGGCGAAGCCCTGAAATGGTCGAGGCTAGGTGGCGAATCATGGTATCATTCTCTGACTTTGATGTGTTCGAACTACTGGGCTTTGGCGACGCTACTGGAATGGAGTTAGTTTTTGCCGCATCTGCGCTTATCGGCGGAGGACTTTTCCTCGTCTGGTTTGCTTTGATGATGATTGGTGGAGTTGCAGCAGATATTTTTGATGGGGCCTTCGGAACTGATATTGAAGCACTTGGCGCAGATGCATCGTTTAAGGCCTTAACATTCCAAGGAATTATGGCTTTTTTGATGTTCTTTGGCCTTGCGGGTCTTTACACTCTGAAATCTGATGGGACTACTTCGTTAGCAATAATTGCAGGAGCATTCGCAGGCAGTGCATCCATGTATGGGACAGGTAAGCTATTTCATCTATTCATTGGACTTCAAGCCTCAGGTAACATAGATATTTCGGAAGCGATTGGTTCGCAAGGAACCATCTATCTTCGTATTCCCGAGGGTGATGTAGGGCAAGTTCAGGTAGAAGCAGGTGGGGCATTGAAAATTTACAATGCGAAATCTGAAGATGGTAATGGAATAGGGACTGGCGATTTCATTGAAGTGGTCGATGTCATCAGTTCAACCTTAATTGTAAAACGAGTTTGAATCTGTATTCCGAACCAATTTTCAGCCTATGCCGGCACAGCATTGATTAGGCCCACTATACTGTTGCGGGTCGGAGTGATTGATGATGGCTGAAAGTGGTGCTATTTTAACAACGATGATTTTTGCGACAATACTGGTATTGTTCGCTGCTGTGATATTCTTTGCACAGAGATACAAAAGGTGTCCGCCGGACAAGGTAATGGTTGTCTATGGTCGCACCGACAAGGGTAAGGCTAGCCGTACGATTCACGGTGGCGCCGCCCTTGTATGGCCCCTGATTCAAGACTATGCCTTCCTTTCGTTGACACCAATCACGATTAACATCGATTTGAAAAATGCTCTTTCAATGCAAAACATTCGAATTAACGTACCTTCTACTTTTACCATTGGTGTCTCAACCGAGAGTCACATTATGACCAATGCTGCAGAGCGTTTACTAGGGCTGCAACAGGATCAAATTGAGGAAATGGCGAAAGAGATTATTTTCGGTCAACTACGTTTGACCGTCGCTTCGCTTACTATCGAGCAAATCAATCAAGATCGAGATTCATTCCTTGATTTGACTCGAAAAAATGTTGACACAGAATTGCAGAAGATTGGATTGTATCTGATCAACGTTAACCTGGTCGACATTACTGATGAGTCCGACTATATCGAGTCCATCGGTAAGAAAGCAGCTGCAACCGCGGTCGAGAACGCCCGCGTCGACGTTGCTAATGCTGAGAGAGATGGTGCAGTTGGTTCTGCTAAGGCGAACCGAACAAAAGATATCGAGGTTGCAGAGAACCACGCAGCCGCTGAAAAGGGCCGTAAGGCAGCTGAAGCTGACGAGCGTGTTTATGTTGGTCAGCAAGAGGCACTGGCGATTTCTGGTGAGAACGAAGCGAAAGCTGAAGTTGCTCGGGCAGATGCGGATTTGGCAGAGGCTGAAGCAACTGCAAAACAGCGAGCAGATGTTGCTACAGCTACTGCTGAAGCGGCAATTCAGCGTGTAAAATATATTGAAGAAGAAGAAAAGTTACGCGCTAGTGACATTGTTCGCGAAAACATTCAGAAGCAACAAATTGAAATTGCGTCAGAGGCAGAGGCTGAACGTCAACGCCGAATTGCCCGTGGTGAAGCAGACGCAATTCTATCCATTTACGAAGCCGAGGCCGCTGGTATTCAGAAGGTTCTCGAGGCGAAGGCAGTAGGTTATGCTGGTCTTGTAGCAAGTTCTGGTGGTGATGCGAAAGCAGCAGCAACATTGCTAATGGTTGAGAAGATTGAGAGCATGGTCGCAGCTCAAGTCGAAGCAATTCGCAACATGAAGATCGACAAGGTCACTGTGTGGGATGGTGGCAATAATGCCGATGGTTCTTCTGCAACTAGTAATTTCGTCAGTTCACTCGTTCAAAGCCTGCCTCCAATCCATGATGTGGCAAAGATGGCAGGAGTTGAACTACCAGACTATCTCGGTTCAATGAATGATGGCGATACTGAGTAATTTGGTTTTTGTCTAGAATAGTTACCCTCATGAACGGTCGTCTAATCGGTCGGTTATGAGTGGCGAAGACGTAGTAATTATTGGTGGAGCAAGGACGCCATTTTGTGAATGGCTCGGTGGGAAGCGCGGTGATGGAGAAACCGGTGGAAGATTAGCATCAGTTAGCGCTGAACAACTAGGTACTATCGCCATAACTGGCGCATTGGAAAAAACGGGAACTTCTCCGGAATCTGTCGATCATGTCGTAATGGGTCATGCGCTTCAGACTAGTAATCAAGCGATTTTCGGTGCTCGTCATGCGGGTTTGAATGCTGGAATTCCTCAAAAAGTTCCAATGTTGACGCTTAATCGCCTATGTGGAAGTGGCGTTCAGTCAATCATATCAGGTGCTCAAATGATTATGCTCGGTGAAGCCGAAGTCGTAGTTTCGGGTGGTATGGAAAATCTCAGTCAAGCACCTCATGTTTTACGTGGAATGCGAGATACGTACAAACTCGGTCGCCCTCCACGAGAAGGTGATGTATTATCAAAAAATATGGAAGATTACCTATTCACAAACCTGCTAGATGAAACCTGCAACTCCTTTATGGCTCAAACCAGCGACAAACTTTGTGCTCAGGTCGGAGTGTCCAGAGAAGAGACCGACGCTTTCGCTGTTTTGTCCCACTCTCGAACTGAGAAGAGCGTTGACAATGGTGTATGGGCAGAAGAAATTGTCAACGTCGAAACAGTAGATGGTCTTGTCACTGCAACTGAAGAAGATCACTTCGTTCGTGGAACAACAGAAGAATCATTGAGTGGATTAAGAACACATTTTGGTCCGGATTCACTCGTTACAGCCGGAAATGCATCCGGGGTTGTGGATGGGGCAGCAGCAGTCGTCATCAAATCGGCTAGCAGAGCAGAAGCGGACGGTGATGAACCATTAGCTCGAATCGTATCTTGGGGTATAGTCGGACTCGACCCCTCAATTATGGCATATGGGCCAGTTCCAAGTAGTCTGAAGGCTCTTGAAAATGCAGAAATGTCAGTTGAAGATATCGATCGTTGGGAAATCAATGAAGCATTTGCTGGACAAGCAGTCGCGTGCATGAAAGAATTAGGAATTTCTTCAGACATTGTCAATGTAAATGGGGGAGCGGTTGGTCTTGGGCATCCATTATCTGCTACTGGTAGCCGCCTTGTCCTTACCCTCGCACTCGAGCTAAAACGCAGCGGTGGCAAGTATGGTATCGCTACTGCCTGCATTGGCGGTGGGCAAGGAATCGCGCTCATTATCGAGTCAATTTGACCGTTATTTTTAATTTCATAGCAGGGGTTTAAAAATAGGGTTCTCGGTACAAATTTTGATATGATGACTGAACACACAATTACTGAGCACATTGAAGGAGCAGGACACGCAGGCTGGAAACGCAGCCTAGTGAAAACAATAACTTGGAGGACTATCGGAACTATGGACACGATTATCATAACGAGACTCGTCACTGGAAGTTGGTTAGCCGGAGCAGCTGTTGGAGGGACCGAATTATTCACCAAGATGTTTCTGTACTACTTCCACGAGCGAGGTTGGGCAGCGTTAGATTGGGGCCTAGAAGACGTTGATGTAAATGTAGACGTTTTAGTAAAGCCAGGATCTGTTCTTTGAAATTCTCTCTGATGACACTTTTGATGGGGTCGCTGTGTAAGAATTGGTAGACATTCCCGATGCAGTTTGAACATGTGTAAACAGACACATGATTGTTTGAGTTAGTGAGCCAAAGTGCACACCATTTAGGTGCCCATTACAGTGAATGTCTGAAAATGAATCGCAATCATAATACAACCCTTACAAACCCCGTTTTACAAAAAAAACTGACGCAAAGTGCATAGGTGAAGTGCCGACCGTCGCGCTCATGCACATGTACACACAACGTAGATTATTTGCTAAAACATTTGTTTGGAGAATCATTGCAACTTTAACCGGTGCGATAGTAACTTGGTTTCTGACAGGTGAAGTAGAAACAGCAGGTAAATTCATTATGATAGAATTCCCACTTAAGATGTGGTTCTACTATTTACATGAAAATGGTTGGCATAACATCGAATGGGGAAAAGAATCAATTCAATCAGAATAAACTATTTGAATTGATCAAATTCAACCTAGTAAAATCATTTCTTTGATATCTATTAGATATCTTACTAGACTCACAAATACTGCGATAATAAACGGATATGTCAGAACTCGCTGAGGAAGCATCTTGATTGCAACCTTTGCACCAACCCAAGCAGTACCCGCTACTAAAATACAGATTAATATGAGATAGATTCCAAGCGTTTCTATTAATGCAGTTCCTGAACCATCTATTACAAGGTGAGTCAGGATACCCATTGGAACCATCCAACTCTCAATAATGTAAGATGTTCCTGCTGCTTGATGTTGCTTATACTTTAGAGTTGAACGGTGTAGAGTAACGAAAATTGCACCGCCTCCAATACCTAGTAATCCTGATGCTGCCCCACCACCAAAACAGCCAGCGCGGTAGATTTTCAAGACTTTCCCTTCAACTTCTGGTGGTTGATAATCACCATTTCCATTGCCATTCAGTTCAGAAGTCAATTTCTTTATTGTTGAGTATAATACCCAAATTAGAAGAAATGTCGCAGCGATTTTAATTGACATATCCCCAAGTTGATTGATGAAGATGGCTGCTAGAATTGCACCAAAAACTGCACCCATTAAAGCAGCATTTGTGCCCCTTTTCCCAACACTAGCAACAACATATCCACCTTTTTCATGGGCAGCCCTGCTACCTAATGACACCATCCAAACGAGGATTAATGAAGTAACCAATGAGAGGTGAATATCCCATTCAAGAATGAATAGGAAAATTGGTACATAGAGAACCCCGCCACCTAGTCCAAGCGGGGCAAACATGAATGCAGTCATCAAAATTATTATTATTGCAATAATTATCTCAAGTTCCATATTCATTCCTCTTTAGTAATGAACCAATGTTCTGGTCGCGGCCCCAATGGACGTTTCATCCATAATGGCCTACGTTCTCCACGTGGATGGGTCTCCCTTTCTTTAGCCCAATCATTCCACCGTTTATAATACTCAAACGACTTTTGTTGGTCAACCTCAATGTCTCCATACTCTTCGCCTTCTCCCGGGCGGGATAATTTGACTTTCTGGAGCCAACAATGGGCTCCTGAGATTGGATCTGGTTGTACGGCGTGAGTTATGTTCTGGTGAACCCCTCCGTCCCTCCACCAAATTCGATTGGTATCTGGGTCATCGGATTTCCACGGCTCGATACCACTGACAGTCCTCATTCGTATTTTGCCGTCACCGTTATCTTCGATGCTGACTGTATTTGTTAGGAAGCGATTACCAGCATCTTGATTTCGCCGCCACCGGCCAATGTGGTGACTGCAACCAACTACACCCGGTTTGATACCTTCAGTGACCCACACCTTATCGACGAACCAGCCGATTTCAGTTTCGATTTTCAGTAAATCACCCTCGGCAACCCCCAGTTTCCTTGCGTCCTTAGGATGAATCCATATTGGATTTTTATGAGCGATTTCAACCAACCATTTTGCATTGGCTGAACGGGAGTGGATATGCTGTGGAAGGCGGAAATTAGGCAGTAAACAATATTCGTTTTCGCCAACAAGATTTTCGGGGTGAACATGTGATTTTTGCCTATAATGAGGTATTGAGTGTTCTGGATAGCCGAATTCAATCATGGTTTCAGAATAGAATTCTTGCTTTCCTGAAGGGGTTGGCCAACCCTCTTCCTCATACTTTTTGTATGTTGATTCTTCGATGAGGAATGCCCCATATTTCCTCATGTATCCTAGGGCGTCAGTACCTTCTTTTTCTGCGGCTTCAGGAAGGCCCGGAACACGTTCAAAAAGATACTGATAATATTCATCGATAGTAATTTTTTCACCTTCGCGATATGGGCTCATAAAATGCTTTCGAATCCCCATCGTGCCATCATCTATCCTCCACGATAACTCGTTCCAGAATTCATCTTCTTCCCAAACTTCCCCTGGATTGACTTCGTGAGTAAACTCGACTTCTCGTCCTTCTCTGCGTGCAAATTCACGCAGAACTGGTTGGCGGAACGCTACCCATTTGCCCGAGGAAGTCGCATAAGAATTGACGTCGTGTCGCTCAGCTGAATGACCCATTGGTAGAACATAATCAGCAAAGAATGCAGTTTCATTCCATGTTGGAGTCATTGCGATATGGCAGCCAACCGCTTCTTTATCCTGCAACATTTCCATCCATGAGAATCCATCTGGATAAGTCCAAACCGGATTGAATACACGAGTGAAGTAAACATCCATGCTACCTCGTCCATCTTTGATTAGGTGAGGTAGGATATGACTCATTTCGAAGTGAGACAGCGTGTATTCTGGTGGGAAATGTAGTTCGTTCCAGCCATCTGGATCTGGTGGATTATCGAAGAGCTCTGGTTTGAATTTAGACCATGAATTAGGAGATGTACCCCCTTCTGTTCCGACCGATCCTGTCAGGACATTGAGGAAATGAAGTGTACGACTTACTTGCCAGCCCCCAAGGTTACCGATAGAAGCACTGCGCCAAACATGGGTACACAATCGTGTCCCTGCACTTGCGACAACCTCTCCAACTTCGATTACCTGTTCGACTGGGATTCTGCATTCTTCTGCAGCGAATTCAGGTGTATATTCAGCATATTCTTCGACCAGTAATTCGATAAATCTATCGAAATCACAAGGTTCATCTGGATGGACAGCTTTCATCCAGGCATCCCAATTGACCTGAGTTTCCATGAATTCACGGTCATATAGGCCGCGCTCAATTATCATTTTCGCCCATGCGAGGAAGAGTGCCGACTCACTTCCCGGCCAGGTTGGCAGCCAATGATCTGCCATAGCTGCCGTATTAGACAGTCTAGGGTCGATGACGATGAGTTTCGCTCCATCCATCATACCTTCTAGGATTCGTTGAGCGTGAGGATTGAAATAATGACCGGTTTCAAGGTGAGAAGAAGTTAGAAGGATGACCTTTGCATTTGTATGATCGGGACTTGGTCTGTCGTGTTTATGCCAAAGCGCATATCCTGTTCGCGCTCCTGCCGAACAGATATTCGTGTGTGAATTATGACCGTCTACACCCCAGGCTTTGAGGACGCGATTCATGAATCCTTCATGACCAGGTCTACCAACGTGATAAACGACTTTATCGACTGCCCCGGTCTTCAAAGAGGTGCGAATTTTAGTTGAAATTTCATCCAAGGCCTCATCCCAAGAAATGCGTTCCCAACCGCCTTGACCACGCTCCCCTACTCTTCGCATCGGGTATAATATACGTTCAGTATCCTGAATTTGATTAATTGTAGCCGGTCCCTTCGCACAGTTTCTACCCCGGCTTCCAGGATGGTCTGGATTTCCTTCAAATTTGGATACTTGACCTGTTTCTTTGTCGACATATGCGAGTAATCCACAAGCGGATTCGCAATTGAAACAAGTTGTTGGTACTAAGGAATATTTTTTCTCAATACGCACTGGCCAAGAATTCGCATCCAATTCGATATGATCGTGCCATTCATCAGATGATGGGAATTTTCGGAGAGGTTCTAAATTTCCTTTGGTGACATCACGGTCAAGGTCTGGTATGATTCGCAGTTTTTGTGCGATACTTTCGATAATTGTCTTTGCCATACCATTCACCTCAATGTAGCGTCTCCATCTGAGCACTGCGTAGGTCGTGTAGGATGTGCTTGTATCCAAAAGTGAAAATTAGTGCTGCTCCGGCTAGAGCGGCATATTGCAAATATCCTGAGAAGATAAGTAGTAGAGCGGCTGCTCCACCGAAAACCAACATCTCAATTGAGCCTGTGATGATGATATCTTGATTGGTACGGTTCGCCCATTTCTCGCGCCCCTTTGCTTGCTTGAATAGCCAACCAGTGTAATTCCCGGTCAACCAAGCTAGAGGGATCCCAAGAATTGCTAACCACATATGCCAAATTTCGGGCATATCGAGGAAAAATATTCCTAAATGTGCGACCATGATGTTAGCGAATGCACCGAGTGTGTATCCTCCTTTCACGAGCCAGGAAGAAAAATTAGGTCGTAAGAGGACATAGATGAACCGCATTGGTTTGTCTAAATCATTGATGAGGAGTAATCCGGTTAATCCAAGTAATCCTATGCTCGCTACCAACGCGATGAGAATTTCATTGCCGAAATTGATTTCCCCAGTTATCATCGCGAGCATCATCAGAATGTACAAACCAGCTGCTGTGGATTTGGTCACGAGATACCCTGCAACATCCCAGTCCCAAAGGATGCCTTTTGCCGGTTGGTCATAGGAACGTTTCGGCTTCCCTGCTTGTTCATCCAAGCGCTCCATGACATCTCGAATAATTGCACGATCTCGTCCTGCTGCTGCTCGTGCCTTTTTCTCGAGAGCTAATTGTACTATCATTGAATTTGTATCTGCTGCACCGAGACGTCGGTCAGCATATTTTGCATAATGACCAACTCCTGCTGCTTGATCGGTCCACAGGTATTCGCCGGTTCGTTCGGTTGCTTTTGGATCTAACATTTCTTCGCTTGTCTCAACATAGAATACATTGGGAATTGCACCCGATTCTGGTTTACGAACTGTTGTTACATGATCGCGTAAATATCCTGAGATTGAAGAATTTTCATCGTCAAGATCTCCAGAGACAATCGCTTCGGTCGGACAGACGATGACACATGCTGGCTCGTATGAATGTTCGATTCGATGAGCACAATAATTACATTTAGCAGCAGTGCCTTTGTTAGGGTCGATATATAGGGCATCGTAAGGACAGGCTTGCATGCAAGATTTACATCCAATACAACGATCATCATCGAAGTCGACGATTCCATCATCTCTTGTGAATAGCGCACTAGTTGGACAAATTGTTGTGCACGGTGAATCTTCGCAATGATTACAGCGATGGACACTGAATTCACGAGTAACATCGGGATAAGTTCCAGTTTCGATATACTTTACGTGAGTGCGGTTCACTCCGATAGGGACATCGTGTTCCGACTTACATGCGACAGTACAAGCATGGCATCCAATACACTTGCGATTGTCGATGACGAAACCGTAATTTACCATTTATCAAATTCTCCTTAATTTTGATTTAACTATCTTTTCCCATTAGTCAAATAGATCAGATTGTCTTACTTGAAGCGGCACATTCATTCTTGCCTAAATCCATTATATTCTGCTCATCATTACTAGGCGTCAAATGTCCTGAGTTGACTTTGCGAATTTGGTCATATATATCCGGTTGCTCCCTCATATTTGACTTGATGTAAGAAACAAACTCATCTACATCATCAATACCATAAATTTGCTCATTGTATTTTTTAACTGCTCCAAAATTGTTCATAATACGCATTTCTGAATCAGCCTCAATTGACCAATCAGTATAGTGCCCAGGGAGTACAATTAGTGAGTCAGGTAGAATTGATATTCGCTCTTTGAGAGTTGAATAGAGTGTTTTCGCCCATTCAACTACCTGCTTCCCCAAGTCAGGGCGACCAACGCTAACAATGAAAACAGTATCTCCCGAAATCAGAAATTTTTCATCAATTACGTACGAGGTTGAACCCGGTGTGTGCCCCGGTGAATGAGTGCAGAGGGTTGAAGGCCCACCTTCATTTGAAAACTCAAATGATTCACCATCCACTATAGAACGATATTCATGAATCCCAGAACCATAATCCCCCTCATGGGCGACAAAAGTTGCACCTGTTGCCTCAGCAATTAGTGGGCTTCCTGAGATATAATCTGCCTGGAGATGAGTCTCAAAGGTATGTGTTATTTCCGCACCACGGGATTCAGCAAACTTCTGGTAAAACGCTAGATTTCGAGAAGGGTCAAAGAGAAACATTTCCTCCCCATATACTAAGCCATACGAACATGATGCTTTCCCAGGCCTGTTGAATTGCCACATCTCATAGGAATCGTTGTCAGAGTTAACTCTCTTTGAAACTAGAACATTACCCCACGATATGATTCCGCCATCTAAGTGGGAAACATTCTCCCTGCCAAATTCAGTCAACACAGAGGCGACATACTCAGAAGATCCTTGCTTTGCACAAACTATCATCAGTGTTTTATCCGATGGGACTTTTGCAACACTGGATTCGGGATCGATGATAAAATCAAAATAGGGGATGTTCAACATCTCAATGTCATTTGGTCCCTCTACAATAAAGTTGGAGAAATCCTCTTCATTCCTTACATCAAGTAAAACGAAATCTTCACCGGACTCAATTGCTTCAAAAAGTTCGGTTGCGGTAAAAGAGGAGGCCAAATACTCACCTCAAATGAAAAGTTGTATATCCGCGTCAGCTGCAAATTCTAGGAACGTAGCCGCTCCGCCAATGTTTACACCATCAATGAATTCATCTCTTTCAAATCCAAAGACATCCATCGTCATTTGACAGCCAATCATCTCAACACCGAGTTGCTCGCACATATCCCGAAGTTCAGTCACAGTTGCTACGCCTTTGTTCTTGAAGGTCTTCTTCATGAGGCTGGTTGCAACAGTCTCAAAACCTGGGACGTTATTTGATACGACATTTGGAATAGGCCAATTAAGTCCTTGGAAAGCTTTTGGACCAAATGGCATTTTCATCGGCATTGCAGGATTTCCTGCTGGGCTAACCTTTGCCTTGATTGTCTTCTTCAATAGAGGTAACCCATAGAAAGTGAAGAACATTTTGACATTCATGTCCATTGCTGCTGCCGTAGATGCAAGAATGAATGGAGGGTATGCCCAATCGAGCGTACCCTTACTAGCAATGATTGCCATTGATTTCCTTTCACCCATTTTATTCACCCTTCCTTATGTAGAAAACAAATTTGTCTCCTTCTTCGCAATTCTCGACTAATTCATGCCCAACACGAGATGTCCACGCAGGCATATCGCTACATGCACCGGGATCAGTTGCGATGACTCGCAAAACTTCACCATCTTTCATCGTATCAATTTTCATTTTCGTTTTGAGGATTGGCATCGGGCAATTCATCCCACTACAATCTAATTCTTCGTTATAATCTGTCATTTGTTCATCTCCTTAGTTGTCATTCTTTCCTCTTGTAATTCTTCGAAGCATGCGAGCATCTTTCCAATCAATGGATTAGCGATAGAATAGAACACCCGATTTCCATCTCGTCGAGAAGTTACGATTCCTTCACGGTACATTCGTCGAAGATGTTGAGACGTGGTAGATTGGCCGATTCCAAGAGATTCTTGGACCTCGGTGACGGTACTTTCTTCAATATTTAATTTCTCTACAATTCTGATTCGTTCAGGGTGTCCGAGCGTCTTAATAATGCTAGATACTTTTAGTAAAAAATCGGAATCAAGAATATGATTACTTGAGTCAGATTGGTTCAATGCCATAGGTTTCGGGTTAAGTGTCAGGATATAGTCTTTAATGAATATTTGAATATAGTGATATTGAAGATTGCCTGTTTGATTATTGTATTAAGCACGGCTCCGGTGTTTCTTGTGGAAACACTCCGGAGACATCAATTCTAATAAGTGGATAAAATGATTGCAGAAGGGTGAACTGCTGCTTGGATTCGTAACAGTGGTCGCTTTGAGAAGTACTGAATCTGTTCTTCTCCATGTTCGGTATTATTTTATTCTTTAGAGGAGAATCGAAATGATTGCTCCGCCCGCTAACCACGCTCCGATGGCCGATCCTAAATTTCCAAATGCGGTTACGAGGAGCACACGTCCGACTCGATTGTTCCAGAAAACTCCGTAATCATGTAAGGCGAGAAATTCTGTAGCGTCCCCACCTGTCGGTGCAGCGACCTTTAGTTGAGTATAGCCTGCGAACCAACCCGCCGCTAGAGTAGGATTGAGGCTGGTAATTGGTGAGGCTGCTGCTCCAACGATTATCGAAAGTGGATGTCCGCGGGCGAGAGCTACTCCCAGCCCAGCGAGTGCAGCATTAGCAGCTAGCCAATACCATAGAGTCTCTTTTAGAGCGTCAATTTCACCATTGTAAATCAACCATCCAACCACTGTTAGCAAAAAAAGTGGAACCGCCCACATGATGAGTTTTGGCCAAATGGGTTTGGGTGGTTCAGTTCTGAGTTCTGCTAAGCGTGAGGTGGTATCCATCGCTGGCAGTTTCAGTTGTTCGATGATTCCGTTGATATGACCTGCTCCAACGACAGCGAGAACCTTACCCTCACCTCGAATCTGTTGAATGCGCCCAGAAAGGTAAGCGTCGCGTTCATCGATTAGAACCTCGCCAGCACGAGGTGCAGCTTGTTTAGCTTCTAGCATCAATTCACTGAGTAGGTCAGAATCCTTGAGTAGGTCATCGATGTCGATCACCTCCTCGTCATCTTCATCTCTGAGTAATACACTCAGGACTCGCCATTTTTCGCGCAATCCCATTTTTCTCCATGCACGTCTCAAAGTGATAATCACGTCGCGGTCGATTAATTCATAGGCAATATCTGCATCCTCCGCTGCCTCGATTGCTGCGAGTAATTCCGCGCCAGGATTTTCTCCAGTGTTCATGCCCATTCTGCGTTGCTGAGCTGCCAGTGCAGATTGGAGGAGAATCATCGATGAGCGTCCTTCATTGACGATATTGAGCAGGTCTTCGTTATCCATCTCATCGGGTTGTTTCAAAGATTTCAATCTAGATTCACATAATTCAACAGCGACGATGTCGGGTTTGTAATCTGATATTTGCTCACGGACGAGAGCAACAGAGGCGCTGCTGACATGAGCTGTCCCAATCAATCGAAGGTTTTCATCGATGTCGATTATATTTCGGTTTTCATCATTTTTCATCAAATCATTCCATTGCTGCCATGGTTGCGAAAAGGTCGGCATGTTCTCGTACATCATGCACTCTGATGATATCTACGCCCAGAGATTTCGCCATCGCTGCGACACCTAATGTGCCTGCCAACCTATTTTCACTTTCACTCCTTCCTAGTAAGTCTTCGAACATTCGTTTTCGACTGACTCCCCACAGAAGAGACATTTCTTGATTGGGTACAATTTGTCTTCCTGCAGTTAAGAGCGATAAATTATGCTCGAGTAATTTGCCAAATCCAATTCCTGGATCTACAATAATCAAATTTGGCGAAATTCCTTCCTCAGTCAACTTCTTTGCCACAGTAGTCAGGATAGTCCTCACCTCGTCCACAACATCGCCATAAATTGGATTGATTTGCATTTTCTCAGGTGACCCTTGCATATGCATAATGCAAATTGGGCAACCGAATTCAACGACAACCTCTAACATCTGTGGATCTGACAAAGCTGAAACGTCGTTGATCATATCTGCGCCTGCCAACAAGGCTTGTCGAGCAACACTTGCTCGACGCGTATCTATGGATATCCCTACCTTGGTAAATCGCTCCCGAATAGCAGTAATGATTGGTAGGACACGAGCCATTTCCTCGCCTTCATCAACAGCCGTCGCGCTAGGTCGCGTCGATTCTCCACCGATATCTAACCAATCCGCGCCATTTTCGATCATCAAGCCCGCCCGATTGAGTGCATCGTCCAGCCCATCTACTCTAGAATCTGGATGAAATGAGTCTGGAGTTATGTTCAGGACACCCATAATTAGGGGGAAACCATCAACTCGGCGAATGGAAAGAGGTCTCCTGTCCGCCATATTGGTCTACCGATTCGACCAATGCTTTATGATGTGATGGAGCGTCAATCCGACAATGGTTTTGGGGGAGGATATCCGAAATGAGGATCATTCTAGTTTATCTTCGTCCTCAGTTGCCGTTCCAATGGATGATTCTACTAACCAAGTTTCTTTGGAAATGATGGAATCTGTTATACAAAGATTACAACCAAATGACCGTCATGAATTACGAGAAATGATAACCCAACGGGGAGTTATTTCAGGTGCAATGATTTCTTGCGCGGTATTATTTTGGTTAGTCGCCGTTCAGAAGGGTGGTGCCGCTTTGGGAGATAGTGACTTGCCCAAATCGATGATTGGTGATTTTGGGTTTAGTGAATTGAGCTTAATCGTTCCAGCTATCGCCCTGCTTTCAACTCTGATTATGTCTATTGGCCGCGAACGTGGCCATGGCGTCCTATCAAATATCGCGGGAATCTTGGTAATTTTAGGCCTATTTTTCATTATTGAGCCATTTGGACATCTTATTTTGACTGGTTCTGTTGATATTCAAACAGCAATGTTTGCTAGTGGACGACTTATCATGTTAACCGTATTAATTCATTTCGCTTCCCGTTTCTTCTTCGATGCAATGCTTCTCCAATGGGTTAGGGAATTGATTTTGTCGAACAATATTGACCTTTTCCCTGTTCAAACCGAACACGATTACGAGGGTCAGGCTGATGAACAGCCGCCTCTCGCATGAGCCTCGTGGACCCTATCCATCTACCTCATTTGAGCGTTCTTCGTCTTGGTCATCGCCGCGAGCGGGACAAGCGAATTACGAGCCATCTTGGCCTAACTGCTCGAGCCTTTGGGGCGGATGAGGTTCTATTAGCGGGTGAAGTTGATCATTCTGCCCTTGAAACTTGGAATTCGGTGTCAGCAAGGTTTGGAGGAGAATTCGCTTGCCGTCACGAAGAAAAGCCCCTCTCTTGGCTACGCCGGTTTGCTAAAGATGCAGGTGATGGTGAACCTGGAGTTATTGTTCATCTGACAATGTATGGTGAGCCATGGAGAGAGGCGATACCGAAAATTCCCACCGATAGACCAACTGTCGTCGTCGTCGGTGGAACAAAAGTGCCGGGAGAGGTGTACAGATTGGCAAATCACAATATTTCCGTCGGTAATCAACCACATTCAGAAGTTGCAGCCTTAGCTATATTTCTCGAATCTTGGGTTGGGCCAATCGATGACGAAAATAGGTTTTCAGGTGGCGAAATTAGAGTCATTCCGAATGCTGAAGGGAAACGTGTAGTCAACCTTGAAGAGGAATGATTTCTTTCTCAACGATTAAGAGGCGTTCTCAGGCAGGATTGCTGATGTCGGATACGGCACCGGCTCGGGGATTTATTCCCGGCGCTGTCGTTTCGGGTGTTGAAAACCCTCCTTCATTCGCCGATGCAGCAGATATTCTGTCTGATTCGAATGCAAATCAACCTGCTAGTTTTGCTCCCGGATTGCTTCTTTTAGCCGATGGGACAAGATTTTCGGGTAAATTATTCGGTGCTGAAACAATTGCACAGGGCGAGTTGGTATTCACTACAGGAATGTGTGGATATCAAGAAAGTTTGACCGACCCTTCCTTCGCAGGTCAAATCCTAACCTTTACTTGGCCTCTTCTAGGAAACTACGGCATTCACGCGGGCACTTCAGAATCAGCAGGCGTTTGGCCACGCGGTGTGGTCTGTCGTCAACTAATGCGTATTCCTGACCACCGGGATTCCATTGGAAGCGTTCATGATCTTCTAGCAGCCCATGGAGTCCCTGGAATCGAAAGTGTCGATACCCGTGCCTTAACTCTAAGAGTTCGTGAACACGGCACGGTTCTTTCGGTCTTTGGACCGGCAGATAAAGAATTGGAGATGCTAGAAATCCTATCAAATATGACTCCACCTGATGCAGATGATTTAGTTGCAGAAGTGACTTGTAAAGAAGCGATTCTAATCAATGAAGGAGCGAAAGATGAGGACGGTAAGCCTCTGCCCCGTTTAGCCACCATTGATTGCGGCATTAAATACAATATTTTACGGGAATTATGCCGCAGATTTGAGGTTGTTTGGTGCCCGGCAACCATTACTTTCGACGAGATACTTGAATGGAATCCTGATGCATTTTTCGCTTCGAATGGACCAGGTGATCCCGCTCATGGTGGTGCAGCGACAAATGCAAGGAATAATCTCTCTGCTGCTGTTCGGGCTGATTTACCTGTAATGGGAATTTGTTTAGGTCATCAATTGATGGGACTCGCAGCAGGTTTGAGAACCTACAAATTGCGCTATGGTCATCGAGGAGCGAACCAACCAGTTGTTGATTTAGCGGATGGCAGAGTTCACATCACCAGCCAAAACCATGGTTTTGCTGTTGAAGATCCGAATCAAGGTATGCTATCTCCTCACCCTTCTGGGGCTTGTTCAGAACAGGTTGAAAACGTTCTAGGATCCGATTTCACCGTCCGCTATATCAATGCTAACGACAAAACAGTAGAGGGACTGGATTTAGTTGGAAAATCAGCCTTTACAGTTCAATTTCACCCGGAGGCTTGCCCCGGACCACACGATGCAGCCCCGCTCTTTGATAGGTTTTCTACAATGGTTAGTGCACATATTTTAGGTCTAAGTATCGAGGCATATATGAGAGGTGAGAATTAATGCCTCGCAGAGATGATTTAGAGCGCATCGTCATCCTTGGCAGTGGGCCAATTAGAATCGGCCAAGCTGCTGAATTCGATTTCTCAGGAAGCCAAGCTTGCCGTGCCCTCAGAGCTGATGGTTACGAGGTAATCCTCATCAATTCTAATCCTGCCACGATTCAAAATGATCCTGAAATGGCAGATAGAATTTACATCGAACCATTATTGCCAGAGGTTGTCAAACGCATCCTAGAAATCGAGAAACCCGATGCGATTCTCGCTGGAATGGGTGGTCAAACAGCCCTCAATATCGCGATGGCTCTAGCTCACGACGGCTCGCTCGATGAGCTCGGTGTCGAGCTTATCGGTTGCGACCTAGCCGCCATTGATGAGGCTGAAGATCGTAATTTGTTCAAACTGGTTTGCGAAGAAATCGATCTACCTGTTTGCCAAGCAATTGCCTGTGATTCGATAGAGGAAGTAATTGCTTCTGCAGAATCCTTAGGAGGTTTCCCTTTGTTGATTCGTCCAGCCTTTACTTTGGGTGGTTTAGGAGGAGGTACCGCGTTCAATATGGGTGAATTGGTCGAGATAGCCAGCCAAGGAATTCTGCATTCTGCAATAGGTCAAGTCTTGATTGAAGAGAGTATTTTGGGCTGGCAGGAGCATGAATACGAAGTAATGCGTGATAATGCAGATAATGCGATAATTGTTTGCACTATGGAAAATTTAGACCCAATGGGTGTTCACACGGGTGAGTCGGTCGTTGTGGCTCCGCAACAAACTCTCTCTGACCGTGACCATCAGGGTTTGCGAAATGCAGCGTTGAAGTTAATTCGACGACTGAATATCAAAGGTGGATGTAATGTACAATTCGCCGTCGACCAAAATACCGGTGATTTCAGAGTTATAGAAGTTAATCCTCGTGTATCTCGGTCTTCTGCGTTGGCGAGTAAAGCGACTGGATATCCAATCGCGAGAATGGCAGCACTCATTGCGGTCGGATACACTCTCGATGAATTGCCGAATCCAATTACAGGAGAAGGAACTACTGCCGCTTTTGAGCCAACACTAGATTATTGTGTTGTAAAAATTCCGCGCTGGCCATTCGATAAGTTCCGTACAGCTGATCGCACTATCGGAACTTCGATGAAATCAACCGGTGAAGTGATGGCGATTGGCCGATGCTTCGAGGAAGCATTCCTGAAAGCATGGGCTTCTCTCGAATATGGGGCGCCACATCCTCGTCCGCTAACTATGGCCGATGCCTCTGGTGGTGAGACAATGGACGCGCGAGCATCTGAAGCATTACCTGAAGCCCTGCTTGAAGATTGGTTGAGAATTCCAACCGATAGAAGAATGGGTGCGCTTTTCGAAGCCTTCCGCCGCGGTTATTCAATAGACGATGTTCGAGATTTAACAGGGGGAGTCACGCGATGGTTCCTTCATCGATTTGAGAAAATGGCTGCAATTGAAACCGAAATTCGTGCAGCTGGTGAAGTAGGTCTAGTCGCCTCGAATATCCCCGAGGTGGAAATGCGAAAATGGAAAGGGTTAGGATTCAGTGACCTTCATATCGCCGATGCACTTCTAGGGTTTCCTTCGGGTGGTATCAGCACATTACAAGAGGGGGATAATCAAATTGCAGTCACTCGAAGGCGTCACGAATTAAGCATTCACCCACGATTCCGAATGGTAGATTCTTGCGCTGCAGAATTCGCTGCGATTACCCCGTATTATTATGCGACTTACGAAGGGGGTTCCACCTCTGTTGGAATCGATTATGTACCAGAATTAGCAACAAAATCCAAGCAACGAATCGTCGTAATAGGAAGTGGACCGATTCGTATCGGCCAAGGGATTGAGTTCGATTATGGCTGTGTTCATGCAGTGGGTGCTATACAAGATCTCGGGCATGAAGCGATTATCATCAATAATAATCCTGAAACGGTTTCAACCGATTTCGATACTAGTGACCGACTCTATTTCGATCCGCTCACATTAGAATCGGTCAGTGAAATTTTATTGAGAGAAGATGCGCATGGAATACTGCTTCAATTTGGTGGCCAAACAGCGATAAATTTGGCATTGCCATTATCTGCAAATCTCCCTCATCTCTCAACTTTAGGTCTTGATTTAGTGATGGAAGGAACATCTCCAGAGGCCGTCGACGAAGCTAGTGACAGGGAAAGATTTGAGGCATTCGCAAAACGAAATGGATTGCGCATGCCGAATGGAACCACAGCAACTACCCCCGATGGTGTCAGAGCTGCAGTGCGTGAAATCGGATATCCTGTCTTAATTCGTCCTTCATATGTTTTAGGTGGCAGGGGGATGGAAATCCTATCCTCAAATCGTCAATTAGATGCGTATATGCAAGATGCATTTTTATCGCCTGAAAGGCCACTTCTCGTCGATGAATATCTAGGGAATGCTATCGAATTAGATGTCGATGCTGTTTGTGATGGCAATGAAGTTTTGATTGGTGCGATTATGGAGCATCTTGAGGAAGCGGGTATTCATTCTGGAGATTCCACCTGCTTCATTCCACCTCAGACAATTTCTCAATCTATAATATCAGAAGTTGAAAAATGGACGAGAATTATTGGACTTGAATTAGGTATAGTAGGTTGTTTCAACATTCAATTCGCAATCAGAGATGAGACGTTATACGTCCTTGAAGTAAACCCGAGGGGTTCACGCACCTTCCCATTCGTAGCTAAATCCACTGGAGTTCCACTTGCAAGGATTGCGGCACGGCTCGCACTTGGCGAAAAATTGGTTGATATGTCAGTGCCCGAGCCGCAAAACGAAGCTGTATGCGTCAAAGCCCCGGTATTTCCTTTCATAAAATTGAGAGGCCTTGATCCAGCTCCTGGGCCCGAAATGAAATCAACCGGAGAAGTCATGGGAAGTCATGAGCGAGCCTCGGCAGCTTATCTGAAAGCGAGGCTTGCGACCGAATCACCAGTTCCTACAGAAGGCGGTGTTTACATCACAGTAAAAGATGCAGATAAGCATGCAATTATAGAGCAAGCTCGTGAATTAGCTGAATTAGGATTTCAACTCTACGCAACTCGAGGGACAGCTCAGATTTTGCGTGATGAAGGGGGGTTAGATGTTCTGACCTGTTATAGAATTACAGAAAGAAAAACTCCTGATGCGCTTGATTTGATGAGACAAGGTAAAATCCATTTGATCATTAATACGCCAAGAAATACTGGTGGTGCAGTTCTCGATGGTAATATGATGCGTCGCCTTGCAGTAGAATTGAATATTCCATTCGTAACAACGATGGCAGGAGCCCGCATGGAAGTTCTTGCAATAGGTGAAATGAGGCTTGGAATACCAGAGCCTAGATTGTTAACATTCGGATCAATTTGAGAAAATCGCCATTACTTCATCTTTGTCGATTTCGGACATTAATGCAGCGATTCTTGGACCAAAGTATTTCCCTAGAATCGTCCAATAAAGTGCCATATATGCTTGGCGCATACCAATTTCTACCGCTGCTGCTGATTCTCTAATACACTCATTTATCGATGATTCATTCCATTCATAATCGATAATTCGCTTCTGAAATTCACTTAAGAAGGAGTTTTGTTCAGTGCTGAGATTATCTCGGGCTTCTTCGGTTATTGCCGATTGAATGATGATTTGAGCATCAGTTGGAAAATGGGGTCCTTCAATCCAATTTCTCATGCGGGCGAGCCGATTGATGAGATTTTGATTAGGCATACCATCTATGTGCGAGCTTTGCCTGAGGGAATTCCAAATTCCTTCATCATCAGATTTTATTTGAGCTAACATTGAAAGATGTCGAAACGAAACGCCTGCAACTGAATCTGCTGGGTCGGTGCCATGAATGATTTGACTCATCCTCAAAGCGCCAAGTTTAGTATCACGGGCAATTAATTGGCGTTTCGATAATTTTTCAGCATCTCCTGATGGTGGATTTGCGACAAGACGTTCATATTCATCCGCCATCGTAAATAGGGCACCTCCTGTATCGAAATCGATATGCTTGTTAACTTTCGAACCGGCGATGAGATATCGAATAATTTCTGGTGGAACGAGGCCTAAAGCCTCGATGGGACCTATGGTATTTCCAGATGAGGATGACATCGGGCCCATACCCTTCAGTTGAATCCATTCGTAAACCATTTTTCCAGGTGGTTCGGATCCGAGCAATCGGCATATTGGGATTCCTGTGTCGAAAGAACCACCTGCTGAGCCGTGATCTTTGCCCGCAGGCTCGCAGGTGATTCCATGAAAACCCCAACGAGCAGCCCAATCAATTCTCCAAGGTAATTTTCCTTCACTCTTGCGAATATCTGAACGGCCAGAAATATCATGTCGGTCAGTCCATGAAACATATGGATACTCATAACCTGTGACTATGACCCCATCCATACTACCGTCAGATCCAATCGGATTGTATGGAAACCAATTATCTGATAATTCGCGACCTGAAATGGTTTCAATAATTTCACGAATTTCTGTCATATGTTTGATTGCCCCATCAATTTTTTTAGCAAATTCCCCGTTTTCGTAGGATTGATGATTCATGATTATTTCTGGTTGAACCCCGATTTGTTGAAGGGCATCGAGGAAGGGAGAAAGGAAATAATCAGAATAACTGCCTAATGATGAATCGGGCTGTCCATCTTTATCTGGAGCTGGAATATAGGCGAGAGGGCAGCCGATATATTTCTGATATTCGTCAGAAAGAAATGGATAGATTCGACGAAGTGGGTCCATGGAATCAACGATAAAAATATATCTGGAATTTAGTTCGAGATCTAGGCAGGCTCTATGAATCATTTCTGCAGTGAGAATTTCACGTAAATTACCAAGATGTATCTCGCCTGATGGAGTAATTCCTGAGCATAAAATTTGATTATTTCCACGTTCCTTTTGTAGGCGCTGTGCGGTAAAATCCGCCCAATGCATATGTTTCCCTCAAACAGTCACGACTCGAACCAAGCCGCGTAGTGGCACACCTTCGAGTGCATTTGCCTCAGATTTATTTGCTAAAACCAGGCATAGTTGGACATCAGCGCCGGCTTTTCGAAGGTTTTGAATGGTTTTTTTCAGAGTGGTCCCGGATGAGACGACGTCATCGACGACGACGACGCGTTTTCCTGAAACATTTGCGAAGATTTCGGAAACATGTGCACCTTCCTCCTCATTGATACTTCGGCTTATCGATAAATCGAGGTCCATCTGACCTGCGATCGCTTGGGCGAATGGAATTCCATTAATGCTAATGCCGACTATAGCGTCGACTTCTGCATTGAGTTCTTCATAGATAATGTCGACGAAAATGTATGAAATTGCTTCAATTCGACTGGCTCGAACTGCAATCGATCTCCACCCGACTTGAACGTCGGTTGGGTGGTCATCAGTAGAGATGCTGCTCGAGGATAACCATTGAATTGTGGTTTGTGAAAGGGAGAGTTCATCGGCGATTTGTTGAGTGTTCAAGCCATTACTTCTGTAAGCCTCAACTTTGGCTCGGAGTTCATCAACGCTCAGTGGCATTGTTTAACTCCCATTATTCAACATCTATCAAGCCATCGGGAATCAATTATCGTATAGAGCCATTCTTTGAATGATTTTATTGAGGCAGTTCAAAATCGGCCTGTTGAGCCGAAACCGCCTTCACCTCGCTCAGTTTCCCCTAAATCATCAAATTTAACTTCAATAAATTCCGAGCGAGGAATTGGTGTAATCAATATTTGTGCAATTCTTTCGCCAGCTGAAATTACATATGAATCACCCTTTCCAATCCACGTCATCATGACAAATAATTCTCCGCGGTAATCGGCATCTATAGTGCCGATTCCATGCGGTGGAATTAATCCTTTTTTACCGAGTGAGGAACGTGCTCGCACTTGACCTTCGTAACCGATAGGAATTGCGACATGTAAGCCGGTACGAACCAATGTGGCAGTACGATAGAGCACTTCGGTGTCTTCCAGTGCGTAAATATCCCAACCAGCTGCGAATTCACTACCTTTCGTTGGAAGTCGGGCGTCTTTATGAGTTCGGGCAATTTTCACCTCCACAGCTTCATCCATATCGAGTGCTGGTCGAATAAGCATTTGACGATTGGTATTGAGCGCTTTAGTTCCGGTGAGGTGAAAAAGGGAACTCGGCTCGGATGGTTGATGGTAGACTTCGAATACGAGTCGTTGTTGGAGCGCGCTCGCGAGCGAATTCCTAAGAATATTAGCGAACGTTCACGCTGGACGATGCCTGAACCAGAGATTTTGATTGAAGGAAATCAAACGATTCTGAGAAATTTTTCAACTATCGTAGATGCGATGGATCGTGATGCAAACCATGTTTATCAATTTCTGATTAATGAACTGGGAACCTCGGGTAATCGCGAGCAAGTTCGTGTATTATTAAAAGGGCGTGTGCCACCTAAGAGAATCAAAGAAAAGATCGTTTTATACGTGAAAACTTACATTCTTTGTAACCAATGTAGGGCTCCTGATACAAGATTTATCAAAGATGATAGAACTACTTTACTGAAATGCCAAGCTTGCGGCGCAACTCGCCCGGTACGATTGTGATGGAAACCAACTGAAGTAAATTTATTCATTAAGTGAATCTCATTTACCAGTAGATTTTCTCTTAGGAATAGTTATATTCAATTGTGTCGATAGTAATTCATGCCAATAGCAAGATACTGGGTTGTAAATACTAGAGGGAATGAAGTAACTGAAGAAATGGCAAAAACTTGGAAAGATAACTTCCTTGAATTTGCATTACAGAATGGATGTTTGAGAGGGGCGTTAGCCGCAGATGGTGAAAGGGTCATCGCAGTTAGTGTATGGCCGGATTTAGAAACTATGAATGCAGTAATCGAAAGCGATCATTACAATGTAATCGGAGATGCGGTCAGCGCTTCTTAGGGAGCAGGAGGAATCCACCTCCCGGATGACATCGAATTCGCCTGCAACGCCGATATTCTCGCAATGTTGGTTCCTGAGGGTCTGTGAATCACGAGAAATCGAGGAGTACCTTTCCTCGATTCTTGCGATCATGCATGTGCTGTTGAGCATCTGCAACTTGTTCGAATCTCCAGACACTATCTATGATTGGCTCTATTTTCCCTTGCTGAAGCATCTTCGCTAATTCCATCATATGGGTTTCAAAGACAGCAGAATCATCCATTTTACCCATATGTACTCCAAATATTGCTTTGTTCGATTTCATCATAATTAAAGGATTAAATTTAGGGGTGCTGCGCCACATATTAAATGCTGAAAAGTAATTTCTTTTAGGGCCTGAAACTGCTGCCGAAGCTCCAAAAGAGTAGAGTTTCCCTCCGTTTCTCAGAGCCTTGTATGACCTCATCAGATGTTTCCCTCCAACCGGATCTAAAGCATGGTGAACTCCTTTACCATCAGTCGCATCTTTGCATACTCTTACGAAGTCCTCAGAATCTCTATCCACGAAGCGCATTCCAAGGCTCTCTACAAATTCTTTCTTTGATGAACTAGCGGTCCCAATAATATTTGTCACTCCATATGCTTGGCAAATTTGGACTGCAGCAGTTCCCACTCCTCCTGCGGCATGATGGATGAGGACTGATTCTCCCTCACTCATGTTACCGAGGTGGGCGAGCATGTGATACGCTGTTCCGTAAGTGACGCCAAGTGTGGCTGCAGCATCGTAACTTATTGAATTAGGAATAGGTATCACTCTATTTGTAGATGCCACCACTTGTTCTGAATATCCACCAAAACCTGTCATTACTATGACCCTCTGTCCTACTTCTAATCTTTCTACTCCTTCTCCAAGTTCTATGATTTCGCCACTAACCTCGTATCCTGGGGTAAATGGAAAATCAGGGTTGGAACCGTAGAGTCCTTGTCTCATCATTAAATCAGCAAAATTAATCCCTGCTCGATGAACTTTCACCATTACTTCATTGGGTTTTAATCCTACAGGTTCAAAATCATGAATTTCTATAGAATACGGTCCACCAATTTTTGTATATACCACTTTTTTCATTCATTCACCATCAAATATTTTTCAGCAACCCTTCCATCTGCTAAGTGTTCTACAATATCAGAAATTGCATCTTCATCATCGGGTATGGTGTACCAAATCCCTTGTGGATAAACTACACACGACACGCCATTTTCACACTGATCCAAACAACCCGATTTGTTCACTCGCACGTCATTTATTCCAGATGCACGAACCGCTCTTTTGAGACGAGTCATGATTTCCAGTGAATTTTTTTCTGCACAGCATTCCCTTGCTTTCAACGGATCACGCTGATTTGTGCAAACAAAAATGTGTTTCTTAATTTGTGTCATCAAAAAACCTCAAATCTTATCAAATTTAGAAGCAAGGATGAAATCTGATTCTACTAGGCCATTGATTTTGTGAGTGTAAATTTTTGCTAAAGCTCTACCCCATCCTAGTTCAAAATCAGCATGATGATTTTGTTCCTCACAAATTTCTCCAGCACTGTTGGTGAAATCTAATGCTTGCTTGAAATTTTCAAATTTCCAAATCCTTTCCAGATGATGACTGTCGATAATTTTCCAATTTTCATCTAAACTCACTATTAGTTTACTCATTTCATTATCTGTCAGTGGAGGTACACCGCCTCTACAAGGAATACAGACTTTAGACGATAAATCGCAAGTGTCGAGGTCTTCAGTCATTTCAATCCCATACGTGGCTATCGTCATTCCCATCAGCTTGCCGCTCAGCTTCTTCGTGAAGATTTGAGCGGCGGCGCATGTCCTCTTTTTCGAAAGTAAGCAATTCCCTGTCTTCGATATAAGGCGCCCTCAGGTGAGTGATCAATCTTAATTCTACGATGACATCTCGTGCAATGGAGCGAAATTGGCCGCTTTCATCAAGAATTTCGACAACATTTCGAGAAGTTCCGATTAACATTCCCCGAGCCCAAGGATCGCTATCTTCTGGAAGGGCTCGTACATCCAGCAAAATCTCAATCAAATCATCCTTCCTTAATCCTGATTTTCGACCGATTAGTGGACCGTGATAAATGTCTTTTAGTTTTGATAATTCAGGGGATCCATATGTCTCGTGAATACCCCTAGCCCAATCGGGCAAGTCTCCAACTCTCTTTCCACGACGCTCGCCAACCATGGGGGTCGGTTAACGAAGTCATAGAAAAGGAAACGGGTCGAAGTATATCAATTCATAATATTCTCTCATACTGTTGAATTGAAGTGGGATGGTCGTGGCGACAGGGTGAGGGAATACGATGGGAGTTGTTGAGTGGAGGCGAATTCCAACAGTTCTTTACCCTCAAGAAATTATTGACAAAGCTTTTCGTAAGGCTTCAAAACAAGCCGACCTCGTAGAAGATCCTGACAAATATCATCGGGTTAGAAAGCAGATGACTCGTATGGTCCAAGCCTCTGCTGATGTCATCGATACAACACTATTGAATTGGGTAGATAAGTGGCCAAGCCTCAATTCTCTTTCTGAATTCGATCAAGCTTTGATTGATGCTGCGGTCGGCAACGACGAGTATCGTAAAAGCCTCGGGACCATACATTGGGCTGCTGAGCGGGTTCGAAAAATATCTGGAGAATCTCAGCAGAATATTCTTCGCTTGCGTGATATCGATGGATTCCATCAGGCTCGCAGACATGCCTATGGAAGAATGGTATCGATTTTAGATCAGGTTTCTAGCCAAATCATTTGGCTAGGCGAAGCGAGAGATATTCTTCGTAAATTACCAGCAGTCGATTCAGCAGAACCAATTATTGTAGTTGCAGGCTCGCCCAATGTTGGAAAGTCAGCATTAATTTCTGCATTATCGACTGGTGATCCTGAAATTGCAGCGTATCCATTTACGACTAAACAATTGCATTTAGGTCATTTTGAACACCGTCGACGAGCTTACCAAATCGTCGACACACCAGGGCTGCTCGACCGGCCGATGGGCGAGCGTAATGCTATCGAAATGCAAGCAATTGCAGCTTTGGAACACATAGGAGATGTGCTAATTTTCCTTATCGATGCATCCGGATCGGGGGGGACTCAAATCGAAGAGCAAATTTCCCTACTCAACGAAGTGAGAGAATTAGTCACAGAACGCCCGATTGTTATTGTACATTCAAAGGCGGATCTTTTAGATGAAACACCAGATGATGCTGAGAGGTTGGTAAGCATCATCAACGGACAGGGAGTCGAAGAACTCCGCGCTGAATTAATTGAAATTATTGGAGCCGATAATATCGAAGACCCACTTAAATTACCTGAGAATTGGCATGTTCAAGAAACCGAACTAGAGCCATTAGGAACTCCTGGTGAAATTCGCAAACGTAGTGATTTTGATTGAATTAATCAACGTGGAATGTGTGGCCACATATTGTACAGTATACATCGTATCCACCATATGATTTTGTCAATCCACCAATATCGACAGGTGAACCACAATTTGTACATGCGTTGCTCATGAATTGGCGAGTACTCTCTTGTTTTTCAATCAAGCGATAGAAACTTCACTCAAGCGTCTCTAAACTTATTCCAGAGTTTCTTCAAAGGAAACGCCATTTCTCCGGCTCCAACTAAGAGCAAAAATGAAACTAAGCCGAGCATAATTTCGATAATAGGATTAAAACTCACCTCGGTTGAAATATAGGTCAATTGATCGTCAAGATCTGTTCCTTCTCGCCCCCCACTAACAAATCTATAATCTTCGGTGCCCATGTCCCATGTGAATTTTCCATCCGTAATACTATCTCCACCAGCGACGAAAGTGAAATCCTCGGCTGTACAATCGGTTAATCCATTATCATGAGGCGGGCAATTTACTGCAGAGGACGAGGGTACTACTCCAATCCATGATTCCTCATATTTCTCCCATTCAAAAGTCAATTGAATATCTAGTAATATGAAAATCATCGGTGGTTGAATTTCAGGTGTCATACCGACTAAGCAACCGTCTAGATCATCATCCAGACAAGGGACCATAGGGACAGTCGATCGCTCTTCACCCAATCCAACTCCAACTAAACTACCGAGTAGGAGAATAACACAAATAATTCCAACAATTCCTGGTAGAACCGAAAGTAGTCTGACCATCATCCAAATCACATCCAGAGGTTGTTACGGTTCAACCTGACGCTCCTGCTAGTTGAATCATGAATAGAAGAATAGCGATTCCAGGGAATAAATACATCATTATTGTCAGGCGTTTTCTTGATGATTCTTTTTTCGTTTGACTCTCTACACAATCGTTATTCGCACAAACTGCGGGTTCACTTTTGATTGGAATAGGTGCCCAACAGATTACACAATGTCTGTGGGATTCTATATTCATGCCTTGAATTATTCGTTGATATTTTTGACGATCTTTAGCATTCGCAGCGGCTTCTCTCGCTTGATTGGCAGTTCTGGTTGCCATCTTTGAGTACCTGTCAGCCTTACTCATCACACTCTCTCCGTAAAAATTATCGTGCCTTGAAAATCATTTCCCTCAAGTGCTGCCTTGATTAAATTGGTTTCACGGCCATCGAGAATATTTAGGGCCATGTTTGCTCGATTAGCCTCTCCAACACCTACCGGACCCACTACTGATGACCTCCCTGCTATGGTATGCTTGTCCGGGCCAACGATATCTTGCAATTCATCGTGCGTTAATTTATCAAATGCATTTGCATTTGGGTTGTTTCTTGGATCCTCTGAGTAAACTTTTGCGACATTCGTCGCGATAATGCATCGATTCGCACTAGCAGCGATGGCAAATCTAATCGCGACTGCATCGGTAGTGTGGCCGGGAGTGGTCCCCCCCATCACGACAACTGGACGAGATTCGAGAAGTTGAACGGCTTCATCGACTCTTCGGGGGATTGTTCCTGATACGGAAACTCCGGCATCGGAGAGTACTTCGCGGACAATTGTTGCATTCAATCGAGTCGCTGCAATTCCAATTTTGTCGAGGTGATGTACATCATCAATCAATGGTCGGGCTAGGTCAATTCCTTCTCTAGCAGGAGCACCGCCGCCGATAACCAAGCCAATCCTATCACCAGCAGAAACCCTATCGCGAATAATGATGATTAGTTCCTCTAACCAAGTGTGGCGATTATCGACTTCTGGGCGAAGTAAACTGCCACCAAGGGCGATGACTATGCAGACCATCGAACACTGGGCGTGCCTACTACCTATCAATGCCTACGCTATGTCTGGGATGAAGGGTTGAAATGCCGTATTCAATGGCAATTAGCAGGAGGGTACAGTATGTCTGATGACTTGGAGGTTCAGCAGCGTAAATTACGTATGAGGAAGATACTCGAAGAGGTTCGGAATATGCGTGGTATGGGTACCGAATTAGTAACTGTAATTATTCCTCCTGAGAGAATGATACATGATGTGCGCCAGCAATTATCTCAAGAGGCTGGTCAGGCCGCTAATATCAAATCGAAATCTACTAAAAAACATGTGACTGATGCAATTGAATCAGCGATTTCAACACTAAATCGATACAAAACTCCGGGTGATCGAGGCATTGCACTTTTCGTAGGTCATGTGATTGTTGGAAATAACAAAACCCGCTTGGTTAGTATCGTTGTCGATGATCCACCTGAGCCGTTCACATCATTCCGATACCGATGTGATTCTACCTTTGAAGCCAGCCAGCTTGAAGATATGCTAATCGATAGAACAGCATATGGTCTATTCGTAATAGACCGTTCCGAGTCAACATACGGGCTGGCTTCTGGCAAACGTCTGCATTGTCAAGAACACATTACGTCCCAAGTTCCTTCAAAGCACGGCAGAGGTGGTCAGTCAGCTCAAAGATTTGAGCGGCTAATTGAAGAAGCAGCTCATAATTTCTTCAAAAAATCTGCAGAGCGTGCCTGTGCATATTGGTTGCCGATGATTGAGGATCTGAAAGGAATCATCATCGGTGGTCCCGGTGCGACAAAGGATTTCGTAGTGAAAAATGATTATTTTCACCATGAAATTCGTAAACTAATTCGTGAGCCACATTTCGATGTAGGTTATTCAAATGATTCTGGGTTGCGAGAATTAGTTCAACGAGCGGGTGGATTAATGGACCAGATTGAACTCGATGCCGAGCGCAATTTAGTTGATGGTTTCCTTAGAGAAGTAATGCAAGCACATCCCAAAGCAACTTATGGCGAAATGATGGTACGAGCTGCGCTTGATCAAGGAGCGGTTGCAACGCTTCTTCTTTCTGAAGGACTCAATAAGCGGCGTGTGACATGGGGTTGTCGACGTTGTTCCCATAGTTGGGAAACCACACAGAACAAGCGTACGGAAATTCCAAGTTGTCCCGAATGTGGAACTGATGATATTCGTGAAAACCCCGAGAAAACCCTGGATTTAATTGATGAATTGAGTACTTTAGCTGGCCATACTTCTGCGAAAGTAATACTAATTTCTCTCGATACTGAAGAAGGTGATACGCTTTATGGCTCCTTCGGCGGAATCGCTGCTATGTTGAGATATGCATGGACTTGAGGTAGTGGTATGAGAGACATTGTCACATCAATCCGTCAAAATTTGGCTGAAGTTATGGATGATTTGGGCATCGACAAATCGGATTGGTCCCCTCTTCTCACCCTAGCTACGGACACCACTCACGGTGATGTGGCCATGCCATGCCATTCACTTGCAAGAGTTCTGAAAAAATCCCCGGTCGCCATCGCCGAAGAAATTTCAGTTTCCTGCCGTGACAAGATTTCATCGATTGCTGAAGTTGATTCGATAAACGGATTTCTCAATTTTACCGCCACTCAAAATTGGCTAGAAAATGCAGTTGCCAATGTCGCATCAGATGACAAATTCGGAGTCAACATCGAAAAACAACGAATCATCGTCATAGATTATTCTTCACCTAACGTTGCTAAAACAATGCATGTAGGACATCTCCGATCAACTGTCATCGGTGATGCTCTAAATCGAATGTTAACTTACAAAGGCCATCATGTAGTTCCCGAAAACCACATCGGAGATTGGGGGACGCCGTTCGGAATGCTTATCGAGCATTATCTCGAATTGGAATCGGTTGCTGTCGAAGATATTGATCTCGAGTCATTTTACAAGCAAGCCCGCTTAAAATTTGACGAGGATCAAGATTTTGCTAAAAAATCAAGAAATCGTGTTGTTAAATTACAATCCGGTGATGAATATACGCTAGAATTATGGCAACAACTCGTAGATATTTCACTAGTCCATTTCAACGATGTATACCAAAAATTAGGCGTTTTGCTAACCGATCAAGATTTGGCAGGTGAATCGAAGTACGAAATACTTCTTCCTGAAGTTGTTGCTCGTCTCGAGCAAGCAAATTTACTAGAGTTTAGTCAAGGTGCGGAAGTTGTTTTCCCAGAGGGTTGGGTGAATCGTGAAGGTGAGCCTTTACCTCTGATTATTCGTAAAGGAGATGGCGGCTTTAATTATGCTACAACTGATTTGGCCTGTATAATTGACCGTGTCGAAAATATTGGTAGTTCAGAGTTCCTTTATGTCGTTGGTCAGGAGCAGAAGCAGCATTTTGCTATGGTTTTCGAAGTGGCTAGAAACGCTGGATTCATGGACGAATCAGTTCGGGCAGTACACATTCCATTTGGTATGGTACTTGGCACCGATGGGAAAAAATTAGCTAGCCGAGGCGGTCTTGCTATCAGTTTGAAAGATTTACTCGATGAGGCTGTTTTGCGTGCTGATGCTGTAATTGCTGAGAAAAATCAAGAATTAACTGAATCAGAGCGTGCCAAGATTGCTAGAATGATTGGAATCGGCGCGGTTAAATATTCAGATTTATCTTCAGATAGAACCAAAGATTACACCTTTGATTGGGATGAAATGCTATCTTTTGAAGGAAATACTTCTCCATATTTGCAATATGCTCACGCGAGAATTTGTTCAATTTTCAAGAAATCAGGAATTAAAAGAGAATCAACTCGAGAATCTGTAATCAATCTAGTTGAGCCGAGCGAACTTGCACTCGGTCGAAGCATCATTGGGTTTGCAGAAGCACTCGATGATTCATGTGAGAAATACCTTCCACATAGATTGGCGACTTACCTTCATTCACTCGCTCAATCTTTCGCAGCATTTTACGAAAATTGCCATGTGTTAATTGCTGAAGAAGAATCAGTAAAACTCAGTCGATTGGCTCTCTGCGATTTAACAGCTAGAATTCTCAATACTGGTCTCGAACTATTGGGAATAGAATCGCCAGAGCAAATGTAAATTTAGTCAAAATTATTTCTCGCCCCAAGCGAGATATCTGACAAGACTGCCATAAATAATTCCGGAAACTGCTAGGCTTTCTTCATTGAATCTATCCATGCCATCGAGATATGTGTGGTACTCAGCGGAACCTGATCCATAACATACAACAGCTCTTCCGTAGTCCTTTCCATCGGCTTCCTGTGGGTCGATTTCATAAACGAAAGGCGCATGATCAGAATTGTATGGCATATCATCGCTGGACAATTTATTAATCCTTATTTCATAAGAATTTGCCAGTTCTTGATTTTCTCGTTTGAAAACTTTAGTTATCCCTGATATTAACTCAACATCTGCCTTCGAATTTCCAAATAAAGTAACTCCATCATTTCTTTCTGAATCGACATGATTCATATCTAAATTAACATATAATCGTAAATTTTCATGTAACCTGCTCTGATGTTTTGAAACCCATTCTGATGAGCCAAATAGCCCTTCTTCTTCGCCACCCCAAGTACAGAAGTAAATTGTATGCGTGGGTTTACCAAGTTCTCTTTCCATTAGCCCGAATTGTCTTGCAATTTCCATTACGGTAGATGTCCCTGATGTATCGTCAACCGCTCCCGGTCCATTGTAAACCGTATCATGATGTGCACCAATGATGATTAGCGATTCTGACTTTCCTTCGATAATTCCACATGGAACATATATCGTCGCTTCACCAGTATTGACAACATCGGTGAAAAATGATATCCTCGCTTCACCATTAACCAATTCATTGACAAGAGTTTGACCTACCGATTTCGAGACCATGATGAATCCGAGATTTTCTGGAATTTGAGATAGTGATGAAATCGAAACTGATTTGAAATATGGTACACAATCATCAGAGACAAGTTCATCACAGTTTTGACGTTCATTGATAAGTATTAATCCCTCTAGTCCGGCCATCCCTGCTCGTTCAAATAACACTGTATTTGATTCAGTCTCCGATACCATATGAACTAGGGCGACAGCGCCGTTAACTGATTCCCAATCTGCTTCTTCACTACCATTACCTAAATCATAAACATCCATATTTTCTTGGTATCGGATATTCGTTGAGCCGGAATAACCTTGCAAAACGAAATCTTCACGGTGTGTAAATTCAGTTTCGTCACGATTGAAATCTGCACTCGAGCAAGGTGCCCCACCTGGAATGAAGCCAATTGTGCCAGGTGTACAAATCGATAATCGTGGAGTATCACCGATTACGAACATCGGGACATCAAATTCTTCCAGGGTCGTATCTAACCCCATTTTCGAGAAATTTTCTCGGATGAATTCCGCAGTTGCAGTTTCTTGAGCGGTTCCAGACATTCGACCAGTCCACTCTGGGTGCCCGAGATCTACTAAGGATTGGGCATACCCTCTCGCTTCTCCCGAATCGAACTCAATTAATTTGTAATCTGGTTCTCCTTTTATCCATCTTGAGATTTCATCCGCATAAAGTACAGTTCCTGCCGTACTCGCGAGGAGTAATAATACAGTTACTGCGAGTACGGGAACAGGCAATGAAAAAATCTGAGAAATAATCGTTTGAAATTTTAAATTTTCAGTAGTTTCCTCAGCTCGATTTTCATTATCGGTCATCAGATCTCATCCCCTGACCACCTTTTTCCAACAGTGTGTTCAACTCCCATTTGGTCGAGAATTCTCGCTACGACGAAATCGACAATCTCTTCAATCGTCGTTGGATTATGATAAAATCCTGGGCTTGCAGGTAGAATTACGACTCCCCACGCTGACATTTTTGCCATCGCTTCAAGATGCGGAGTGGCATAGGGTGTTTCGCGTGGAACTAGGATTAATTTTCTTCTTTCTTTCAACGCAACCAATGCACTCCGGGTAGCGAGGTTGTCCGAAATTCCAGCTGCAATTTTCCCTATTGTAGTGCCAGATGCAGGACAGACAACACAAGCATCGATTTTTGCTGAACCTGAAGCGGAGCGTGCCGCCAGATTATCATTTTCTTCTAGTGTAACACCTTCAATTTCACCTAAATCATCAGGTGTTAATTGGCATTCTAAGTCTAAATTTATTGCACCAGCTCCGGTAACAATAAGTCGTATTTGCCAACCAGCTTCAATTAATGTCTCGACTAGGCGGACACCATATCTGGCTCCGGATGCGCCGGTAATGGCAACGACAACTTCTGGCATGATGGTTCCTCTCAACAGGTGGACTTCAATGATTGTTATTGTTCAAAGGCTCTCTTTGAGTGCCTTAGCAAGATACTGATATTCCTCTTCTCCGTTATATAATGCGGCAGATAATCGGATGTAGCGAGTGTTATGATGAGGCCAATGCCAAACTGGAATTTGTATTCCGTAATCTTCAAACAATGATGTATGTAGAGGGTCGAATTGGAGATTTTCATCTTTCGTTTTCATCTTTGAACTAATTTCAGCTGCCGCCAAAGAAGTCACCATCGATTCTGGGATTGATGGCTCACTTCCAAGTGCCTCACACATCAATTTTCTACCATAGATTGCGAGTTTTTGATTTCTTTCAAGAATCTCTGGCCAACCTCCAGCGACTTTAGAGCCGAGTGATTCGATGGCTTTTGGAATGCACAACCAAGGCGTAGGGTCTTGGGTTCCAGTCCAATCAAATTCGAACCTGAATTTTTCTTGAGCATTTAGGTCAGCCGAATAACCGTGACTAATGTTTAGTGGTTTAATCAGTAATTTCCGGTCTTCTCTGATGTGTAAGAATGCTGAACCTTTCGGTGTACAGAGCCATTTGTGGCAATTTCCTGTCATGTATGCTACATCGAGTTTCTCGAGATTTAAGGGGACTATTCCTGGGCCGTGGGCTGCATCGAGGAGCACATCGACACCTCGGCCTTGAATTTCAGTTACTAGCCGCTCAAATGGCATTCTCATTCCAGTTGGGCTTGTGACAGTATCAATTAATGCTAATTTCGTTCGTTCGGTGATTGCTGTCAAAATCAATTCAATTATTTGGTCATCTTCTTCGACAATGAATGGAATGTCGACGACGATAACTTTTGCACCCCATCGTTTCGCGGTGAATTCTATAGCATTCCAACAGGCTTGGTAGGCGTGATTTGGAACGATTATTTCGTCTCCTCGTTCGAATTTCAAACTTCGAAGGACTGAATTTACACCCGCAGTTGCATTGTTTTGAAATGTCATCCCTTCTGGATTTGCGTTTATGAATCCTGATAGAGACTCGATGGCATCGTGCCATAATGGCAGACATTCATATTCAAAAAACCGAACTGGATCCTTTTCTATTTGCAATCGTAATTTTGATTGGTATTCTAAAACTTCAGTAGGACAGGCACCAAATGAACCGTGGTTTAGAAATGTGATATTAGGGTCAAGTCCCCAATATTTTGCATATTCACTTCTTCGTGGTCGGGTGCTCAATTAGTCACATCCCTTGTATATTCAACTCAGCATTCCAATCTATCGGAATCATTGGGGAGCGATTGAGGTATTGCTCGCAGGTAACTAGTAAGGCCTCTTCGAGTCGAATGCGATCAATAATTCGACCTTCAAGGTCATGTGAATGGCCAAGCCGAGAAAGAGATGTTGTCATCCCTGTATTCAATCCGCAACATGGTAATGATTCGATTCGATTTGCAGGGATGTTGTAATTGATGGCAAAGCCGTGTCTGCTAACCCAGTGTTTGAACGCGAGTCCAATCGAGGCGACTTTGTATCCACCCAGCCAAACTCCCATCATCCTCTCATCGCGATAACCATCTATCCCACAATCTTCGAATGCAGCCATCATCCAATTTTCGATTTTATTGATAATGCCTCGAACTGATTGCTCATCATTTTCCCATTTGATAATTGGGTAACCAACCAATTGTCCTTTGCCATGATAGGTCATTCCTCCCCCTCGGTCAACAACTGATGTGGGGTATCCATCTACATTCACACCATCTCTAATCGCTTTTGGGCCGATGGTGACTATCTCTGGGTGTTCGACGAGAATTAGTGTATCTGGAATCTCGTTGTCGATGCGTTGTTGTTGCATTCTTCGCATCGTTTCAGAAATGATTTCATGTTCCTCAACACCCGCTCTAAGTATTCTGAGTGGTCTCATAATAATCAGTCTCAAGATATGTGAATCGCATGTCCGAGCGTCCTCAGAACCCCTTCGTGGAAGGATTCAGTCATTGTTGGATGAGCGTGAACTGTGTCTGCAATATCTTCGAGCAGTGCACCCATTTCAAGAGCGAGAATGAATTCTCCATGGAGCTCAGCAATGTGGCTGCCAACGGCTTGTATGCCGAGGATTACATGATCAGATTTTCGCGCTGTGACACGAATGAACCCCATCGTTTTCTCGGCTTCAAGTGTTAATGCTCGGCCGTTTGCAGCGAGTGGAAACTTCCCAGTAATAATTTCTTCACCGGCCTCTTTGGCTTCATTTGGAGAAAGGCCAACCGAGACGATTTCTGGTTCTGTGAAAATGATTGCAGGAATCGCTACTTTATCGAAGGACCGTTTTTCACCAGAAATAACTTCGGCGACCAATTCACCCTGGGCGCTCGCCTTGTGAGCGAGCATTGGGTCGCCAGCTACATCTCCAATTGCATAGATTCCAGGGACTGAGGTTTGACATTTATCATCGATTCTTATGAATCGGCCAGAGGAATCCATTCTGACACCCATGTTTTCTAAACCCCAACCTTTGGTATTCGGGCGCCGACCCACGGTAACGAGTACCTTGTCGACAACTATCGTTTGTTCCTCATCGTTTTTCTCAAAGGTCATGTGTACTTTTCGAGATACGCCTTTGCCTTTCACAACGGCACCTTTCGCCATCGCTTGTGTGTGAACTACTACCTTGTGTTTCTTTAGCCAAATTTCCACAGGTCGACGAATTTCTTTGTCCATTATTGCTAGAATTGAATCCATGCCTTCGATTACAGTGACTTCAGATCCTAATCTTGATAGAGCACAACCTAATTCTAAGCCGATATATCCACCGCCAATTACGGCAACTTTCTTAGGCAATTTCTGTAGGTCGAGAGCACCGGTTGATGAGATTATAAATTCCTCGTCGCAAGGCATGAATGGTAAGTCTATATGACTCGATCCAGTTGCGATAATGACGTTATCTGCATCGATTGTGATAGAGCCATCAGAGGTTTCAACGATGCATTGTTTTGCACTGGAAAATGTCGCCCAGCCTTTGATTAATTCAGCACCAGATGCTTTCAGAAGTGACTCAACACCTTTGTTCAAACGGTTGACTATAGAATCTTTCCAATCGACTAAAGCCGCCATGTCGATATCTGTATCTCCAGTTATTGAAATCCCCATGTGTCCAACTTCAGATGAATGCTTCCCAAGATTCTCAAAACGCTCTGCTGCATGTATAATGGCTTTACTCGGGATACACCCTCGGATAAGGCATGTTCCGCCGGTTTTATCAGATTCAACTATGATTGTATCCATACCTAATTGTGCTGCCCTAATTGCAGCAACATAGCCACCTGGGCCTGCCCCCACAACCAATACGCGACATTTTCTATTTGCTGACATATTATCACCTCACATGAAAATTAGAGCTGGGTGCTCGAGTAATTTTTTCATCGATTGAATCAATGCAGCACCGTTCGCACCATCGACGATTCGATGATCAAAAGAGCTGGAAATATTCATGATTCGGCGAATTTCAATTTTGTCATTTCGAACAACTGGCATTTCGCGAGCTTTATGGACGCCGAGTATTGAAACTTCAGGATGGTTGATGATCGGTGTCGCGCCTAATCCACCATCCCTGCCAAGGCTCGTAATAGTGAAGGTTGAACCGCTGAGATCATCGAGATTAGCGGTTCCATTTCTTGCAGCACTAGAAACCCGCTGCATCTCAGCTGCAGCACCCCAAACATCCATCGCTTCAACGTGTTTTACGACGGGAACAAACAAGCCTCTATTGGTTTGAGTAGCAATGCCCAAATGAACCGCTTCGAATTGAGTGACAGTATTTGCGGCCTCATCATAAGTTGCATTGCACTCCTGATGATTTGGCATAATTTTGGCTAATGCCAACATCATGAAAGGCAAATATGTCAATTTTGGTTGGCCTTCTGAGCGAGTAGAATTGAGGAATTGGCGTAATTCTTCCAATTCTGTAATGTCGATTTCTTCAAAGTAGGAATAATGAGGGATCGAGAATTTTGAGACAACCATTTGTTCGGCAATTTTACGGCGCAAGCCGACAATTTTGATTTCGGTAATTCCAGTTCTTCTGGATGAGTAATTTGTAGGTGCAGCTCCAGACATCAAGCCCCCTGTTGCAAGGAAAGCATCTAGATCTGCATGGCGGATTCTGCCCGCTGGACCACTTCCAGATACTAATGATAAATCGACATCGGATTCTTGAGCACGTCGACGAATCGCAGGGCTGGTAAGCACTCGGCTAGATGTATTTGTGCTAACTGGAACCGGAGATTGGCTCGGTGTGAGTGTTGGCTTTACAATTGGAGTTGGTTTTGGTGTAGGGGATGGTACTGTTGGAACAGACGCTTGTGGAGTTGGACTAGAATCTGGATCAGGGCTCGGATCGGGTACTGATGGAGCGGGCTCAGTTGCAGTGGCACCGTCTGTAGAGAATTCAATTAGAGCGCCACCGACTGGAACCATATCCCCGATATCACCATGGAGTAAAGTTACCACACCATTGGTTGGAGATGGAATAGTCACCGTTGCTTTATCTGTCATGACATCAACGATAGAAGCATCTTCTTTTACCGAATCTCCAACTGAAACATGCCACGAAACAACTTCGCCTTCGACAACTCCTTCTCCTATGTCTGGTAATTTAAAAACATAATTTGGCATTCTTAAGACCCCTGAGTTTTGTGTATTGCCTCGGCTATCCGAGCAGGACTTGGCATGTAATCCCATTCCATTGTATGAGGGAAAGGAGTATCCCAACCGGTCACACGCTCGATTGGGCATTCTAGGTGGTAAAAGCATCTTTCTTGAATCGACGCAACCATTTCTGCTCCAAACCCACTGGTTTTGGGAGCTTCATGAACGATTACACAACGACCTGTTTTCTTTATTGATTCAGTTACTGTTTCTCGATCCCATGGGACAAGGGTTTGCAAGTCGATTAATTCACAATTTACGCCTGAATCTCGAATCGCTTGTTCTGCAACGTGAACCATCGCTCCCCAAGCAATAACAGTACAAGCATCGCCTCTCATTGCTATTCTCGCTTGCTCTAATGGAATTTTGTAATATGATTCTGGAACTTCTGCTTCCGGGTGATCCTTCCACGTCGGGACATTGTGTGGGTCACCGTAGAAAGGACCTCTGTAGCAGCGTTTTGGTTCGAAGAAAACAACGGGGTCGTTTGATTCGATCGCGCTAATTAACAATCCTTTCGCATTGTATGGAGTTGAGCAATAAACTACTTTTAATCCTGGAGTATGAGTAAATTGGGCCTCCGGGGATTGGGAATGGTGGTGACCCCCTTTGATTCCACCACCGGCGGGCGTGCGAATGGTGACAGGGCAAGTAAATTCACCACCCGATCGGTGGCGAATCTTCGCTATTTCATTGACAATTTGATCATATGCTGGGAAAATATAGTCAGCGAATTGAATTTCAAAAACGGGGCGAAGTCCGTTGATGCCCATCCCGAAAGCCATTGCTGCGATGCCGCCTTCGGCGAGCGGCGCATCGAAGACTCGATGTTTACCGTGTTTTTCTTGTAAGCCATCACAAGTACGGAAAACACCGCCGAAATAACCGATGTCTTGGCCGAAAACAATCATGTCATTATCTCGCTCGAGCATGATGTCCAAAGCAGAATTGATTGACAGAACCATGTTCATGTTAACCATCAAGCATCCCTCCAACGTTTCATTTCCTTACGTTGTTCCTCAAGGTGCCAAGGAACGGTTTCGTAAACCTCAGTAAAAATGTGGTCTGAAGATGGATATGGTCCATTAGCCAAATCACCAAACTTGATCGCCTCCTTGTATGCGCTCATGACTTCAGAATCAATTTTTTCTTCAAGTGAATTCTGTTGTTCATTGCTCCATTCACCGATCTCGATAAGATGTGATTTCAACCTCTCAATCGGGTCGCCACCAGGCCAACATTGCGCTTCATTTTGCGGTCGATATCTTGATGGGTCATCGCTGGAGCTATGAGCCCCAGCGCGATATGTCAGCACCTCAATATGGGTTGCACCCAATCCTGCTGCTGCCCGTTCTCTAGCCCATTTTGTAACCGAATATAAAGCAAGGAAATCATTTCCATCAACCCGAAAACTAGGGAGGTCGTAGGGGATACCGCGAATTGCAAAGTTTTTGCCAGCCGTAGCAACGTTGACGTGCGAAGAAATTGCCCATTGATTATTTACTGTGTTTAATATTACTGGAGCTTTGAAAACTCCAGCGAAATTCAGAGCATAATGATAATCTCCTTGAGAACTCGAACCCTCACCAATCCATGAAATTGTCACTTCATCTAATCCTTTGTACTGCGAGGCTAATCCTACTCCGACAGATTGGCTAAATTGTGTTCCAACAGGGCTAGAAATTGATATGAATCTGCCATCTTTCCATGTATAATGAACCGGCATTTGTCTGCCCTTGACATTATCTTCTTCATTGCCGATGCAGTGACATATCATACTCACCATATCCCTTCCACGGACGAATTGTGCACCTGGTTGTCGGTAAGATGGAAAAATCCAATCTTGATTTTCGAGTGCCATCGTTTGGGCGATGGCGACCGCCTCTTCGCCGAGGGAACGCATGTAGAAGGAGAGTTTCCCTGTTCGTTGCATTTTCATCATCCGGTCATCAAAAATTCGTAGTCTGACCATATGTTCGAGGCCGAGGCGCAAATTTTCTGCAGAAAGGTTCCGATTCCAATCACCACTGGCAATATTGTCATCGGATAAAACTCGTATCAGTCCAGCCGCGTGTTCTGCAGTCTCTTCGGCTGAACAATCTATTGCTGGCATCGAAAGGTCAGTCGGCTTTGCAGTCCATTGCTCAAATGTCGAGATATCTCCAGGTCTAAATGGAGTGGATGGGATGTGAATTGGTGAATCCGCCGCATCCTTTCCTGCCATATTCCTAACACCTGCTTCTCACTCATATTATTTGGCATGTTGAGACCACGCTTTCGACCTGACCTCTCAAGTGGCTAACTGCAGAACCAGTGGAATCTTTTGTTACCACCGGTTCTCCTCCTTCCGCTTCTTCCCAGAGTAATCCTGCTCTGTAAGATGAGCGGACTAATGGTCCGCTAGCAACTGCTTTGAATCCCATTTTCCGAGCCGCAGCATCCCATTCTGCGAATTGTCTCGGCTCGGGAAAGCGATCGATTGGTAGATGTCTATCGCTAGGTTGTAAATATTGTCCGAGGGTAATCATGTCAACACCAGTATCGCGTAGAAGTTGCATGGCGTCAATGATTTCGTGGTCGTTTTCTCCGAGGCCAACCATCAAACTTGATTTGATGCGTAAATCCGGTCGAAGACGATGTGCCTCGGCGAGAATTTTCAGAGATTGAGAAAAAGATGCCCGCTTATCACGAACAACACTATCCAAACGTGGAACGCATTCGACGTTGTGAGCGAAAACTCGGATTGGTAAATCTTCGAGCAGGATAGCTAGGGCATCGTGGTTACCATCGAGATCAGAGCAAAGAAGTTCGAGACCCACATTCGGTGTGCGTGAGCTGACTTCTAGTAAACAATCACGGTAATGGCTGGCCCCACCATCTTGCAAATCATCTCGATTGACTACGGTGATTACTGCGTGAGAAATCCCCATCAATTCGATTGCTTCTGCCAACTCTTGCGGCTCATTTTGATTTAGTGGTGCTGGCAATTTTTTTGTATTGACTGCACAGAATTTACAACCTCTGGTGCAATCTTCACCAGCGATCATGAACGTAGCAGTGCCTCGACCCCAGCAATCGTGAATGTTCGGGCATCGCGCTTCCTCACAAACCGTTGTTAATCCGTAATCCTGAACATTTGATTTCGTTTTGTTAAAATTCAACTGAGAAGTTCCGGTTGGTAGGGCGGTTTTGAACCAAGGGGGAAGGCGTTTTCTCAATGCTTTTCGACGCTCAGAGGCACTTGGTTTAGGAAACTTATCAGAATGATTGACGGCTGAATTTTGGTCGCTGCTCAGAGGGAGGGGTCCCGTCATCGATTCAAAGGGACAGCCATTGGATGAAAACTATTCTCCTTGAGAATGTAGGTAGATTTGAATCCAAGAGGTGAAAGCACAAGGATAACTCGGCGAGTTATGTCGCGAGGTGCAATTTTGGTCACCGGTGGGGCGAAGCGTATCGGACGGGCAATTTCCCTCTCACTGGCTCGATCGGGATATGATGTTGTTATCCATCATCGTAACTCGCCCGACGAAGCAGAGAATACAGCTGCAAAAGTTCATGCAATTGGTTCGTCTGCAATGTGTATTCAAGCAGATCTTTCCGATTCCTCTTCTGTCCAAAATCTAATCGCTGTATCAATCAAAAAATTCGGTTCACTGCAAGGTATTGTAAACAATGCGTCAATGTTTGTTCACGATGATATTGATTCAATCGATTCCGACAATTGGGATTCTCATATGGATGTAAATGCGAAGGCTCCTATGTTGCTTATTCAGGCATTAAAATCAAGCCTTCCGGAGCGAGGTAATGCAAGTGTTGTCAATGTGCTAGATCAGAAAATTTTCGAACCGAATCCCGATTATCTGTCCTATACTGCCTCGCGCTATGCTCTACTCGGTCTTACCGATGCTCTTGCACGTGGTTTGGCCCCCCAAATTCGTGTCAATGCTGTTGCTCCGGGCCACACATTGGCGAGTTCTGATCAAAGTGAAGCGGGCTTTGCCCGAGCAAGTGCCGAAACCCCTCTAGGTTTCGGCCCTACACCTGATGATATTGCTGATGCTGTAAACTATCTTTTGAATGCCCGTGCGGTTACAGGGCAAGTCCTATTTGTTGACTCAGGGGAGAGGTTCTTAGCAAGGGCCCGGGATGTTCTTTTTGAGACGGAGTGAAACCATATGACTAGCCATAACGAAGCAATCATGCAATTATTGTTAGCAAACCAAGGTGCAACCTCGCTGTTTTTGGAAGATATTATCCGCGAGGTTGACATTGGTATCCACGATTATGAAATCGGGGCACTGCAGCGTGTTCGCTTCGACATTTATGCGATGATTGGTGGCGCGATACCGACTAAATCAGATGAGATTGACGACGTACTCAATTATGAGTATTTAATTGATATTCTAGATCAGGTTTTAGCAGCGAATCGCGTTGCACTTTTGGAGACTCTAGCAGATAGAATATTGGATTTAATAATGAAGCCGACAGCAGTCGATGCAGCGAGCGTTGTAATCACCAAATTGGATGTGCTCGATGGTGATGGTCGATTAGGTTGTTCGATGACTCGGATGAAGTGATTTTTTCCTAGACTCGAATCCTACTCTTTACGCAATTATTTTTGTCTTTGGTGCAGGGGGTGGGATTCGAACCCACGAAGGCCTTGCCACCGGAGCTTAAGTCCGGCCCCTTTGACCACTCGGGTACCCCTGCACGCTCTCGCCGTCGGCTTGTATTCTTGAATCGCGCGGCTCGAATGAGTAGGATAATCGATGCAAGGCATGGACTTTTTACGCGAACGCTTTAACACCCCGAGAACGGCGGATTGAGCATGAAAGTGCGCAGCATGCAAGATTCGAGTGGTAATTCTGCTCAAATTGCCGTGCTTTTGGCTTTCTTGATGCTATTGCCAATATTTCTGAGTACAGTGGAAACATCAGAGTTGAATGATGAGATTTCTTACCATGCTGGTGAAAGTCCAAGTTTGAAACTCTACACACTTTATTTCGCTGCGGGTGATTCAACATCTGATGGTGAAGGCGTTCTTACGACGAAAGTTCCTGAATCAGGTGGGCAAGAGACTGCCAGTGCATTGGATGAGGATGTTGAATTCAGAACGAAAGATCTTCTTTCCACTTTGGATATTTATGGTCGACCACAGCACGGTTCAAGTTCTGGAGATTACTTCCTCCCGCTCAATCTATTTTTGAAGGCCGTAGGGCCCAGCAATTCAGAAGTTGAGTGGACGATAAACATCGAAGCAGCTGGAAGCCAAATAGGTTCGACATCTTGGAGTACAGCAGCTTGTAATGCCGGTATCATGAATTCCTGCAATTTTGACCACGAATCATTTGATGTCGATTTGGGCGCCATCGAATTTTTTACAATACCTGAAGAGGCGATATTCGAGATATCGATTTCAGCCGAAATGACCGGCTGCGATGGCGGTTCGTTCCCCGGAGGCTCTAGTTGCTCAGCAGAAGTTGCATGGAATGAAATCGATGATGAAACCAATCGTTATTCACAGATAGAAGTAGAGGCAAATGCTCTCTCAAATAGCTTGGTATTATTGCAACGTGAAGGAGCAGAATTAGCAGAAGGCGGTGAATTGGAATGGTTTCCGAATGATATACTGGAACAACGCTCGATGCAATTCACTTTCGATGTGAAGAGCTCTTTCGGCCGATATGATATCGATACTATCAGATTAATTTTGAGAGACCCGCAAGGTATTTATCGAATCGATCACATAATCACTAATGATGATCCAGATATTGAAGATACTACTGAAGGAATTTTCGGCAATTATCTTTGGACATACCCAAGTGGTTTACCGGCTGGAGAATATACTGTTGAGTTAGAGATAACTGATATTCAAGGTAACCACGTACTTATCGACCATGACCCTGTCGAAATGCATCAGTTTGGCGTTTCTATCAACCACCGATTAAATCGCCAAACCGAATATATCGCTCCTAACGAAATCACGCCAATTCCACTACAATTAGTTCACCGCGGCGATTCTACGAAATCAATGACCGTCGAACTCGAAGTGATGACAAATTTGGGTGGCTCGTGGTTAGTTGAATTCGATTCCGAGTCAAATAAGTACGAACTCGATGCAGGAGGAGATATTCTTAATCCGATTCTGACCCTTCAAGCACCAGACGATCTCACAGGGACTCCTGAGAGTATCGAAATCAGGGCCGTTGCTGAAGCCGAGGTCAATGGCATCATCACCGTCGTTCATCAGGATACTTTGTTGATTGATATTGAGAAAATTGATGTATTTCAACCTCCTGATATTTCTGTTTGGTCAGAGGATCATGACATACCAATTGCCAACTCTAGTCATCCCGATTCAGTAGATTACACGATTCCTCGGTATGTTGAGTACAATCAATTTAACCCATTTTTACTTGAAATTTTTAATACTGGTTTTGATTCAGATACATTCAGAATAGATATTTTACAGCGCTCGAAGGCAATTATTCAGGTTTATGATAACGATACGGGTGAGCGGATACTCGAAAATGAAGGCGATGGAACATTCCACTCTGCTATGCTCGACCGGCACTCTACACAAATTTTGATGCTGAATATTAAACCATCTTCCGACAGAGAAGATCCTGATACTGGATTGATTGAAATTGAGATAGTATCTACTGGTAATGCATCTCTACGGACAACAGTGATATTTACAATTCAGCGTACCTTTGGTATTCGAGCAGAGGTGGCACACGATTGTGATGGTTCTCCGCTCGGACATATTTCAGTATCACTTTGTTCGCCGGGCCCTGGCAATGCCGAGGTTAGCATGAGAGTGAGAATCATCAACAGCATGACTACTGGCGATTCCTCAATTTACTGGCGACTTCCAAATCCGGCTACTCTCGATGAGAACACTGACCGTGATTCAGCTTATGGGCAATGGCAGTTTGACATTGCAGATGAAAATGGCGAAAGTGTGCCAAGGGTTTCGCTAGGCCCAGGAGATTTCATTGAAGTCTTTGTTACCGTTACTCTTACTAGTCAAGTTGAGCAAGGGAATCATACTGTATATCTCCGAATTATTGAAGATACAGAGAGCGAGGATGCACGATACTTCGATCTTCCAATGGAATTTGAAATCGATGCCGATGAACCTAATATCCAAATCGTTCAGGTTTCACCTGATAGAAAATTAAAACCAGGTGAAGATTATTCAATTCAAATGAAGGTTAAAAACCTCGGTAATTCACAGATGACATTACTTCTCGATGCAGATGTTGAAGCTAGTGGCTGGGAGGTCGAAGTCGATGGTCCGTCTGGTTCAAACTTAATTGTCCTCGATGCTTTTGATGAATTGACATTCAATCTCAAGGTAAGGGTGCCTGCAGGTGCAAATAATGGCGACGTAGTCCAAGTTTATGTCACTGCAACTCCACTTGACACTACTCAGAGTTGGTCTGATGATTATACTGCAAAAATAACGGTTGACATGACGGTTGGACTAAGTTCTATTATTTCGATTATTATCAACGAAGTGACTCACCCTAGGCCATTGACTCTAGTCAGTTCTATCGTGGGTATATTGCTTATTTTTGCTGGGATCCAGAGTGGATTAAACCGCCGAAGATGGGCATCTCATATGGCTCTCATCGAGGCTCTAAACAATGATGATGAAGATGATGAAAATACGGCTGAAGAGGACAATATACCAGTTCCAGTTACATCAGAAATCGATGACGGCGTTGACCGTTACGAGGATGACGAAATCGAACTCGTTTAATTTCAGAAGAATTGCTGTCCGAACGACGCTCCATTTCTCTTAAGACCCTAATGAATCGCCAAAGGTAACATAGGGTGAGTACTTTGCAGTTCAATACCATCAGCATTATCGATAATTCGATGATACGAAAGCGTCGTTCAGCAGTCGTCTTTACGATGATAATGCTGATTTCATCCTACTCTGCAATCGAATTCGGGAGTTGGGAAGCATTGGCTTCAACTGATGATGATGGTGACGGATTGACATATGGTCTGGAATTCTATATCAACACTCAACCTCAAGATTGGGATAGCGATAATGACGGGCTTCCTGATGGTTGGGAATGGCAATATGGATTAAATCCTCTCTCGTCGAGTGGAGACAACGGATCCGTTGGTGATCCTGATGGGGATGCCTTCACAAATCTGAATGAATATCTGTATGCGATACCGGCGGGTTGGGATAATCCTCTAACGCCGAACGTACTTGATAATGGAGTTTGGTGGAATGGTACGGTTCCTGTCCGAGAATGGGATGAAGAGAGCGCTATGCAATTATTGCAAGGTTCAGGAACTGATGGTTATGATGAAGATCCCGTTGGGAATATTTGTTTTAACGGATTTGATGATGATAAAGACGGGCTCGTCGATAATTTCGATCCTGATGGGGATGGAGACGCTGATTGTTCCAGTGATGATGATGATGGTGACGGTCTCATAGATGAGGATCCTGATGGCTGGGATACCGATGGCGACGGAATGCCGGATGGTTGGGAGGTTGCAAACAATCTCGACCCAACCTCCGCTTCAAATTTAGACGGCGGTAACGGAGATCCTGATGGCGACGGATTAGTTAATTTGAAAGAATACGTAAATCCTGCTTGGGGAACAAGAAATGGAACAACTACACCACCTACTCAATATTTCCGCCCTGGTCCATATGCAATGACTGCTACAGAATCTCCTTGTAACCCAGTTCTATTGCTAGGTCCTGGTGGATGCTTAATTTTCACCGCTGAAGTCGATGGAATTACTCAAACCGATCCACATAACAACGATACTGATGGAGACGGTTTGAACGATTCATATGAAGCTCTTATACTTCTCACCGACCCTACTGCTGTCGACACTGACGGTGACGGAATTCACGACGGTGTCGAAGTAAACGGTTCATACGGCGACCCCCCTCAAGCTACTGACCCAAGAAACAACAATACCGATGGTGATCAATTCGATGACGGAGAAGAGGATGTTAATGGAAATGGGGTGGTCGATGGAAATGAAACCGACCCTACGAGAATTGAAGATATCGGTGACATTGATGATGATGGGATTGAAAATTGGGAAGAAAACATGACTTGTACCAAGTGGAACGTTACCGATACCGATGGTGGTGGAGTCAGTGATGGTGACGAACTTTCCCTTTCACATCAAACAAATCCGTGCTTATCCGAAATTGAGATAGTCAAAACGATAATGTCTTGGGATTCAGCTCAGCAAATGCTTGAGTTGAATGATTCCTTTGACCTCGATCCTACTCCTATGGATTGGCGGCAACAAGGGTCGATGATGGCATATTATGTCTTGGCGAATGCATCGAGGGTAGGATTTAGGTATGAATCTGTTATTAATCAATTTTTGAGAAATGTCGATACTGATATGCCAATTGGTGCAGTCTCAGTAGTCTTTACGAATAATTCTTGGTGCTGGAACGCCACTGCTGGTGCGATTAACTCACCTCATTGCGATGATGATTATCTTGATACAGATGGCGATGGCTTAGCAGATTGGGAAGAGTTCCTCGGTACATGGGGTTCTTTCTCCTTGGCTAATCTATCTGATTCCGATGGTGATGGCGTTGATGATTTAACCGAAATTCAAAATCAAACCGATCCTATGGAGCCTTGTCATAATCTGCTCGATAGCGATGGTGATGGCTTGAATAATTACTTTGAGAATACGACCGGATGTGACTTAGCTTTCGGTGTCGGTGGCGGAAATGGGACTGTTGACACATATTTCACGCTCTGGAATGAAACCGATACCGACAATGGTGGTGTTGCCGATGGTCAAGAATATTTTGATGGTACAAATCCTCAAAATAATTCAGAGGATGACTTAAATCCTCTAGATACTGATGGAGATGGAATACCTGATACAATTGAGCAAGCAATCGGTACTGATTGGTTGAATCCAGATACTGACGGCGGCGGAGTTCCAGATGGAATTGAATGCCCAGAAGAATTTTGGGATGTAAATTGCTTGAATTCGCCAACCAATCCCTGGGATGCGGTTGATGACTTTGATGACAACATGCTCTATTTCCTCGCTACGAATACAACCTCCGGCATCGATACAAATATCAAGCAATATTGGAGATGGCACACTTATGATACCTATACTGGAGTCTCCTTTGGAGTCAATTCAAGCCTAGTTGGCAATACGATTGTTGTTCCATCTTTCTCTTCAACACAGGGGGTGGCTGCTGCCACTTATTGGGATGATTCTGAACTCAAGGCTTGGACAATAGAGTATCAAATCGGTGCTGAAATCCAACCCGGCGATGAATTAATTCTACCATATAACGCTGTAAATTGGACTAGTTGGATTGATCAAAATGCAGGACTAAATTTTTCTAATTACACTCGTGATGTAATCGTAGACCAATCCTCTATTGACACAATCTTCATCACCGCGCCTCAGGTTTCCTTTATGGCTGAAATTCAAGAAAACACTACGGAATTTTTAGGCAGTAATTATGCAATGGATTTACCAGCTCCTTATTTAAATCGACAGAGCGAAGTGCCAGCTTCGATAACTCAGACTGTGCTGAATGATTCGGGTGCATTTTCGGCGTGGGAAAAGGTGGTTGCGATTCAAAACTTCCTGATTAATGGGAATACTACTACTACGTTCATTCGAAATTACGATGGTATCCAACCAAATTTAGGCCATGATTATGAGGGTGACCTAACTTATTTTATTCTTAATAATACACAAGAAGGATCATGTGACCAATTTGCAACTGTATTCGCAGTAATGTTAAGGCACGCCGGATTATCTTCACGAAAAGTAACTGGTTTTTCGGGAGGGACATGGAATGGCAAATCTTTCGAAGTATATGGTAATGATTTCACAACTTGGGTTGAAGTTCACATGCAGACCAATGCCAATCAAGGTAATGAGACGATAGGATGGGTTCCATTTGAGGCCTGTCCCCCACAAGCACTCGTTGAGGTCGTAAATGAAGAATGGGGCCCTACAAATTTCGATCGCGATTTGAATGGAAGCGAAATTTGGTTGAATGGCACTCTTCAATTTGTAGAGAATGGGACTTTTGCTGAGAATGTTACAATCGATCTTTACCTTGTCAAGGGTAATGAAACTGCTCTTGTCCCTGGTCCTGCTGCAACTTCAAATCACTTAATTGCGAGCGGCATGACTGACCTGAATGGTTCATTCAATCTTAATGGCACTCCACTTGAGCCTGTAAATCCTGGATATGGGGCACTCGTTTTACATGTTTATCAGAAAGCATACGTTGGCGTACAAGGAATTTCATTCGTTTGGCGAATGAATGTTACTGACGATTCAGTTTTGTCAATTAGTTCACCACCACCTATTACAGAACCGATGTTGGGTGTTGGTGTCAATACCACCTTTACAGGAGAGATGAATTGGGAAAATTCACCATTTTCAGACCCTTCTGTCGTTGATAATATGCAGGTTCTCTTGAATTATACAACCTCTGTAGATGGTCCACAAAATTTGATTGCTGATATAGGACCTTCTGGTTATTATGAATTTTCAGTTCCTATCGATGATGCTGAACCTCTTGGTTTGATCAACGCATCATTGGCTTTCCTTGGCTGGCATGAAGATGATTTGAACAATGCTTCAACACCTGAATACCATGTTCGACCATCTACTTTCTCCTTCATGTTCAATATTACTCCCTCGCCGAATCTATCGGTTGTTCTCGAAGCTCAAGGGATAAACAATACATTCCTCGATATCAACTCACCAGTCTACATCAACGGCTCAGCTATGAGTCGGGGTATCTCTCCTGAATCACTTAATGGAACTCTATATTTCCAAATGCGTCGCGCGAATACTAATGGTCCATATGTGACACTTGCGACATGGTATCTGAACGATTCTAACTGGACAACAACTCCTGGTGATTTTGAATTGTCATGGGCTTTCTTGGGTAGTGATGTGCCAATTCCTGCTGGGTTTGTAGAAGTAAAATTCCAATTCGATGCAGAGGGATTGTTCGCTAATGATGAGGTAACATACCTTACTGAACATGGTATTCGTAGTAATGTGAATTTCAATTATACTCTCGGTTTACAATCGCGTGGCAATATGGCTAATGTGGAAGTAATTCTAACCGATCACACGGATACCTCTGTGGCTAATTTCCTTGGGACATATCTCTTGGATTTCGATGGTGAGAATGTTTGGAATGAAACTGACCCTTCCGTCCCCCGAATATCTACAGAATGGATGATTCCAACCGATATTGAAGCTGGTGACTATTCTTGGATTCTGAATTATTCGGGTTCGACTTGGTTCAACTCGGCAAGTATTGTTGATCTTGTAAGAATTCAAGGCAGAGCCAATGCAACCGTAAATCTTGGTTCGGATTGGACTCCCCGTGGTACAACAAATTGGGTCTCTGGGCATGCTAATGATCTGGCTCTGAATACGGTAATTACGGGTAATAACTCCTCAGTTACAGTTCAATTAGAAGTCCCTTCAGATTTACCTCCATTGCCTGACGGTAGTCCTGCTCCACCCGTAATTCATAGGCTTGGCGCAACTTGGATTAACAATGCCACAGGTGAATACAATCTGACATTCTCGATGCCTGAAGGCGTCGGTTCAAGTGTTTACGTTCTACGAGTTGTCCTAGATTTTACTGTAAATGCACCTGTCGGTGGTCATTATTACTCGGTTTCCGATGCAGATAGAGTCAATGCTGGAATACAAACAGAATATATCGTTGAATCTGCACCGACTTCATTGATTGTAGTAGCTGGGCAAGTAATGATAATCAATGCAACAATTACCGATGTTGAATCTGAATCTCCGATACCCGATGCATCTGCTAATCTATATTTTGACTTCGGCGGTCCATTACAACAATTGTTAGAATCAGATCTTTCTGGTGTTGATGGTGTCGTTCGATTTAATCCAACAATCCCTGCTGATACTCCTCCAGGATACTACACGGTTCGCGTACACGCACCAGACGATATTACTGACAATCTAACAGTTCCAAATGCCGGTAGATGGTTAGGGAATGAAAGTTCGTCAAATTTGACCGTTCAAGTTGCGAGCTATATCGACCTCGATCCACTCGCACCTGAGGTGTCCGCCGGTTCAACATTCATCGTTAGCGGTCAAGTGATGGATGCAATTGATGCAAATCGAACCGTCGACGGCCCGATGGCCGTCGAAGTTTTCTTCTTAGACGACCCCAGTGAGACATTAATTTCCATTCATACGACTTCGAATAATGGTTCGTTCAATATTACTGTTCCTACGGATCCATTTGGTGATGGGGTTACGAGCGGTATCAAAACCGTCGTTGTGAGTGTCCTCAACGGTAGTACACCATTCTACCTAACCGGTACAGGTAACGATACTATTCTCGTACGAGGTGTGACTGCGTTCCGCGACAAAACACCATTCCTCAACATGGTTGTAGATAGAGGCGATACAATTGTTTTCAGTGCTAAATTGGTTGAATCGAGTGATAGCGATCGAAACTTAGCGGGCATGAATATTTCGGCAATTTTCCACGATACATGGATGAGTGAATCGGTTACGAACGGCGAAGGAGATGTCAATTTTTCATTCAATATACTTCACGATCATCCATTGGGATTAGTAAGTGTAATTCTTTACTATAATGGCTCGAATACACTTCATAATACACTAACTCTGATTTCAACGATAACAATTAGATCTCAGACATTCATTACAGTTAATCCGATTCTAGATAATCCGGCAGCGGGCGATTCGTTCAATGTAAGCGGTACTCTGACCTCTAGTAATGGCAGCGCCATTATTGATAGGGCAGGAAATACTCTAGCCCCAAGTTTGACATTTATGATTAACGGGGAAAGTAATACATTCCAAGTTATTTCAAGTTCAATTGATTTGAATGGTTCTTGGCTAGCGAATATTCGCCTAGATCTCACCTTCCCTCGTGGTTCTCACAATATTGAAGCGACCTTCACTCCTACTGTCAATTACTATGGTTTGAGTGCCGGTAATGGAACATTCGATAGCCGCGGTTATTCACTCATTACAATCATCAATCCACTTGATTTAGATCCTGATGAGCGTACTGTCCGCGGTGATAATCTCAGCATGAACTTCTCACTGATAGACAATGCAGGCGGTGTTGTACCCGCCGCACAAATCGATATTTATGTTGATGAATTATTCACGACGAGTGTATTCTCTGATTCACTCGGACTAGCCAATACAACTATTCTCATCGATGAAAATCGTGAGGCTGGCTCAATGGAAATTCGTGCTGTTTTCGCTGGTTTCAATGGCACGACCGGATTGGTCGGTGATGAAGCTATTACAAGAGTTGTTATTCTGGCACCTTCGGTTCTAGAAATAACAGCATTTAGTGGTTCTGCAATCGCTGGAGAATCCATCACTTTCCATGGAACATTACTCGACGAACATGGAAATGCTTTGTTGGAAAATGGTCAAATACATGGCGGAATCATTCACCTTTCTATTGACGGAGTGGATGTTGGACCGATTTATTCGACTCAGAGCAACTCTACAACTGGAGAATGGTCGATTACTTACAGTTTGCCACTAGATTCGGATTATGGAGTTCACCAGGTCAGAGTTGACTTCCTAGGTGGTTTCACTTGGGTTGACCCTATGGGTCAAGGAGATTCATTAAATCCAGAATTCTATCTTCCTTCTACGTTTAATATGGAATTCAACGTAACACAAACCTCACAAGTCGTTCTGACGACACCACCGGGTGAAGTTGACCGAAACCAATTATTGCTCATAGAGGGAATGTTAACTGATGGTTCAGGTCGAGTATTGCCAAATCGTTATGTCAATGTCTACATGAATGATCAATTACTGACCGGCCTTAACATTGATGTAAATGGCTCTTTCAGTCTATACATTCCAGTCCCACCAGATATGGAATTGGGTCCAAGGATTGTCAAGATTGAGTTTGAAGGTGAGGAATTTATTCTCGCTTCAAACTCATCATCGATTTTCATTGTTTTCTCCCCAGCCGTCGTCTCCATATTTTCACCAGAACCATCGGCGGTCGGTGATAATCTGAGGTTGAGTGGAACCATACGTGATAATATGCCGAATGGTCTGCTTGCCAATCATTCCCTCGAGATTTTTATCGATGGAACTTTGATCGGAATTACCACCAGCGATGAAAATGGCTATTGGGTTCTAAATTGGGTCGTATCAGAATTTATTGATGTAGGTGTTCACACGGTGACGATTAAAGCCCCACAACAAGGATATTATCGCGAAGGCCTAACAGAAACCAATCTAACGATTGCTTATCATTCTGGAATTACTCTCCAAGTCGATTCATCGGTAGTTACCCGTGGCGGTGTTTGGAATTTTTCGGGGCGACTCTTCGATGATGATTCATCCGGTCGCCCAGGTCTTGAAAGTCGGGAGTTTTCCGTTATTTTGGATGGAGAAAAAATTGAAACGATTACAACTAGCATCGATGGCACATTCTCATTCAATCATGAATTAGGATATTCGATTGCACGAGGAGGACACGACATTTCAGTCGTTTTCAACGGTGAGACCTTCTATCTCCCTATTTCTTACAATATGACAGTATTTGTCAAAGCCGATATTACATTGGAGGTTTTATGGGTTGCAGATACGATAATTCGCAGTGATGTCGAGCATCCAATTAAGATCGAAGGAAGGATTCTCGAAGTTGGTGGTGATGGCAATATCCTTGAGGATTTGGTTGTCACTCTACACTGGTCCTCGACTAGTGCTGAACCTGCAACAATTACTTGGGATAAAGCGACTGGACATTTCCGAATCATTTCACCTGCACGTTCTCCAATGACTCCTGGTGAAATTGACATGTGGGTTGAGGTAGAAGCAGATTCTTCTAGATATCTGAACTTCGGGGAAATCGATTTCTCAGTTGGAATCATGGTTCCGGTCAATTTCCTATTCACTCCCGATTCACAATATGTAGGTAAGGACACTAGAATCATTCGTGGAACGGTCAACATAACTGCTACAGACACATTAATGCCGGTCGCGAATATCTCAATTTCAGCATTATTAATCAATTCAACATCTGGATTGAGTCTTTTGCCTAAGGTTACATTGTTGACTGATGAGGATGGAATAGTTGCCTATGAATTCAAGGCTGTCGAACCACTACCACCTCTCTGGGATCAAACATTCTGGGGTCCATTGAAGATTATGTTTAGCACTGATTCGATGTTCGTAGATCCATCGAATCGGACATGGCTCTCTACCCAACATGGAGGGTTAGAAATTGAATATGAGCCGGCTGAACAAGCATCTTTGATTAAACCAATATTATTCGGGCTACTCGTCGTATTCATCCTAGTTGGATTAATTGGCGGTGGGATGATGTATCGCCGTCGTCAACAAGCAACCCTCGATGATTTGGCCAGTGTATTCAGCTATACTGCTGAGTTACTCGCCGCTGGTGATGCTTTCCGCGAAGCTATTTTCAATTGCTATGAAAGCCTTTGTCAAATTTTGATGCGCCGCGGATTCCTTCGACGTGATTTTGAGACCGTTCGTGAATTCGAGATGGCGATTCGTGCCGCATTACCGATTAGCGAACAATCGCTAATCGCACTCGACAGAATATTCGAAGAAGCGCGGTATTCAAGCCATATCTTGGGTGAAGGTCATCGTCAGAATGCCCAAATTTCACTCAATGCGGTTCTGCAAGAAATCGATCAATTGCAAGAAATTCCAGTACGAGATGACATCATTCAAATTGATCCTGAACAGTGATGTATAGAATCGATAGAATGCTCAATTCACTCACTTGCGATTAACCACGTTCAATCCATCAAGAATGAGAGTATTCCGTCTTCCCATGAAATCGTTGAGATTTCTTTGTCAATTGGCATTCTAAATGACCGCAATAATCCACCAAATCGTTCTGGAACCAAAACGCGTACAATTTGTTGATTTTCATCAATCATGGTTTTGACGACAATTTCGGATGGGTTAGCCGATGGTAGTTCCAACCTAATTCCGATTTCGTCTTGGTTGCCATTGAACTCACGAAGCATTTCATCTAGTGGCATAATTTCACGAATCTGTAATTTTGCAGATTCGATTGGAGTCAACACATCTGAAATCACATTTTGATGATTTACAATTATCTCCGAATGCGGTAGGTTTGTAAGAAATTGGTCGTGAATTTCGGCTGCGGAAACATCGAAACCGAGACTTGATTTTACTAAAGAGGGGATGTTCAATTCCTGCGAAGGAAGTGCGATATCTTGTGTTATCCAATCCATCTTACAACCCTTCGAAATATCTAACCCGCATGAACCCGTCGTTCATTCTTTCTCTATGGCGGGCTTAGGTAAACGCTTGAAGAAGCTACGAGTATGGCGTTTTGTCCGGTTTTTATCTGGTGATTCCATCAAAACCATATCATTCGGTAGGCAATTTCTATATTGCCGTTGAAACAACCTTTTCTCAAGTAAAACCACAATGGCCCTATCCTCGGCTTTGCGTATTGGTCGACCCAATGCCTGCATCAGGCTATTTACTGCCGGTTGGAAACTTGTGTAGCGCCAAGCGCGGTTACTATCGTAGCGCTTAGTGTAGTAATCCTTCAGTGCGTCTTGGCGAGCGCTTGGCGGTGGAAGCGGTAAGCCAATGCAGATTACCGCATCGAGAATATTATTCGGATAATCAACTCCTTCAGCGAGTTTGCCACTGAGTACACCGGCGAGGAGGATTCGAGATCCCGCTCGTCGACGGATTTCCAATTTATCGATAACACCATTCACTCGTCGTTTCGACATTCGTTGTGTTTCTTCGATGACCTGAATGCCGAATCCGGGTAACCAACTCCAATCTTCCCCGGCGATTTCGCGAAGCATAGCATAACTTGGAGCGAATAGAGCTACGTGACCTGGAGTTTCAGTAACCACGGCTTCGATATGGTCTCTGATTCGATTTGTATTTACCAATCCGCGCTCAGTATATTTTGTGGTAACATCCTTTGCAACTAAGATTGGCCGTCGGTCTCCAAGAAATGGTGAACTATACTCTTTTGCTATGCTAGGACGATTGTTTGGAATTTGTAAAAGGTCAGCGTACATTGCAGGAGGGAAAAGAGTTCCTGACATCAAAATAGAACCTTTTGTTTCTTCAAAAATATCTGAGCTAATAACACCCGGATCAAGTAAGAAACTGCGGACCCGTCCATCTTCACCAAGAATGTCGAAGACTAGAACCAGTGCCGGGTCGTCGAGAAATTGAAGGCAAACGTTTAGCATTGAGGCTAGGCGATTTGAAGCATTTTCCTTTTCTGTTTCAGCAATCGCTTCATCATGTTCTACACGAACTCTGAATAATTGTTGAATTAATGATTTCAGCATCTTGAAATTATTTGAGCGGTCAGCATCTATCGTTTCCATTAAAATATGATTGATTTCGTCGATAAAATCTCTCGTTGAAATTCGCAAATCATCTTTTTTTGTCAATTCTAACTCGCGTTGTTTTGCAGAATACCATTTTCGCATCTCTCGCATCAATCGCTCCATTTGGCGCTTAGCAGTTCGAATCCCATCAATATTCAAAGAGCCCTGATCCATGTCTAAATCCAATTGTTTAGCTTCTTTTTCTTTCTCGCCGAGAAATTCTTCTAGTTCCAGTTTTGAATCTCGAAAAATACTCATAGTCGCCCGTCGCTCCAGACCATTGCGAATTCGGTCGGGTAAATTATGTGCCTCGTCAATAATTAAAATTACATTTTCTAAATTGATCCCCATTGGTGCAAGAGAGTTAGTTCTAACATTTTCAATAAAGACGTGATTGTAATCACAAACAATCAAATCACAGGATTTCACAGCTGAACGTGCCGAAGCCCAAGCGCACATTTTACGATGTCGACTCTGACTGATGAGATCATCAACATGAGTTGGATAGGTCAGTATCATCTCGCGCAATTCTTCACGTCTCTCAACGCGGGAACCTTCGATGATATCCTCTTCACAATTGCATTTACCAGTCATTCGATCAACATATTCGCACATCGATTCTCTGCCGATAATATCGACTACTTTGACGTGAGAAATACCTTCTGATAATTGTGAATTAATTAAGCGAATCGTATCAACAACGATTTGATGCTGAGATTGCCGACCGGTCAAAAACATAATTTGGGTTTGCTCAGGTGAATTTCTTGAAATCTCAAGCACTGAAGCGAGTGCTGCCGCTGTTTTCCCAATTCCTGTTGGAGCAGCCGCAAGTAAAAATCCGCCTTCAGACAGTACTTGGATGCCATCAAGAATCATCTCTTTTTGCGTATCACGGAGGTGTTCGTGAGCAACGAATCCTCCTGTGTGCTCACTGACTCGCCCTTTCATAGATGTATACCTCGAATAGAACGACCAAGAAGATTGGCCTCAACGAAGCACGATAGCTTCCGAATCTCGACTGTCTAAAATAACCTTCAATGGCTTTTCGATTTGTATATGTCGAAGTGGTCCGAATTTAGTTTCAGGTTCGAAAGAATCTAGCCAATCCCAATCAACTAAATCATCATGCCCAATCGTTAGATAACCAATATTGAAACTGACAATATTTTGGAAAAAATGAGTTCCTTGACTCGGCTCGACATGAATATCCGACATCGGCACCTCAACAATTGCTTTAGCTCCCATTATCTGATTCCACTCAACTGGGATTCCTAATGATGGATCTGATGAACCCCATCGGCCAGGTCCGATAAGCAGATAGGGACGTTTCTGTTTACGTAAAATTGCATCGATAGCTTCAATTTCATCAACTAAATTCGTTGTTCTCATCCTATCGAGTTTACTTGGATTGACGTATACAACATCGCGAATATCATCGATTACCCCATTACCCAATGATTTGCTGCTGATTACTACTGCTGAATTTCGGTCGACTTCAGAAAGGTCGATATCGATGTCGACAGAATCATCCATCATCGTTCTCACCTGTAAAAGAGCGAATTTTCGTTTATTGGATTTTTCATCAATATTTACAGCAAATTCGATTTCAACCGGCGAGCCTAAATAACTCTCACAGGTTGAAAGAACATGGTGAAGAATCTCTGAGAGGGGGAATCTACCATGTTTGAGAATAGGTGCAAAAGTTACGAGGCGAGGGCCCCCAGTTACCATTATCGAGTCGACAATTCTGTCATCCGAGACCACGTAAGTTGATCCGACTAAGGATAGAACACCGTCGAGTTCTGCTATTTCAAGGCCATATTGTTCAAGGTTTTTCTCTTCATTCGAATAAACTTCACCATCTTCTTCGATCATTGGTATCGCGTAGAAATTCCTTTGTGAACTCTCCAAAATAGCTTCAGTGCTATGAAATTGATGAATACGCTTCGGCTGACCGGGGCTATATCGCAGACATTTACCCCCCATCGCGACTTGCCTGCCGAGGCCGATACAAATCGCAGCCATTCCATCTTCGGATTCTAGTGGTGCTACTGGGTAGTGATTGTGGCTGCGAGCGGCACCCGAAATATGTGGATAAAATCTACCATTGACTTCATTTCCAACCAATTCTTGAACGACCACTGCCATCTGTTCGTCTTCTATTGAATTTGGTGTGGCGCTGACATAGGCTTTTGCACCGCGGTGATAGGTCGAAGCGTAAACTAATTTTATCGCTTCAAGCAATCGCCGTAATCTTACTGAAAGATCTGGGTGGTCATTAGCCAACATATGGGTCGCATATACTCCGGCGAATGGTTGGTGACTCGCATCTTCGAGAAGGGAAGATGATCTGACAGCAAGCGGCCAGGATGTGTACTCCAGCATAACTGACAAATCTTCGATTAAATCCTCAGAAAATGAACTCGCTTTGAATGCAGCATCAACATCATCATCGCTTTCATTTTCATGAATGAATTTGTCCAAATTATTTTTCATAATGAATTCATTGAATACTTCAGTTCCAATCACTACCGATTTTGGAACGATGAAATCGACATCAGGAAAAGCAGAATCTAAACCTATATCTGGCATTTTTGTGAAGAAAAATGCTAAACCTCGTCCTTTTCCTCCTAAACTACCCTTGCCGATTCGGAGGAAATCAGAGTTGTTCCCGGTTTTTTCGTGATCCTGAATCGTCCGTGTGTGAACCAAATTCAAGTGTAATTCGACTAGATCGGCAATATGTTGTCGAGCCTCTTCTAGTGTGTCAAAATCATCTAGTGTCAAGGGTCGCATTTGAGCGGCTAAGGTAAATTCTGTTCTCGTCCTTAACCAGTGAGAAAAATGGTTTCGGTTAGCATGATATGTGACTGATTCGATTGGTGCTTCACGTAGACATTCGATAAATTCGGCCAACGTCGAAGCGCGAGCAACTTCTTCGCCTTCGATTGAGCGAAATATAAAATCGCCAAATCCCATTTTTTCGACCATAAATTCTGCAATTCTTTTGTACAGTGCTGTATCTTCTTTGTGGAGAAACCGAACGCCGAGCGATTCAGCATCTTCTTTTAATTCAAGATTTTTTGATTGAAATAAAATTGGAGTATTGCTGTGCCTAGATTGAATGAATTTGACTAATTCTAGGCCAGCAGAGTCTCGGTTACCACCTAGATTTGGGAATTTCCCATCAGTGAAAACACCAATGATATTGTTGTGATAACGATCTATAATTGAGCGAGCGGATTGCATATCCGTTGCGAGTAGAATTTTCGCACGAGCCCGAAGCCGCAGGAGTTTTTCGTCAAGGTTCCCTCCTTCGCCCATTAGGCGAGTGGTTTGTTTTACGAGTTGAGTGTAGAGTAGTGGCAAATATGCCGAATAGAAACGCCGACTATCTTCCACCAACAATATCACTTGCACATCAGCATCGCTCACATCATATGCAACATTTTTTTCATCTTCTATCAGTTTGCAAATAGACAATAGTATTCTGCTATCTCCAGTCCAAACAAAGATCCGGTCGATTCCGTCACCAGCATGAAGTGTGGCCAATTCACGGGTGTTATGACTTAGTAATATTACCGGCAGGTCGGTGATAATTGACTTTACTTCACGGCCAAAGGCATTGACATCCATCGAACCAACTCGGGCCATGGTAATGACGAGGTCGAATTGCCTTTCGCGAATAAGTTGGAGTGCATCTCTGGCTTCCCGGCTGTGTATGATTCGCGGAGATTGTGAAAGGTTCAATTCGGCATATTCTTGCCTCATAATCTCCGCGAGGTAGCCCGATTCTTCGAGTAGATAATAATCGAAAGGACTGGCGACGAGAAGCACATCTCGAATTCGAAAAGGTGTCAGTCTTTCGAAGCGAGACCAATCGGACATGTCTTTCACCATGGTGTCCGATTCGGGTCATTAGCCATGAAAGTTCAGACAGCGGCATTAGGGGGTGTCCCGCGCGAAACACGCGGGACAGTGTGTGTGTTTGAAATTCAAAGTAATTTTTCTCGGCCAGTTTCACGCGTTTTTCCACGGTTTCCTTGAGGTGTGTCTTTCGCATCATAACCAATTGCATTGGTCAGTTTTGCCCGGCCACGAAGTCCGGAAAAACCAATCAAAATTCTGGCACGGCTAGAGTGATTGTGGGTGAGGGGGCGTTGTTGACGCCCCCCCACGTTTTTGTGCATCCCATCCTCGCTCAATCTCTCACCTCTGAGCGTTCGAATTATCATTGTCAAATCGCGCCTGGAGTTCATCCATGCGTTTTCGGAGCAAACGGTTGACAGTTTCACCATCAATCGCTTCACGTTGAATATAATCTCGAGCAGCATAGCGTAATACAACATCAGGTGTTTCTGCTCGAATCTTACAAAAATCATGCATCAAAACGGTCAAATCAGGGCCTAAATTTACCTCGACCCGATCTCCCATTGAAGGCAATGGTTCGTTGAGGAATTGACGTACTGCGGAGCGAATCACATCGGATCGATTCCGCATGCCGTCTAATCCGACGCGCTGATCTAATGCCAAGAGGTGGTCTTCTGGAATTCGTAGCGAGACCATTGGACTTGGACCACTCATGATGCTTCCTCAGGCTCAGCAGATAGCGGTCAGCATATGAATGTATTGCAAATGAAATGCAATTGAAATACAAATTACCTTATTTGAGTTGCTAAATTCGACAAAATACCTATGTTTGCATTTATCTGTATTTTTTTAAATTTCAACATGAGTCCGACTTTTTTTCGATAGAGCGATTCAAGACGGTTGAGCAAGTCGGACTCGCACGGGTATTGGGATGAAGGTCATCAACGACGCAATTCATGGCCAGTTTAGACTGAACGGTGTCCGCGAAGAATTGCTTAATACACCTGAAATGAACAAACTCAGCCACATCAAACAACTCGGCTTGGCGCACCTAGTTTTCCCAGGTGCGCATCACACTCGCTTTGAACATTCATTGGGCGTTTCTCATCTCGGTGGATTGATGTCTGATTCTATCGGTTTGAGTGATTACGAGAAAACTACCGTTCAAGTTGCTGGAATGCTACATGATGTCGGCCATGGGCCGTATTCTCACACGCTCGAGCATATTCTGCACGAGCGTGGTGGAATGGATCACATGTCGATTACAGAGGGTATTATTCTTGGCGATTATGATGTTTTGCGCGATGGCGAAGAAAGTTCAATCATCAACCGACGTAGAATACCTGATATTTTGGAGTCCCATGGGCTGGATCCGGAAGAAGTAGCGGGATTGATTCGTGGTCCGGGTGCTGGTGGAACTGAGCGCTCACTCTTACAATGGACTGAAGGAAAGCAAGATTTCGTTGACCAAGATTACACACTCGCTCATTTAGTACATGGACCGGTCGATTGTGATCAACTTGATTACTTACTACGTGATTCGCATTTTACTGGTGTAAAGCATGGTGTTGTCGATCATTTACGCCTTATTGAATGTCTTGAACGCCACAGCGGTGATGTGGCGGTCGAAGAACGGGGACTTCCAGCTCTTGAAGGAATGTTGGTTGCCCGGGGACTGATGTATTCTGCAGTTTATTTCCATCGAGTAACTCGTGTGACCGAAGTGATGCTTTCTCGTGCTGTCGAGCGCAGTGAGGATAATCTTCCCGATGCAGTCGATCTTCAGCGTCGAGTCGACGCTGAGATATGGGGTGCATTATACAATGCTGGTGATTATGCAAAGGATATGATGCGCCGATTAAAATATCGTCAAATGTTCAAAGTCGCTGCCAGTAGACGGCGCTCGGATTTATCTGAAAATGTAATCAAGCGACTTGTCGAACTCGCTACTAATGCTGCCAAACGCCGTGAATTTGAAGACGAAATTGCAATTCGAGCAGGTTTGCCAGAAGGATATGTTGCTGTCGATGTTCCATCTGAGAAATTATTGTTATCCGAGCCGAGGATGTCTGCTGTTGATATTCGAATAATCGGCAATGATGGCAAGACGCGTTGGTTCAGAGAACACACACCATTAGCTGAAGCATTGCGTACACGTCAAGTTTCTCAAGATGTTGCTTATGTTATGACTTTGCCGAGCCATACTGATGTCGTTGCACGGCTCGCTGAAGAACATCTATTCAATTGATTTTTCAGCCCCCCTAGGGGCTGCTAACAATGAATAAGACAAGGATACTAATTCAAAAGGGGGTTATCGGTCGTTAGCACGCCCGAATCTATGTGATATTCGGTTAACCTTGGTGATTCCCATGGACAATACAATGAAAGAAGTATACGACAGCGTTATCGCTCGAGACCCTAATCAGCCAGAATTTCACCAAGCGGTCGAGGAAGTTCTCGATAGTTTAGGACCTGTGATTCAAGCGCATCCTGAATATCTTCCAGTAGTGCGCTCAATTGTAGAGGCAGAGAGAATCATCCAATTCCGAGTTCCTTGGTGGGATGATGATGGAAATTTGCATGTTAACCGCGGATTCCGAATTCAGATGAATTCAGCGATTGGTCCTTACAAGGGTGGACTTCGATTTCACCCATCCGTTAACCAATCGATTCTCAAGTTCCTCGCATTTGAGCAGGTGTTCAAGAATAGCCTAACTGGATTACCGATGGGCGGCGGAAAAGGCGGCTCTGATTTCGATCCAAAAGGCAAGTCTGATTCTGAAGTTATGCGTTTTTGTCAATCATTCATGATGGAACTTTGGCGTCATATCGGCGCCGACCTAGATGTTCCTGCTGGAGACATTGGTGTTGGTGGACGAGAAATCGGATACCTCTTCGGTATGTACAAGAAACTAGCAAACGAGTTTGTTGGAATTTTAACCGGCAAGGGCCGCTCCTATGGTGGTTCTCTTGTTCGCCCAGAAGCTACCGGATACGGATTGGTTTATTTCGCTCGAGAGATGCTTGCGACAACCAATAAATCCTTTGAAGGCGCAGTATGCTCGGTTAGTGGTAGTGGAAACGTAGCACAATTCGCGGTGGAGAAGGTTCTCGAACTTGGTGGCAAGGTCGTGACAATGTCCGATTCATCAGGATGGATTCACGATCCTGCTGGTATCGACCGCGAGAAGTTAGATTGGATAATGGATTTGAAGAATAACCGTCGCGGCCGAATCAGCGAATACGCAGATCACTTTGACGGAGCAATATTCACTAAGTCTCAACCTGAACCTGCTTCAAACGGACTTTGGGGAGTGGATGTTGATGTTGCACTTCCCTGCGCAACGCAGAATGAAATCAATGAGGAAGAGGCAAAGATGCTCGTCTCAAACACGGTAATTGCCGTTGCAGAAGGCGCAAACATGCCTTGCACACCTGAGGCTGTAGAAGTCTTCCAATCGAACGGTGTCTTGTTCGCTCCTGGAAAGGCATCGAATGCTGGCGGAGTTGCAACTTCTGGATTAGAGATGTCACAAAATAGTCTACGAATGAGCTGGACTCGGGAAGAAGTCGATGCTCATCTCCATAGAATTATGGTTAATATTCACAAAAACGCATACGATACCGCTGAGAAATACGGCATGCCAGGAAATTACGTTGCCGGCGCAAACATTGCTGGATTCCTCAAGGTTGCAGATGCAATGACTGCCCAAGGTCTTCTTTGAAATTGAAACCAATGGTTGATTCGAGGAACTTAATGCTCCTCGTTAATCGAAGAAAGGAATTTTTGCATTCTCTCTGTTTTAGGATTTTGAATAATCGAAGAGGGTCCTTCTTCAACGACTAAACCTTCATCCATGTAGATGATACGATCGGCAACATCGCGGGCAAAATTAATCTCATGTGTGACGATAACCATCGTCATACCTTCGTCAGCAAGCCCGCGAATCGTTTGCAAAACCGAGCCGATTAATTCTGGGTCGAGCGCACTTGTCGGCTCGTCGAACAAAATCACTTCGGGTTTCATCGCCAGCGCTCTGGCAATCGCGACACGCTGCATCTGGCCTCCAGATAGATTGCCTGGATAAGCATGAATTCGGTCGAGCATATCGACTCGTCCGAGAACTTGATGAGCGATTTCATTCGCATCTTCCACACTCATTCCACGTACTTTTCTCAAACCAAGAGTTATGTTTTCAAGAACCCGCAGATGAGCGAATAATTCGAATGATTGGAAGACCATTCCTATCCGTGATCGGATGTCATTAACATCAGCATAAGGTGTATTGATCTGCTCACCACCGAGTTTAACAACACCTGCAGTCGGCTCAATCAATCGATTAATGCAGCGTAAAACAGTCGATTTACCAGAACCAGACGAACCGATAATTGCGACCGATTCTCCTTGATTGACATCGAATGACACGCCGCGAACTGCGTGAACCCCGCCAACATACATTTTCTCAAGGTCGGCGATACTCAATACGACTTCACTCATTCAAGCACCTCCGGAAATGCCGAGTCCAGGAATTCGTGTTTTATCTTCTAGCCAGCGCAGGATTAGGGCGAGAGTCCATGTGACTACGAAGTAAGAAACCATGACCATCCCCCACGTCCAAAATATCTGAAACGTGATTGCGATAATCAACTTGCCTTGCCTAGTTAATTCGGTATATGCGATTACCATCGCCAAAGAAGAATTCAGTACTAAATTCACCATCTCGTTGCCGAGTGGTGGGATACAAATTCGAATCGCTTGTGGTAGAACCACTTGATTCATAGTTCCCATATAGGTCAGGCCAATGCTTCGACCAGCCTCCATTTGGCCTGAAGGGATTGCTGCGATGGCGCCTCGAATGGTCTCACATTGGTAGGCGCCTGAATTCAGGCCAAGTGCAAAAATCGCACTCAAAAACGCGCGGTCTGAGAAAATAAATTCATGAGTTTTCGAAATTATTGTTGGAGCGTCAGCCGCATAGAGTCCATATTCAATGAATAAATCAGCTCCGCCACTTAGAAGATATAATTCAGTAAATAAATCTGTACCAGCTCCCTGAATATGTTTACCGATTTGCAATCCAAAGTGGACAAACATGAATTGTACAATCAATGGAGTATTGCGGAAGAAGTCAGTGTATAGGGTTGCAATGCTTGCCAACGGTCGAATTCCCCAAGGGTTCAGTTTGAATCCATATGAGAATTCATGTTTCTTGAATTGCCCTTTGAAGGTGATAAATAATATTCCAAGGTAAATCAGGGCGATTCCCAATAAGAAATTAAAGAATGCATCAGGATCTCCGACCGGAGCGAAGATGTATTCGATTCCAGTCAGATCCAAACTTCTGAAATCAGAAATTGATTGCCAGAATTTAACGATCCCCCCTCTCATTGCAAATTCTGAAAATGGTAAACCTACAAGGATTGACACTCCGAGGGTTCGAATCAAATTTATCCTATATTTTTCAGGAATTTGATAGCCAGAAGATTGTCGATTTTCAGCGAATGCTTCTGCAATCACTCGATTGTCGTATTTTCGACTCACCAACCATGATATTAAGGTGATAATTAGAGCGAAAAAAAGTCCACTTGATAGGTTTCCGAGCACTTTTCCTCCGATTGAATAGACAGGGATGAATACCCAGAAAAAGTATAGTGCTCGGCCGAGATTCCCTTCGATTATTTGCTTCAAAGTCGTTGGTGCAGTTTTACACATCGCTAGAGTTACACCAATGAAGAAACCTAGTAATATTCCAAATCCAACAATTTTTACAGTTGCTTTCAATCCCTGCCAGAGATTGTCTTTAGAGAAATCGACAAATTCATTGAACTGAGATAGATCAATTATTTCAAAGCCTACTGCTAGATCTTCGCCAGCATTTTCTGTCCAGAGAATGGTTCCTTCCTCGCCGATAATTACTCCTTGAAATGCATCTCTCATTGCGATATCATTTATTGAAAAATCATTTGGAACAGGCAGTAATTGTGGATTAATTATATTTCCACCATCTTTACTCAAAGCGACGTATCCTGATGGTCCAGCAACGATGAATTTTGTTGTACCCAACACTTCCATTGAACTTATTTGTCGCTGAAGTGTAGTATTCCTATCTTCAGATTCGATTTCAACTAATAACCAATTATAGCCAACTGCTGTAGTCAACCCTTCTTGGGTAGACTTCAATATTTGTCCTTCAGATGTAATAGCATATCCTCTATTAGCTAAGTAATAATCGATTGAAATAATTGTTGAATCAGTCAATCCTTCAGGTGTATTTCTTTCTTCCCAATTCAATCCTCCATCTTCAGATCCGAAAATTCGACCTTCATCAGCGGCAATTAATCCTCGCTCACCTTCAAAATCGACATCATTGAAATCTATTGATAACCCAAATGTTCGATCTAGCCAATTACCATTCTCGAGAATCCAAATCGCACCATTTTCTCCTACTGCGACTACCACACCTTCGCCGGTAATTGCGACACCGAGCAAATCGGTTGCGGTGGGTGTTGTGTATGAAGTCCAAGTATTGGATTCGGCGCTCTTCAGAACTACGGTTCCCGCCGAACCAGCAGCGACGACGATGTTATCGTTCGAATCACTTGTCCAAAGGTCGGAAGTCGTTGGCGATTCGCTCGATTCCCAAGTCTGCATGTCAGGGCTGTTGAGAATAATCCCGCCTTCACCGAAAACCCAGACGATTCCATCTGAATCTGCAGTGGCGGTTAGCAAATCAGATTCAATGCCACTATCTGCAATTGACCAACTGCTTTCATATCCCTCTCCTAAAATTGGTGTGAGGAAGATAAAAATAATAGCAGAAGAGATAATTATCATTCTAGATGAAGTTGGAACTTCAGACCAAGAAAAGATTCGATTTGTCCGCTTATTCAAATCAAATCCTCAAACTTTCGGGTTCACTATCAAATATAGTATGGTCGTCAGTTGTGTCTCATCATTTTCAATGATAATATTATTATTTGATTGAATATATAATTCAAGCATCAGTATTTCACCTGAATGAACTTACCATAATTCTAAGTTATTATCCATCTGCATCAATAATATGAGGGGGGGTCACTCTAACTCGGCCATATTCCTTATCCTCGTATTGCTATCAGCGGTTGTACCCGTTCAAGCCGGTACTGGAGAATACTCAATTGGAGTAATCGAAGGAACACCAGCGGTATCTTACATGCATGATTATAGCCATCTCGACGAAGTCACTTTTCTGAATGATGAGATGGCTATTAGGGGCTTGATTAATGGGGAAATTGATTTCCTTATTGCTGACCATTTAGTTCTAGCGGATATAACTGGAAATTTTGATTATAATGAAATGAGTGTTTTGGGTGGTGTCGGTGAAAGTTGGAAAGCAGTTCCCGTCGTTCGTTCTGATAGTACTGAAGATTATGGCAACATCGAGTTATTACAGGCGGTGAATGCAGCGATTGCAGAAATTTATCAGTCAGAGGAATATGAATTATTATACTCAACCTGGTTTACAGGTATGAGCAATATTGAGGAATCTGATTACATCGCTTCACTAAATGATGGTTGGCCTACTGCATCTTCAGGAGGCCGGCTCGAAAAAATTCTGAATCATGATAAAGAATTTTTGGCTTGCACATATGACCAGAGCAATGGTCTTAGTAGTATTGACACCGAAGGTAAAATAATTGGTTTCGAAATTGATTTGGCTGAATCTATTTCGAAAAAAATCGCTGAACATTACGGGTCTGAGTTTGGATTTAGGATAATCGAGAATTTCGAAAAAAACGATGTGGTAAACGAATTATTGAATGAAGAGAATTGTGACTTTGGATTGGCTGGATTTATTTCAGGTGAGGCGATAACGAATGGCCTACATCCAGGGATTCCATATTATTCTGGTGGGATGGTTATTGCAGCATCTATGCAATCACCGAATGTCGAGAGCATTTCCTCAATTTTCGAGGCACCTGAGTTTATCGAGGACGTGGATGGTTTTGATTCACGTTTAATCCTCATCGCACTTTTAGCATTTTTCATCGTTTTAAGATTACGTACGAACCCAATTTGACGTCTGTTCTCTCATTAGTAATCTTCATCGTCATTATCTGCTTGAGAAACAACATGGCGGAGATGATTTATCACGGCAAGGTCAAACAAGTTTGGAGCACCGAAGACCCGAATATCATTGAATTTCGATATACTGATCAAATCAGTGTTTTCGACCAAATTATACCTAGTATAGTTCCAAGAAAGGGCGAATCACTCAATCGTGCTTCTTGTCATTGGTTCAAATTGGTCGAAGATGAGAACATATGTGAAACTCATGTCATCGAAATGAACGCTCCTGATCGTGTCAGAGCTCGGCGTTTCGATGTCGTAAAAGAACCAGGAGCAATATCTAGTGATCGTGAGAACGTTTTTGTTCCCTTGGAAGTAATTTGTAGGCATTATCTCGCTGGTTCAGGCTGGCGTAGGTATGCACGCGGCGATGTATCGGCTGAAGAATTTGGTTTTGCACCTGGAACAGTATTACAAGAAGGTGCTAAATTACCTTCACCATACCTTGAAGTTTCGACAAAATTCGAGAAATTCGACCGTTTGTTAGATAGAACTGAGGCCTTAGAAATTTCCAATTTAACTGAAGATGAGTTTGATTCAATTCTAGAAATCGTTGTAAAGGTTGATGAAATTATTCAGAGAGAGGTTAGTAAGAGTGGATTGATTCATGTCGATGGTAAGAAAGAATTTGCTTTAGGAAAAGATCGAACACCGGTTTTAGTCGATTCGTTTGGAACTCTCGATGAAGATCGATGGTGGGATGCCGAATTATATGCGAAGGGCGAGATTGTGCAATTATCGAAGGAATTTGTTCGTGAGCACTATTTAGGAACTGGCCACCACGCTGAACTTCGTGATGCTCGAAATAATGGGACGGCAGAACCTCCAATTCCAGCTCTTCCACAGGAGGTCATCGACCAAACATCTAATCTATATGCGGATATGTTTACACGATTGACCGGTGAAAATTTTTGAGGTGACTTTTTGGGTACTCATGAGTATGAGGAAGATCCTCGAAATTCTGATATATGGATTTCGATAAATGGTGTTTTACATCGTCGAGCCGATGCAAAGATTTCTGTTTTTGATGCTGGATTTTTACTTGGTGATGGGGTTTGGGAAGCATTTCGTTTACATCGAGGCAAATTGGTTTTTCTCGATGACCACTTACAGCGTTTATTTCATGGCGCTCGGGTAATTTCTCTCGATATAGGTCGGACTAAGGATGAGTTAGTTGATGAAATAGAGCGTGTGATTGAAGCCAATGAAATGGTAGATGATGTTCACATTAGATTAATTGTAAGCCGCGGACTGAAACCGACTCCATATCAGGCACCTTGGGTAATTTCCAGTGAGCCAACATTAGTAATTATTCCCGAATATAAGAGAGCAAATTCCGACCGGGCATTGAATGGAATTAGATTAGTATCTGTCGATGTTATTCGTGGACCACAAAACGTGCAAGATCCGCGAATCAACAGTCTATCAAAACATAATTGCATCGCCGCCTGTGTCGATGCAAATCGCAAAGGCGGCGATGAAGGTTTGATGTTAGATCCGAATGGAAATGTAGCAACTTGCAATTCCACCCATTTCTTCATTGTCACGAATGGCGAGGTTTGGACCTCGACCGGTGAGTATTGTCTCGATGGCATTACTCGTCAAAAAATCCTTGATATCTGTGCCGGCAAAGGCATTCCTCATTATGAGCGAGATTTCACTATCGAAGATGTTCATAATGCCAATGAAGCATTCGTGACCGGAACCTTTGCTGGCTTAACCCCTGTAATCGAGTTCGATGGCAAGTTGATGAGCCAAGGTAGGCGCGGTGAAATGGTGGAGCGCTTGCAAAATTTCTATATCGAATTAATAAGGAGTGAATCGAGTGACTAACCCTATCCGCATTGCTATGTGGTCTGGTCCGCGAAATATTTCCACCGCTATGATGTATTCCTTTGATAATCGCGATGACACAATCGCTATAGATGAGCCGTTTTATGCACATTATCTCCAAAAAACTGCTGTCGATCACCCCGATTCTCAATTGGTAATCCAAGCAGGAGAAACCGATTGGCCAATCGTTGCTAACCGTATTTCTGCTGGACCTACAGGAGAAGCAAAAATCTACTATCAGAAGCATATGGCCCACCATCTGTTCCAAGAGATGCATGGTGATTGGATGAAATCACTCACTCATTGTATTTTGATTCGTGATCCTCGTGAGGTTCTTCTCTCACTTTCAAAAATAATAGATAATATCGATGCTCGATCCACTGGAATTCCACAACAGGTTGAGTTGCTCGAAACCCTTCAATCCTTGACTGGTCAGAACCCTCCTATCATTGATTCGAGAGATATCCTTGAGAATCCGCAAGGAATGCTCAGCAGCCTTTGTCAAAGCATCGATATTCCATTTGATAAAACGATGCTATCTTGGAAACCTGGTCCACGCGAGTGTGATGGAATTTGGGCACCACATTGGTACGATGTAGTGTGGAAATCTAATGGTTTTACTAAATATCGAGCAAGAGATGGAGAGGTGAGTCAAGAGTTAGAAGATGTTTATTCAGAATGTAAGGGCTATTATGATAAATTGTATAATCAACGTTTGTGTTGTTAACCTTAAACTCGCATTAATAAACCACAATTCCTCTTTTCAGCACCTCTCAGTATAACGATTAGATGGCGAGCAGCATCTCGAACTCCGCCATCGATTAATTCATCTACATCGATACTCCAATCCTGTCCTTGAATCGATTGTCTCAATTCAATAACTTCCTCCTTAGTCAACCAGCCACAAAGAATCATGCCACTCGTGGTATTTGTAAATCCTGCCTCACCTAGGTTTTTTTCATCTAATCCTTCGCTGAGTTTTGTCAATAAATCGTGGAAATTTTTCTCTTCTGATTTATCTCTTGTCGATGCAAGGATGTATTCGATAGCATTTCCTCCTTCGATTGGAAAGCGCCCTAATCTATCTCTTGACAAGCCTTTGTCAATCGGTTCAGGAGTTCCGCCATTATCCGGCCAATCAAGGCAGGATAGAAATAATATCGTAGCGGGGTCAAATAGGGGGGGCACTCCTTGTTTCAAAGCGGATATGTCTGAAGAATTTTTCACCAATTCTTTCAATTGATGATGATCTCCTCCCAATGAGGCTTGTATCGGTTCGATTAATTTGATAGGATCAATTCTCAGTGGGTCGAAAGAGTGGAATGCAGAGGGTTTGATATATCGAGACATGGGCAGTTCTCCTGTTACTTTTTTCGACCTAGTTGATTCAATCTTCGTTCGAAATCATCAAGCAAATCATCACCATCATTTTTTACTATCTCTTCCTCGGGTTGTTTATCATCGATTGATTGAGATATTCCATCATTGGTCAAATTTCCTTCATTAATCTTTTCAGTTAATTCCGATGGCGTTGATGACTGCTCATTCTTTTTAGTGAATTTTTGCTTAATTGCAGCCTCAGTCATTTGCATCATCATCATCTTTTCACGATAATTTTTGGTGATCCAAACCATTGAGATAGAAACGCCGATTACCAATAGTGCTGCACCAATCCCAGTCGTCCAATCTGCGATGGAATCCGTTTGAGTATACCCATTCGACAAAATCATTCTAACTTCATTATCGGAAGAATCCGATTCGATGTCCCATGGGAATTTACAACTGAAACTGATTACAATCTCTTCCCCATCAGCAATATCTGGCCTATCGATTGTTGGCAAAAGATAGACACTTGATGCATCGATTGTGTGAATAGCAGAATAGTCTCCAACAGCGACTAGTATAGAACAATCTGCATTACTTAGAAGATGTTGATTATCTCGAACAGTTGTAACTCGGATCTTTTGATTTTCACCGCTACCTAGGGCTTCAATTCCTGTGAGGCCTACATTCCAATCGGTTCGTCGCACTTCAAAATTTGTTTCAGTTAGGTGTGTTTCAATCCCTCTAGAATCTAACACTCTCACTCTTAGAGTTCGGATGCCTGGATTTGGAGACCATCCTGTCGATGTGAGGTTAATTTGTCCTGACGATTGGTTTGCTTCAGCAATCCCAACGACTGAATCTAACATTCGGCCTTCATCATCAATCATCAAAATCGTGTATTCGAATCGCTCTGTTCCATTGAGAATTTCACAAAAGGCTATTGTTGAGTTGAAAGTACCAGAAATACTGCATATCGCACTTCGTTGGGAAGGATTTGAAATCATCGAAATGTAAATTAATCCTTCATCATCTACTGCTATCTCTCCCTCTTCATTAGATTGTGTCGCCAACCATCGCCATCCTTGATCATCCATTGACAATTGTCCTTGTGAATCATCTATCACCATTGAAGTTGAGTCGGTACCATGAATTTTCAAAGAAACCATATCACCTTTAATTGCGGAAATAATCGGTGAAGTGCCCCAAGAATGGCTCTGCTGAAATGTATCGAGAAGGATTTCATGAATATTCCCTGCATTATCCTCTGCTTCGATTCTTATCGTGTATTCTTCTCCTTGCCAATTTGCTGACGGAATGATTTCTATTGGCAGTCCAAGCATTTGTCCGACGCCGAGTACTACATTCGTTTCCCCTGAAACAATCCATCCACTCGGCAGACTCCTGATGTTGAGAGTAATCGTCGTAGGCGCGTTTCCATTATTGGTCAAGAATGCATGTGGATAGCCACCGTCCTCAGATACTATCCAAGGACCTTGTCCCCCTAGTGTGAAATCGTGGATTACTGCAACACGGAGTGGTACAATTGTCTCAGAAAGACTTCCACCTTCTCGTAATCTAAGGTGCAATTCTACTGTTCTACCATATTGAGCATTCGATGGTGGAGTGATGTTGAGATACATTGGAGCGGACTCCCCCGGATCGAGTATTGGTAATTCATCAGGAGATTCGACGATCCAACCATTCGAGCCGTTAACATAGACTGTGGGGTAAGCTCTGCTAGGTGCGTTACCTTCTTGTACAATTGTCATCTGTATCGTTGAACCTTCTGGATCAATCTCTAGGTTGGCGTAATTCGAATGGGCTGCCCAAGATTGAACGTGGCCAATTTCGATTTTAAACGAAATAATCTCAATAATTTCCTCACGTGCAATTATTGTCAGATCAACTTCCATTTTCGACCCATTCCATGCTTCATTCGGTGATGTGACTGAAATTGTGAGCGAGGTGCTCGCATTTACTGCCACCGAACTGGCATTAGTTGATTCCGCCGACCATCCAGTCGAGGAATCGGTTCCACTATAGACAATGTTAATTGAACTTTGAATCTCTAAGTCATCTTCCATATTTCCGATGTTTTGCGCATTAATTTCAATATTCGTGGCAATGCCAGGATTAACTAAAATGGTCGCTCCAGAAATGCTGCTACCATCGTACTCAGCAAATATTCCCCAACGATGGTCTTGTCGAGCCTCGAGTACGACAATTTCAGATGAATCGATACTCGAATTTCCTATCGATGTCATCTCTAACCGAATCTGAATTGGAGTTGCAGCGGGCGTGGCGGTAGGGAGTACAACGATCACAGGAACAGTTCGTAGGCTACCGGCACCAAGGGTCACAATTTCACTTGAGAAAGAAACGGTGATACCAGGGTCTTCTGTTAGGTTTGAATCGAGAATAATCTGGTGGCTGAGTTGATAATTATCTTCTCCGTTACCTTGATTTTCTAATCTTAACATGACCAAAACATCCTCATTTACCTCTACTTCGTGTGGTTGGTCTACCGGTGAAGTAACGCTCAATGAAGCTCTGTATATCTGCAATACTTCGAGAGAGAAATCGATGCTATGTTCTGAAGATTGCTCACTCGCATCAAAAAATGAGTGGAAAGATGGCGAAGCAGCAGGTGGCAATTCTAATGTCAGAGATCCGTAGACGCGGGTGCTTCCTGATCGAGTTAACCTAATCGAATCGCCAGAGATTGCTAAATCGCCAGTTGCACTCCAGCTCCAGCCAGAAATGACCATGCCGGCATCTGCGAGAGACCACTCTAATTGTGTGGTTGAATTTTGGCCGGTGCCGGGCATGTCTGCTGCTAGATTCCAGATCAAGATGGAATCAGGGTCACTCCTTTGATGAACGTCCATGACGACTCCTGCCGCTTCGAATTGGAGAGATATCGACTGGCAGTCACCTTCCTCTGTGCCTACACATAATTCGATTGGTGTCGAGACATAATCGCCAAGGTTTGCATTGTTCGGGACACCGATTCGAGCAGTCATCAATATGACTTCATCTGGTTCGAGAGTAAGGGCAGTAATTTCATTTCCAGATAGGTCATGGAGTCGTAAATCTGATCCCCAAGCAGTATTATCCCAAGACATTGTGATTTGATTTTCAGCAGCATTGCCAAGATTATGGACTAGAATCCACGCTTTTGCATCTTCTCCCAGCAAGCCGAATCCAAGCGAGTTAGATGTACCATCAGGCCCCCTTACTGAGAGGCCCCGGGTTCGATTTGCTTCGATAGGTAAGGCAGCTGTTACGCTGATATTTGTGTCTTCATCAAGTGTGATGGTTAGAGAAAGGTATCCTGCGTCTGAACCTAAAGCATTTGAGGGGGCGTAGATTCTAAGGTTCGGAGTCCAAATTTCATTAGCAGAGATTTCGATTCCAGATAACCCACCAGTAGTTTCATCAGACCAAGACCAACCAGCCGGTAGGTTAGAATCATCGACGGTCAATGACCAAGTGCCTGCTAATCTGCCTGTAGAGCGAATATTCGGCATTGCTACAGAACTCTGACCTGGAGTCACTCGTAACGGCTCAGTCGCCATTTCGAATGTGACATTATACGGAGGGACTATTGACAAAATCGTAATTTGAGCGTCATTGTCGACCCGTGTTTGGCTGAGATTTGACCACGGATCGAGAACCAATTCGAATGTGTGTTCGCCCAAATCTCCAATCCATTCGACGCTAAAGGATGAGAATGATCCGCTCCCACTAGGATCGACAGGTTGCATCGTACCGATTCGTTCCGTTGCAATTTCGATGCCATTTGCGTAGAGGATAGCGTCGGTGTCACGGTCGGTATCTGCCGTGCCAGCATTCTCAAAAAATGCCGTGACTGTAACAGTTTCACCTGGATCTGGCGCTGTTGGATTGAATTCAATTCCACGCCCGTCTTGTAATGGTCTCACATCTGCCCGTGCCAATGAGACTACCGTGTCGCCGAGAACCAAGTCGAGAGTTGCATCACCATCGATATCTGCCAAGGCTGGTGAAGACCATGTCCGATGGCCGATGTCGAAGGCCGCATTCCATTCAGGATTAACCGCAGCCATCGTGCCTAATTCACCATCATATACTCGAAGTTCTCTTCCATACGGAACTAATAATTCTGGTTCGCCGGTGCCATCGATATCCATCCAAATAGGCGCTGCTACTGCGATTCCATCATTTGGAGCACCAGTGGGGTCTAGAATTTCTACACTGAAGGCTTCCTGAGGATTAGTCGTATCGGTATCTTCGTGGCAACCTGCATATCCATCCCTATTGGCGAGGTTATTCTCTCCCCAAGTAATCCAACAAACCCTATCGTGATCACCATCTCCATCCGTGTCGATTACGATTGGGGGTGCATCTGCGAAGCCATTGGAAGCCTCGAAATCCCAAATCTGAGTCCCGTCTGATATTTCTAATCCATAAAACTCAGCACCATTTGCCGCATTGTTATCATCAAAATCAGTAGGGATGGTGACAACCATCTCCATGTCAGAATCTGAATCGAGGTTCGCGAGAACTGGACCCGGCAATCTAATGTGGGGGGCGCTAGAATCAAACCCATTCAAATTCCCAAGCGATTTACCATCCCAATTTGCGTCTCCATCATCTGAATCGAGTTTCCATATCCACATCGAGCTTGAGGTAGTTTGGATTGACGTTAGTAATACATATGCAGTATTTTCATCGGTCTGAACGAAGGTTGGATCCGATGGATGAGTGCCGTGGTCGAGTGTTTTTGACCAAATTAAAGTCGCGGCACTCGCTGTCAAATCGAGTGCGAGGACGACCGGGTCTCCTGAATTTTCATCGATAGCAGAGATGACTAATTCGGCAGTTCCATCAAGATCTAAATCTGCGAGCAGAGGTTGTGTAGTCGGTTTGTGGCCTCCCGCCCAACTACTCACATAGGGTCCTTCTGTACTGCTAATCATCAATGATTCATCTGTGTAGGTCCAAAGTAATTCGGTCGCATGACTTCCACCGGGATTCCAACCTGTCACGGTGCATTCAAGACTCGGTGAATAAGCTTCGACATGAAAGGCCCCTCCTGAGTCATAAGCGACAATGATTTCTTGCTTGCCATCATCATCGATATCGACGATTACTGGAGCTGCCTTCACTTCCTCGGTAGCACCTAAATCAACTTCCCAAGCTAAATCCGCATCCTCACCTTCGATGATTCTCAATATACTGTGGTCGCTACCTCCGACACTTTCAGTTTGAATCAAAATTGTGTACAGTGAATTTCCACCGCATCGTTCGCTTGAATCCACATCTGTCTCGAGCGATGATGAAAAGTCTGCAATTGGTGTTGCAAAAGAATCCGTCGAGTAAATGTAAGATCCGTATTGCCAATTTAGAGCTGGGTCGATAATCGACATTAATTCACTGGCATTGGCAGGAGTACCAATACCAGCTCCTCCGGTCGGACTATGGATTGGTGGGAGCGCTTCCCGTCCGGGAGTTCGGCTCGATTGCGGCCAAGGTTGGGCACCATCGAGCCAAGGTTCGATTGTATGGGATGTTTCAAAAAAAGTAGAATCATCTAGTAATTCCGACCCTGCATTTTCGAGAATTGAAACCATCGGTGAGATGGAAATTAGCAGCATCAAAGCACATGCGATATACGCATTTCTCATCCGCGAGAAGTTCCTCGAGCAAGTTGGCACTACCATCAGAGTATAGGATGGGATTTCGAATCTTCTTGAACATTCGCCTCAAACTCTCCCTCAGACCTTTGGTCTGATGATGATAGTGGTATTGCGGGCGGATATCCCTACCCGTTGTGCTTATACAGGGGGGGCAGGTCGCCCGACCCGAACGGACTTCTCCTCTGGAGGCTTTGCCGATGAGGGACGGGGGGTCACCGCCTTCCTCCGACTGGCTTCGGAGCGGTCCGTCAAAGGAGGAAGAAAATAATGTATAGTATAGTAACTCGCGAAGATACAATCCGTATCCCTGCGGAATATATCCGAGCCGGACGCAATCTATCAGAACACATCGACGAATTAGCAAACGACGCTTTTGAGGGTCGCTTTGATTCCAATGAAAACTACACTGTATTGACTTATGATCACGCACCTCTCGGACGAGGAAAAATCATTCATGGAGATGGAGCAATTTTCCAACGCGTGACTTTCAAGGCTTTACTTTTCACAATGGAAAATAACGAAGTTATCGATGGTTATGCTTCTGAAATTTCAGAATATGGTGCATTCGTCAGAATCGGACCAATGGAAGCATTACTCCACAAATCACAAATTCTCGAAGAGCCAATTAATGTTAATCTAGGGATTAAGAGAATCGAAGGTTCAAAAACCGGTAAATACATCGAAGAAGGAACATTTATTCGCTCTCGTGTTGTTTCTAAGGCAATCAACCAAAACGATCCTCGGGCAAGTAAAATTGGTCTAAATTGCAAGATGGATGGTCTTGGTTCGTACGAATGGTTACAGGAGCAGGATTGAGATGGCAAAGCAACCATTCGCCTGCGGAGAATGCAACCGAGTTCTCCCCGATCCAGCAAATAAGAACGATGTCGTTCAATGTACTAATTGTCCAAGTGCGCCGGTCACAACCGATTGGCAGGGTTATGTGATTATTCTTGACCCAACTCGATCTGAGGTTGCAAGAAGGTTGAATGTAACCAGCCCTGGAACGTATGCTCTCAAGGTGAATATCCGTTAAGGAGGAATAAAAAATGCAGATTATTAATAGAACAGAAAACCCACTTCTAGACCGTGTCGAATTAAGATTCGAATGGAATCACAGAAACGAACCAACCCCAACACTTGCCGAAATGGTCGCAGCAGCAGCAAAAGCTGAACCAGGGGCAAACCGAGATTTCGTCTTCATGAAAGAAATTAGCACTAGATATGGTCGTCCATTGACAACTGGTATCGCATTGATTTATGGCTCGGCAGAATCAGCATCATTTGAACAGAAGTATATTCACAATCGACACAAAGGTGTCCACTCATCAAATGATGAATCCAAAGGGGGCGATGAATGATGGGTGAAGGTCCAAACTCTAACGCAAAATGGTCAAAGTACACTATCGATGGGGAGTCACTTGTTCGTAAGGGCGATTTTTGTCCCGCATGCGGACCTGGAGTTTTCCTAGGTGTCCACAACGACCGTAAGGTCTGTGGGAAATGTGGTCATACTACACAAGCTGCCGAATAATTTCAGACTCTAATTTTGTCGAATTCACCATCATTCGTCAACACCGAGTCTCGGATTATAGCGATGCCGATTTGGTCTCGATATACAGTTCTAACATTTCCGTTCAATTTTTCCCCATCGTGTCGCCAGCCGGTCCAAATCCACTTATTTCCTCTAACAACTACGTCGTAGATTGGCCCGGGTATTGAATGGATATTTGGTTCATCTCCAATTTTTTCAAAAGTAGCAAATTTAGATCCATCAAGGCTGATGAACCAACCTAATTTTTCATCAAAATTAACATTCGAAATCTTTTCTGGAAATCTCATCGTTAATTTTGACAAAACTTCTCCTTTTTGATCATGTATTTGCACGCCACCCGCCGAAGACCAAACGCTAATTCCCTCGTCAGATTTTGAAAAGCTGACAATCGAATCCACTATCCTCATATTATTGATGGTTGACCAATTCGGGTATTCACTTCTCCAAATTTCAGAAGCATCTCCATTGATGCAATACAGACCCTTATTCATCGATGCGAAAAAAAGCTTGTCATCTATATTTGTCAGAGCCAGCGGCTCTGCATCGACTATGTGTGACCATTGATTGCCAACTGGGTGGAGTGATTTTCTTCCTTCCAAAGTTCTCAAACTTGAGCGCCCCTCCCCTTCTTGCCATTCTGTATTTAGAGGAATTGCAGCCATTCTAGCTAGTTTAAATTCTCTTTCTACCCAAGTTCCAACCCAATTTTCACCAATGATTGTTGAAGAGGTGACTGGTGAAGGAAAAGGCTTCACTGTTTGTCCAATTCCAATCAAATCAAAATTTAATTTTGCTAATTCACCTTCGGTTCCGATGATGATGTGAAAATCTTTTGCAGAATCTACTCTAATCGGAGCGAAGCCAAGATTCTGATGCGACATGAAGCACTCTCGTATCGCATTCCGTTTGAAGGTGTGGCCGAGAGGATTGAAGGCTAATTCAACCTCGGCCAGACATGGTCAGCCTCATCATCGCATCAACAGATGATGATGCTTCGCTGACCTTGTATGAAGGAATGTTGCGACTCGGTGGTTGGAATGATGAAATTTTATCAAAACACGGTCGATATCGAACTCATCATCTGCGTGATGTTCACATCCTATTGATAGATGAAATACATGTGCAAGCAGACGATATTGATATCCAACATCAAGATGAAATTGGTGTTGATGTGGATGATGTTCTAATCCTTTCAAGGCATGTGTCTTCAAGCAATATTCCTGCAATAACGTTGCATTCTATTGGATTGCCTGGTGAAACTCCTCATGGAGAAGCAGGCCGTTCTGGAGGAATCAAGGGAAAAATCGTCCCATCAAATCCACTCTTCGCACCGTTATTTCGAAAAATGGTAGAGTTAGCAACATCTCGCGGATTGGATTCTGATTTTGATTTGACTTTAGAAACCACTCATCATGGTCCATTATTGTCAAAGCCGACACTCTATGTTGAAGTAGGTTCGACAGAAAAAGAATGGTTACGAGCGGATGTAGCCGATGTTTGGGCTGAAACCATTTCTAGCGTTTTAGGCTTAGATGGAAGCCCTCCACAATATTGGGATGGAAATGGAGAGGTTATGATTGGAATTGGTGGTGGCCATTATGCGCCTAGGCACCGTTCAGTCATTCATGAAAATAATTTTTGGTTCAGCCATCTTTTGGCAAATTATTCCCTTTTATTCGATGACCCAGTAGAAGGTGAATTGCCAGGTGGTATATGGCAACATGCATTGGAAATTACAGTTGATGCAACTCGCAGTTCCTTCCCAAATGGAGATATTTTCGCTCACCTCGATCGTAAATCATTCAAGGGTTGGCAAAGATTAGCAATAATTGAAAAATTAGCTGAATTAGGCGTTCCAGTTCGACGAGGAAAGGAACTTTCACGACGATAATAGTCAAGGCTCTTCAGTGTCCGGGTGATTCTATGGGTCTTTTCGGGCGTATCATCGTTGGCCTGATGCCCCTTACTCCAAAATTTGTCATCAATCGTGTAGCTCGTCGATATGTTGCTGGTAGCGATTTGGAATCTGCCATAGCATTGATGCAAAAAATGACGGTAGAAGGTGCATGCTTCACAATCGATGTACTAGGTGAAGAGATTCAAAATATCAGTGAAGCTAGATATTTTGTCGATGAATATTCTCGATTAATCGATGAGATAACTGTTTCAAAAATCGATGCCAATCTCTCACTTAAACCTACAGCATTCGGTTTGCTCATCAATGAAGAGATTGCGTTGGAAAATATTGAAGAAATAGTTCATAAAGCGTCAATAAACAATATTTTCGTCAGATTAGATATGGAGAATCATCGGGTTACTCAACCGACCATCGATATAGTTTACAAGATGCAATCTAGAGGGTATTACAACATAGGAACAGTCTTGCAGAGCAGATTGTTCCGGACAACTGACGACATCACACAAATTGTCGATCACCTCGCCGGACTGACCGATATACGAATTTGTAAAGGAATATATCTCGAATCATCAGATATTGCTGAAACCGGTTACAAAGAAATAGTCGATGCAACAAATTCATGCATCGATTTAATGCTTGAACTAGGCGCTTACACGGCTATCGCTAGTCATGATTTACCGATAATTAATCATGCTTTAGAGAGTCTTAAAAAAAATGGCTTCAAACCTGGTAAGCCAGATCCTAGAACTAATGCGGGTGAATCAAGAGAAGGAAAAGGAGAGGGTTATGAATTTCAATTTTTACTCGGAGTTAGAGGTAATATCAGAAGAAAACTTTCCGCTGGAGGCCATCGAACTCGTGTTTATATCCCATATGGCACAAGGTGGTATGAGTATAGTAATCGCCGATTGAGAGAAAATCCTGATGTCGCTTGGCACATTGTCAAAGCACTGCTATTACCATGGACAAATCGACGTTGAGAGATTCAATACCGGTGTCGAGAAAAGCGGTCTTCTTTCTCTTCCGGAGGATGGAGGTAAATTCTTCGGATTTCGCCAGCGACTCTTTTCCCAGTCAGAGTTCGACCCTTTCCAGTGTGCAGTGCCCTTATTCTCCATCTTCGGCCATCCATTTGCATGATTGTTCCACATGAGAATACCTTGTCCGGATTACATTCGATGGATGTTGCCCAACTCTTTTCTCCCTCGGTCATGGTTATTGGGACGACTGCTCGATCGACTCGTACAGCCCACATCGCTCCGATATATTTGGCTCTTAATCTTCGGCGTTGGCGAGAGGTTGAATCTTCAATTCTCGTTATTCTGTAAGATTCAGTACCTACTTCAAAAATGTCTTTTACAGTTAATTTTTCATCATCATCAGATTCAATCATTTCGAGCCGGCTATCTCTACGATCGGATAAAGTCGTTTTAATTTGAACCATTTTTGGAGGTCGGAGCTCTAAATTGTGTACGTCCCCACATTCTATACAGCGGACTAATAGGTCTTCTCCCGAACCCTTTTTTGAGCGCTTAAGGACTTCGTGCTCAGTTATATCAGAACATTTTGAGCACGAGGTGACATCGATGATGACCTCTTCTTCCTCGAACTCGTCCATGCCCCGGCGGCTGGCCAATCTTTATTGAAGCCATCCACTTAGAGAATGGTTGAAATCATCATGGTCAAAGGCACGACTATGGAGAAAGGCGGCGGCTTTGGTTTACCTCAAATGTCCGAGAGGGAGATGTTTGAGCAATTACTGGGTGAAGATCTCGCGAGAGCGGTTGATGAACCTGTTATCGCAGCAAATATAGGTCAACAAATGCTTCATATGAACCTTCGAGTCATGCCGAAATCATTGAGGGCAAGAATCAGAGATATTTCCGGTAGAATTCCAGCAAGAAATGCAGTTTTAGTAGGAGGAGGAATAGGGCATTTAGCAGCTTGGTTACTCGATCTTTGGCTAGGTGATCCTTCAGAGGACAACAAAACAGATTTACCCCGTCCTGATTCTTTTAGAATTATTGAACCAGCAGGGAAATTCGGCATAATTATCGATAGATTAATTCGACGACATGGTGCTGAAAATTGGACTCAGGTCTTAGCCCATCAATGGAAAGAAATTACAGCAGAAACATTGTCCTGGTCAGCTGCAACAACTGTGTTGCCGAGTTCCGCTAGACCTTCTCCTTTACCTCAGCCAATCGATTTGATTATCTTAGATTTACCTGAAAATCAGAAGGTTTCGGCTGCAGAATCCGCCTTTGAAATATTAGCCCCCGGTGGATTCATTTTAGTTTCTGAACCAGAGGTTCCAACCGGTGAGGTACCTGAACCAGAGGTGGGTGAAAACTTGAGCGATGCTCAAGAAAAAGTAGCTTCGTTCAATCATTGGATTAATTTCATCAAATTTGTCAATGAATCTCACACAATTGGTTTTGTAGAACTCTCTGGAGCTACCCTTGCAGTCATTCGTCGCTCCGATTCGACGGAATAATAGTGAATAATTGTCGAGGGACCTCGACTTGATTCAATTCCATCTGTGAAGGATGTAGTGGTGGAATTATCAGCTAGTGAATCGATCAATAAATCTACTCGAAGAATTCCATATCCATAATGGTCATCATGGGAATTCTGTCCCTCTTTCGTCTGCGAGGTTTCACTGATTAATTGCTTTACATCTTCGATCGCAGATTCCCCCCCTAAATCTCCTTCTCTCTGCAATTCTGGATGTTCTTCAAGCAAGAGGGCTAAGGTTCCTGAGACCCATGCAGTCGATGCAGATGTTCCACTTGACCATCCCCACCATGAATCAGAACCTTCTCGAAAAAGAATTGGAACTTCGTGGCCTGGTGCAACGATTTCGGGCTTTTTATCTGGGTTGTTCCTCGGTAAAATAGGGTTGGGCCAAAATCTTCCATTATTATCTCCCACTGAACTACCTGACCATAGATTACCTGTGCGTGTGATTCCTCCTACGCAAATCACGTTCTCTACCGAACCTGGAGATGAAACATCACCATCATCATCTTCGCCATCATTCCCTGCTGCAGCGATGACAAATACGCCCTCTTCAATTGCATTTTCAACCGATTCTTCTAGAGTATCTGTCGTGAATATCCCGCTTCCAAATCCTTGCTCACCTCCTAAACTAAGAGAAATGATGTCTGCTTCTTGGGCAACGCACCAATCTACTGATCCTGCTATTCCATCATCCGATCCTGTACCTGTACTATCTATGGCTTTCGCAATCAATAATTCGACTCCCGACGCGACTCCCGAAAGCCCACCATCTGCTACGATGATTCCAGCCATCGCCGTGCCGTGCCCTTCATCATCATATGGTTCGGCACGGTCATTAATTGCATCATACCACCCCGATAATTGCAAATTAATTAAATCGGGGTGAGCTAAATCAATACCTGAATCTACAATGCACAAACGAACCCCAGTTCCATCTAAATCGGCAACATTTTCAATTCCAGTTATCTCTTTGAATTCATCTTCCCATGTCAAGAGGGCTTGGGGTGGTCCGCCCAATGTTATGTCGTCTACTACTGCCCAAGCCCATAATATGATGACTGATATTGTAAAAATTGTCAAAATAGTCAAACTTATTCCGACTACGATTGCAAAAGCACTGTTAGAGTCAATCGGATTATCTTGTTTATCATCTACTGGAATGCCAAATTCGTGTTCATCCTGAAAGGCTGAAGCGATATCAGCAATTTCATCATCAGACTCGAACATGATACTCATTCTCTTCTCGATTGAGTCCCTGTCTTGAATGCTCTCGATGAATGGGCACCTAATCGACGAATAATTTACTCAAATTTTGAATCGAAAGCCACTACCAAGCTTCTTGTCGGGTAAAATGACTGGTAATCGTTGTATTTGAACTGCAACTTGAACATGCGATTCTGGTTGGGAATGTCATGTCGCAATCAACACAGGGACTTCCGGGCTTGCCACGTCCATTGCAATCTAATTGGGAGCAAGGAACTTCAATCAAACCAGATGGATGTTGTATTACAGGAGTGTCACTCGAGCATATGGGGCAAATTCCTTGACGTTTTTTAGGTGTGGCACGAGTATAATCTTCCGATACTTCTCGAGCGCGGACAGATTGAATTCGATCGCCGGCTCCGCCGAGCATAAATTGAGGATACCAAAGAATGTGAATGAAGAGTCCAATCGCGAGAATGTTTGATAAAACATAGATACAAGTAACTACAAAGTTATTTTCCACTATTGGGGGCCTAGATGCCATCGCGTGGGCTCCTGCCCAAGAGAATAGGTTGACTAAGAGAAACCAAAAAGTGAAACCAAGGCTCCAAAGTGCCAATGAATGATCTCGACGAGCTCTCTCTACTACCCGTGGATCAGGATGTGAGTGTCTCTCTTCCACATGGATGTCGCGGGTTTCAATTACAGCTCGATGAACTACGACGAAACTCAAGAAAATTAGAACTAAATTTGCCATGCCAACCGATGCCCAATCATTAAATTCGGTATTAGTGGGGAAATTGGGTGTGTTTGCGTGAGCAGAAATATATCCCAATTGTGCAGCGAACATTCCAACTAATAAATATACCAAATTTTCTCGCATTATTGGGAATCTCCACCATAATCGAAGAATCACACCAATCCATGCGATTATCGATAATAATGCAAAAATTAAAGACATATCTTTGAGAAATAACATTCCTTCTGTGAACACTCGGTTATAGTCACCACCGTTGGCAAATTCACCGATTCCAAAATCCCAAGCACCGAGAGTTATTGCAACGGATGCCAACATGAAAGTCGCCGCTTCACTGACCCCCCACCTTTCAATAATCATCTTTGAATGAAAGATTGCTTCTTCTGCTAAATCGTCGAGAATTTTTAGTCTAGAATCCTTTTCTGAGAATTTGAATTTTGAGGAAATATCGCTTAATCTAATCGATGCAGGAACTGCATGTTCATCGATTACAGTGCCGACGGTTTCCTCTTCCACACCTCTCGGACTCTCAAGGGGGAATTAAGCAACACTATCTAAAGGAATGAAATATGGCGTCTTTGTAGTTGTCGAAGTATCGTGAGTTTGATTTAGAGTTGCTAAATGTGGCGCCGAGAGGGAGATTTGAACTCCCGAGGGAAAATCCCACATGATTTCCAGTCATGCGCAATACCAGGCTATGCGATCTCGGCTTCATCCCGGCCGAGCCATGATTCTATTTTGAGTCTGTTGTATCTAATCTTTCGGAAATAGCTAGTGATGAATTTTGTTTGAAGTTTATTTCCCATTATTAATCGAAATGGAAGTGAAAATACAATAGTACAACAATTTGTCTTAGCATCAAAAAAGAAAATATTAGGATAATTTTCATCCAAATTGGTTAAATCGGACTCATCTGTGGCGCGCCTGTCGCCACTGTGGCTTAGGGGTATAGCATCCCATTGGTAATGGGAAGGTCGGGAGTTCAAATCTCCCCAGTGGCTCCATTTTTATTTGCAAAACTCCTCTCTAAATTCAATCTTTTTCAGAATATATATTTCTTTTTGAGAATGTCGAAGAAATTAGAGGTAATTTCTAAAGAGATACTCTGGATGAAATACCTAATTTACTCATGTTTGTAATACATTCACCAATTGGTTCATAATAGAACAAACTAACGTGGCAGATATGCCTGCCAGCCGCAGAAGGTCCGCTATTGCTCTAGCCTTACTGATGATTATCGCACCATTGACCGCCGCAGGAACTGCAAACTGGGTCGGCCCAGTTGCAGTAAATCCACCGGATGAGGGAGTCACATTGACTGGTTTTAGAGTCCCAGGGAACGCAACCGTTCTCGATGGATGGCTCCACGTAACCGATACAACAGTTGCTACTTCTCCTAATAATGGTATCAGTTGGGAGGGGGCAGATCTAGATGATGGTTGGTTTTCTGGAACTGAATATAATTCAGATCTTGAGCAGATTATTCTCCTTGATGATGGCACTCGATCCAACATTAGTAATTTTGATGATGGGTTAATTGAGGTAAGTCTGGGTGGTGACTACAAATACAATCCTGGATGGGAAAAGGTGTACACAATATCCGAAAGCACATCCTATGCTGCCTGTAATAACAACTCTGCTTCTTATCTTGAACATGGAATGGATAATAATTTCAATAACGGTCTTGATACTAACGAAATTCAGGAAACAATTGTTTATTGTTCTGGAACTGCATTAGCAGATTCCGTTACTTCAGTCAACGTCACGGTGGCTGGAACTGGTTATTCTTCAGATAATCTCACTGCTACCGGCGGTGGAGGTTCTGGCTTTAGTGGCACATACTTGATTAGTTCTGGTGTTGAAAGCGTCACTATTTCCAACGGTGGTTCTGGATATGATACTACTGATGGAGTTGCCATCATCTGCTCTGGTAATTGCCAAGGCTCAGGAGCGACAGCTTCGATTTCAAGTGTCAGCAGTTCTGGAGCGATCACTGCGATAACTGTAAATTCGTCGGGCTCAGGCTATACTACTCAAGATACGATTTATGTCTTGGCAAGCACGAGTGGCGGCGGCTCAGGAGCCTCATTATCAGCAGCCTTGGAGTTGTCGGGACCTATTCATTCGACCAGCGTGAACAATATCGGTTCAGGTTATACCAGCATACCAACTATTGTTATCTCTGGGAATGGCAGTGGAGCAACCCTTGACGCAGTCTTAGGTGGTACCTTTGATTTTGAAGTGGTTTCAACCAATGAACAATCAGGCCCAAATTGTGAGTTTGGTGGTTATCAAATCGAGTCTGGTTTGGATATTAATGAAAATAATTATCTCGATGCTACTGAGATTTCGAATACAACATACCTTTGCCATGGTGATAAATTATGGCAAGCAACAACATTCTCTAATTTGAATGGCACCAGTTATGGTGATGAACAAACAATGAGTTATGGCGTTGTTCCGAGTGCATCAAACGAAGGAATTGTTGCTGTAGGAACAATCCCTGGTTCTGCTCTTCCTCGAGGGACATCAGGATATTTCTTGATGCCTGAAATCGAATTGCCAGATTCTGAAAATTACAATGGATTGTACATGACTTTCGACCATTGGTACCACCTAGACAGTCCTGCTTCAGGTGGAGGTGACGGTGCTTGGATTGAATATCGAATCAAAACTGGTAGTTGGATGAATTGGTCCTATATTGCTCCTAATGGAGGATACCCTAGTACAATGTCCACATCTGCTCCAAGTCCTAACGGTGCTCCATCTGGAGCGGTTCCGGTCTTCGCGGCAATGAACCATAGTGGATGGGTTTCTTCTAATGTCAGTATGGCTGGAATTCCAGATGTTGATAATGCATCCAGAATTCAATTCAGATTCCATATATGGACTTCACCAACTGCTGCTGTGGAGCGGCCGGGTTGGTTCATTGATAATTTCGATTTCAATAACGATGGTATCGATTTCGGAGTTTGGCATCATGGCTGCTATACCACAACAAGCGCGTCTTGCCCTTATCAAGGAAATTCATACGGTGCATTACAACGAATGATTGATTTGAGTGGTACGAATTCAACATCTTCCATCGAAATCGATATGGAATGGGATTTACAGGGTTACTATAGTGACAATGCTTGTATAGAGCTCTCTCTAAATAATAATACTTGGACTGACATCTCGTCTACAGGATCCTCGACATCACAAAATTGTGAAGATCGTGCGGGTGCGATTCCAGGCTATGGTTATACAACCAAGAGTGGTTCGACTTACGGTTCTCAAAGCAATGCTATTAGAACAGTCGAGTTTGATATCCCTTCCTCCTTTAGAAATCAAGCTACGGTTTATCTGCGAATAATCGTCGATACCGATCAGTATACCCATTATGGTGGGACTTATCCGGGCGATGCACTTGAAGGATTGACTGTCGCAGATTTGCGGGTTGTTGATTATAACGATGTAATTCTATTCCAAGATGACATTGACGATCCATCAACAATGTACCATTATGGAGCGACACATCCATCCGGTTCTGCTGGCATTGGAGTAGATGATTGGCAATATTACATATTTACAGCCGGAGTTATGGATGAGAAACTTGGATTTGAAGATGTTACTGCTTCCGATCCTTCTCAAACTAATGCTGATGGATGGACTCGTTCAGGTGGAACATGGAATTATGGTCAATTAGGTGTGACTGCCGGTCCATCAAATGAACCATCATTCCCATATGTCTATGGTACAAATTTGAATGGAAATTATGGTAATAACGCAAATGCTTACGTCATTTCTCCTACCTATTCGATTCCAGCGGATGGTTCTGCATTCCTTACATTTGACAAATGGGTTTGTACTGAAAATTATTGGGACGCTATAGGGATGTACATCAAGGTCAATAGCGGTTCATGGCAATATTTCGACCCTGGACTGCCTGGTTGGTATGATGGTTCGGTTGGTTATTCTGGTAATGCTATGTATGGTAATGATGCATGGATGTCTGGTGATTGTGGTCAAAGTGACTTTGAAAACCGTATGGCACCACTTGATTCTTATGCTGGCTCTGATGTAAAATTCAGATTCCGAATTTCCACCGATTCTTCGGTAACATACCAAGGTGGATACATCGATAATTTCGGTGTAACAGTTGCTAATTATGGTCAAGGTGGACATTGGTTGAGCCCACCGTTTGTAGCATCAAGCATTGATGATTTCAATATGGGGTGGATTGATATCGATGCATCTTCACCAGAGAATACATCGATTCGTGGAACCCTAATTGATGCAGTCACCGGTGATGTAATTCCAGGATACACGAATACAACGTTCCCAATGTCGTTAGCTGGAGTCGATACCGCATCTCATCCAATTCTAAAGATCAAGGTTTTAATGGATACTTCCGATGAGGAGTCTACGCCCCGAATTCATAAAATTCAGGTAGGTGGTAAGAGATTCTTAACTGCAAAAATGGCGGATTACAATGGTTGGCAATTTAGTGCAGGTGTCGAAATTGTTGATGATTTGATCAATGCAACATCAATTGCTGGAACAATTACATCTGATTATATACAGTCATCTAGACCGATAAAGAGCCTTTCAATATCTGGGAATTTTTCCTCTGGTTTGATGATTACCGCAATCGGGGAAACCGGTGCGACTCTCGGTCAAACATCTCAGGGGGCAATGGCTTTTACTACTCTCGAAACTGGTTTCGGCCTCTCGGTGTCATTACCTACTAATGGTTGGATTGACCGGCTAATTATCACTGCAAATTTCGCCGAACCAGCGAGGGATGCAGCAATCGATGTGTTAAATGATGGAACAGAAGAATGGGCATTTCCATTAGGTTCAAATTACGGACATTATGGATGGCAATCCTTAGTTAACGATGGCGGTTATCAATCGACATCAGCTGCTATTGATCTAGACGGTACCTCACCTAGCTCAGTCTATATTCGATTACCTTCTCTTGCCGCAGTATATGGTGGAATTATCGCAATTGCACCTGATGCGAATGGATTTGAAGCTCCGGTTTCGGTCTCCGTTGGTTCGAGTAGCCAAACAAGTTCATCCGGCGATGAGATTTTCTACAATTTCTTGGATTATAGCCAGGTGGCGGGAATAAATAATCTCGGTACATCACATACCGATTCGTCGACTGGTCGTGAATGGCGTGATGTGGAAATTTCTATCGATTCAAATTCTGCTCAGAGCGTCACTCTAACTCGCTTCGGAATTGGATACTTGATATTTGAAAATGTTTCTGGTTTAGGTAACGATATTGCAGCATACCACTCCTCATTGGCTCAAGATGACCCCCCTCCAACCACTATTTCGATTCCATTGAATGTAACTGCTGAAATGGGTTCACTTTCAATTGATGGTGATATTAACTTTGATTACATAATTACTAACAGAGATTTCCAAGTTCCAAATACACTCTATCCTACTGGTGAGTTGGTTGAAATAACTACTAAACATCATCACCTAACCGATAACACAAATCTCGAAATGATTTCTCTGAAAGGCACTGCTTCTGATGGTGAAATTTTGATGTTCGAAGTAACCAATGGAGCTGATGGTTTATGGGGGACAGGTTCTGATTCAGTTTCGTTTAGTCAATTATCTGGTGATTCTATTGCCCCAATGGATATTTCCGCTAGCTATGTTGAACAATTGATGCACAATGATGGCAATGTCGATGTCGTTGTTCATTGGAATTTTGGCGTTAGTTGGATGTGGGATGATGTTGATTCAATTCGCTGGGTATCACAAGCATATGATACAGATGATGAAACCGTCTGGCCTGCCGTATCTTTGAGTGGCCAGAATGGTAAGAAAGCCGTTGAGAACGATTTACAAATCGATTCATTCGAAGTTCACGATCAATTTGGAAGATTACTGTCTAATCAATACTCAACATTCTATCCGTATACAATGATGGATGGAAGTGAGTTGAATATTACTGGGACGGTTCGATTCCAAGACTCAACTGATGCCCGACCTGCTATGAGTGATTATAACGTCGGATTGAATTTGTCGGGTGGCCTATATCAATTGACTTCTGGAGATGATGGAACTTACCATGTTTTGATTACACCACCTACCGGATTGGATACTCTAGTAATCGTTCCGGAGATGATAACTGTAGGGCCGACAGGTTCCTCGCTCGGTGCCGAAGATGTTACTGGGAATTTTGCTAATGTTCAGATTCGAGTTGACAATGCCCCTCCTGAGGTAGGACCTATTGAAGTAAATACACCCACGGGATTACAACCTGCTCATGGCAAGGTTTGGGATCCAACGGTTCCTCTGTCAGTTTTCGTCACAATAGATGAGGGGCATGCTCGCGGTGAAATTGTAAACCTACACTATTGGAGGGAATCTGTCGATGATATAGATTTCGACGGCATCGCTGATGCTGATGAGTACCTATCTCAAATCCAACCATTGACCTCTGGGATGACTGGCCAACAACAAGTTAATTTCGCTGGAATTGATGTGTCTGGTCAATCATTCAACTCCCCTGTCCATATGTGGATTGAAGGAACTGATTGGGCTGGGCTTACCTATCAAGATGGCGGAACTGGTGGTGGAGCTGGAGCAGCAAATTCATGGGCTTCAGTGATTATTGCTACCGATGAACCAACAAATTTGCTAGCATCTGGATATAGTTTAGATCGTCAATTAGGCTACTTACTCCCCGGAGTCACTCATACATTTTCGATGCAAATTGAGGAACCTAACGGTCTCAATACATTGGATAATGTTTCAATAATGCTTTGTGGAGACGGGTCTACGAATTTAGGAAAATTATCCTATAATCCATCGCGGGGCACTCTTTGGACTGCAACTGACAGTTTAGTTTCGCCAATATCTGTTCAAACCGCTCAGGTGTCTTCCACAATTATTCTATTAAGTATTAATTTTGAAATTTCTTGGAATTTCCCATGGGAAGAGGGTCAAAATAGTTGTAAACCAAGTATTTCCATTCTTGATGATTTCACTACAGTTGCTTCTCAGAATAATATTGGGTCCTTATCATGGAGTCTTGATAATCAATATATTGCGATTCCAGATACAATTGAAGACATGACCCCACCTCAAGTAATAGCAGATGGAGTGTCTATATATCTCGGTCAAGGCGACGAGTTTGAAATGACTGGAACCGTTTATTATGTCGGTTCAGGGGTTGTAGCCACCTTCTTGCCCGATGATTTAGAAGTCGAATACACCGTCATTTACGGGACTCAAGAAATTACTGTTTCAACTGGCGTAAACGACGATGGAACCTTCAAGGAATCGATGATATTGCCATCCCGAGTGCCGTTGGTGCCGGAGATGAATGTTACAACTTCAGTATTGAATATGCCTGGACTCGGTACTTCAGTTTCCAATTCAGATGCTTCTGTTACTGTCGATAGTAAATCACCAACTGTACTCTTCGATCAATCCGCATATCCGGATTCATCATTGACAATAATTGAATCAGATCGTGTAGATGAGGTTTTCATCACCGTGACTATGGTTGATGAAATCGGCATGATTGTTGGTCCATTAGATGTTTCATGGGTGTATTTGAGAAATAATTTGCCAGTAGCTGGTTCAGAAGGAAGCGCCCAATTACCTATGATTGATGATGGTGCGACAAAAGATATCTACCAAGATACTCTCGATTTGACCCCTCTTAATGGTATGAAAATTGAACAGGGAGATCAGATCGCATTTTGGGTCACATCGACGGATCGAGCTGGAAATGAAGTTTCGGGAATGGGAAGTGCAGCACAACCTAGAATACCAACCATTAGAATCATGGAATTCCTTGGAACTTATACTCGTTCTGTTGTCAATCCCACAACAGCTCCAATAGTTGGGGAGATGTTGACCATCCAAACTTTCTGGGAAAATACCGGGAAGAGAGATGGTGATTTCGAAGTTGGTCTATACGAATTGAAGACTAATTCTGACGGTACATCCTCTTGGTCGATGGCTTTCTCAACTTTGAGGGATGGTGATATTACTGTTGTTCTCGATGCTCAAAGTTCTAGTGTAATGCATAATTTCCAGTGGGAATCATGGCAGGAGGGGCAACCGATTTTGGTTCTAATTGTCAATCAGGATTTCGATAATGATAATCGCATGAATGTCGAATTATCTGGCATTAATGTGCAACCAGTTCCAATCGAAAAATCAAGTGATAATGTCATGATGATTGCGATTGCGGCAGGTGCATTAGTAGTAATCGGTGTTGGATTCATGGTCATAAAAAACCGTGATGGTGAAGATTACTATTACGATGATGATGATGATTCCTATTACGAAGAAACATGGGAATCTAAAGAAGAATCTACCGAAGATCTAGATGATGAAGAATTAGATGATGAAGATTGATTGTAATTTTCAGAAACGGCATCATGGATGGACTTGTATAACCTGCGTATGCTCGCTTACATCACCTCTCTTGTTTATAGGCTAAATAACCGCCTTATGGGATTGGGGAAGTAATTCCTCGGATGGGATTAGTATGCATAATGGGGGCAATGCCGTGTCGGTAGAGGAATTGAAAGACGAAGTAGAGGACCTAAAAATCCTAGTTAATACATTATTGACCATTATTATGGAAGAGGCAGATGGTGTTTCATCGGGGGCCGCTCCAACAATTCCAAATCAGCCGCGCCGCGGATACTGTATGTGAATTCGGTATTCAACAGGTTCAACATTTGGCCGTTAGTAAGGACCTAAACTTCTTTGGGTATGGATGGTCCTATGCCCTCATGGTTCAAGATGACTGCCTTCTTCGAATGACTCGATGGCGATTGAAAAAGTTCTGCTGATGGGCGCTATTTTGACTACGACGGTATTCGTTGGGATAGTAATCCTCGACTCAGAAGATATCATTGATTTGCCTGATTACTGGGATATTGAAAGCGTTTGTTTGAGCTCTCACACCAGCGAAATCACTCACTATCACGTTAATGTAGAGATTATTATTGATGGTGATGATTATTTAATTGCGAACAATATAGGGATTGAAGATAGTGATTGTCCCGGTGGAATGAGAGGGATACATACTCACGATGATACCGGTAAATTACACATCGAAACACCCTCTGATATGGATGCGACCTTAGGATCTTTTTTCAATATCTGGGGCGAGAATTTTGATGAAGACGAAATTCTCGGAAACCATGGAAATTCAGATTATGAGATTGTGATGTACGTCAATGGAAAATTGAATTCTGAATACGAACAATATAGTATGCAAAATAATGATGATATTGAAATTCGTTATCAACAGAAATAATTAGGATAATTTAACCTTTAATGACTGCAAACGGCCTCAATCGCGCTACCGGTCTTGCTAAGTTAGCCTCAGAAGTTAGCCGAATCACTTCATCCACATCTTTGTAGGCCCCCGGGGCTTCTTCGGTTAGAACATTCGGAGTTTTGGTGTGTACGTGTATCCCCGATGCTTCTAATTCGGCACGGAGTTTATCTGGATCGATTTGTTTTCTCGCTGCGGTACGTGAGAGTTTTCGGCCAGCTCCGTGGCAAGATGAGGAAAAAGCATCGTTACCGCCACTGGTCGGTCCGGCGAGGACCCATGATGCTGTCCCCATATCTCCGGGGACGAGAACGGGTTGGCCGATTCCTGAAAATCTGGAAGCTAATTCTGGATGATCACCACCAAGAGCACGTGTAGCTCCTTTTCGGTGGACACAACATTTACACGACACGCCGTGGACCTTGTGATCCTCAATTTTAGCGATATTATGGCTGACGTCATATACGACTTCGAGGTCACCGTCACTTCCTAGTTGTTCATGGAGAGTGTTTCTCAGTCGCTGAGTAAGAGTTGAGCGATTGGCGAAAGCGAAATTTCCTGCTGCGTTCATAGCGTCAAGATATTCAGCGCCTTCACGGCTGTGAATCGGCGCTGCAGCGAGTTGCCTATCACCGAGTGTCATGTCCCATTTTGGTGCGTGCCAACGGTCACCTGATCGCTGATATTGCTCTTCGATCCGAGCCACATGGTCTGAACAAACCTGATGTCCTAGTCCGCGTGAACCTGTGTGAATCATTGCCGTTACTTGCCCCTCCCTAAGTCCGAATGCATTGGCAGCTCGCTCATCAACAATTCGATCGACTACCTGCAATTCGAGAAAATGATTCCCTGAGCCGAGGGTGCCCATCGATTTTGAGCCGCGTTTTCTCGCTCTTTCCCCAATATTTCTTTCAATAGTATCCAAAACACCATTCGATTCGATAGCAGCTAGATCTCGAGTTTCCCCCCACCCCATCTCAATGGCAGCTTCTGCTCCCATTGAAAGCACTGATTCTATCTTTGTATCGTCCAGAATAACTCCACCTTTTCCAGTTGCACCAGCAGGGATGGATTGAGATAATTTAACCGCTAATGATTTTGCATTGATTTGACCAATTTCAATATCGAGAGCACAAAGTCTGACTCCACAATTAATGTCGAATCCGACTCCACCTGGGGAAATAGCACCACCCAATTCTCCTGCTTCGACGTCTGTGGCTACGACTCCTCCGATTGGAAACCCGTAGCCAAAATGCCAATCGGCCATACCCCAAGCCTCGCCAACAATTCCGTCGAGGGCAGCGGTATTGACCAATTGAGCCGGAGAACGGTCATCGGTATGTTCTCCAAGATGCTCCGAATCAGCGATTAAAATTGCGTCTGTTTTCATATCGCCGTGTCGGCGAATTCGCATACGACTAGGGCCAGCTGATTCGAGATGCTTCCTCCATTCGGCTGGCATGTGCAATCCTATCACACCCCACCTTTCAACGAGTCGGACAGGCTTTACAACAATCGCCTTCAAGATGGTTTGACGAATCCGAGGCACGAGAGGTGTTCAGCAATGGCTTTCGGCGAGACTAACATTCCATTCTGGAAAGAGTCGGGTCATGTCCGTCGAACTTGTACTGTCTCTGGCCTCAACTTTTGGACCCGCGACTCTAATCGTACGACTTCTGGTGATACTTACGAAGATCCTTACACCTTCATTGGAACACCGATTATCGAAGGATTTCCAATGAGAGGAAAGGCTCTGAAAGACGCAATGCGCAAGTCTTTCCTCAATTATTTTGAGAAACGAGGCCATTCTCCGATTACTGGTTACCCCGTAATCGCTCGCTGGCGCGACGATATCCACCTGACAATAGCGAGTATCGCTGATTTTCAACCACATGTGACCAGCGGTCAAATACCTCCACCTGCGAATCCATTAGTGATTTCTCAACCCTGCATTCGATTGACTGATGTGGCTGCAGTAGGTCGTTCTGGCCGCCATTTGACAACTTTTGAAATGATGGCTCATCATGCTTTTAACCGACCAAAAGAGGGAGATGTAGTCTATTGGATTGATTCATGCGTTCGATATTGCGATGATATGCTTGTCAATACCTTCGGCATTGAACCCAGTGAAATTACCTACGTTGAAAACCCATGGTCTGGAGGTGGAAACGCTGGACCCGCATTGGAAGTTATCGTCGGTGGATTGGAATTAGCAACTCTTGTTTTCATGAGTCTAGAAGAAGATGAATCCGGTGATGTTGATATCAAAGGTATTCGTTATAGTGAGATGGATCTACAAATCATCGATACAGGTTATGGCCTCGAGAGATTTTGTTGGGCAGCTGCTGGCACGCCGACAATTTACGAGGCGATTTATCCGGAATCGATTGAATGGTTAAAAAAATTGGCTGGTTTTTATGAAATGGTCGATAATCTTGGATTTTCGATAAAAACTGATGTTCTTTTAGGCGAGTTATCTAAACTGGCTGGAATTTTAAATATCGATGTTGGAACCGATGTCGCAGCACTTTACGACAAACTCGCTGAGCGATTAAATGAACAAGGAATTTCAATTTCAGTTGCTGATTTGAAGCAAGTAACCGAGCCACTTTCTTCGATTTATGGAATCCCTGATCATATGCACGCTCTTTGTAATATGTTAGGGGATGGTTTAGTTCCGAGCAATACTAAAGCCGGTTATCTTGCTCGAATGCTCGCTCGAAGAGTCTGTAGGATGAAGGATGAACTGAACATGGCGGTGAGTCTTTCAGAACTTGCTTCCCATCACATGAATACTCATCTAGATATGAGCAACTTTATGCAAACTGAGAGAGGCCTTATAGAAATTCTCAATCTTGAGGAACAACGTTATCATGAAATGATTCGCAAAGGTGAGGCAGGTGTTAGAACCGCATTGAAGGATTTGCCAAAAGATGCGACCGAAGTTAGTGATGAAATTCTTTTCCGACTGGCTGAGGAAAGAGGAATACAGCCAGACATGGTGGTTTCTATCGCACATGGTCTTGGTTGGACAAATCTTTCCGTACGTGTTGGATTTGCAGCAGATATGGCTGCGCGAAATGCCCTTGCTACCAAGTCTGCTGCTAAATCACGAATAAAATCCAATTTACTTTCAGTCGAACTACCTGAGACAATCACTGATTATTATATCGACACAAAGGCTGTTGATTTTGAAGCAAAAATACTACACTGTGAGTCACTTTCTGATGAGCAAATCAAATCATTGAAACTATCCAATGAAGTTTCTGCCACACCTTCTCACGCGATTGTGTTAGACCGGACATTATTCTATCCCGAAGGTGGGGGACAACTTGGCGATCAAGGTAAATTGGGTAATGCTGAAGTCCTTGATACTAAAATAGAAAATGGGATTATTATTCATCTGACCGATTCAGCAATCGATACAACCAATGTATTTGGCCAAGTCGATTGGATCCGTCGCCGGCAACTCATGGATCATCACACAGGTGTACACATCATCGGTGGCTCAGCCCGAGAATTACTCGGTCCACATATCTGGCAAGCAGGATCCAACAAAGGTCAGAAATATGCTCGTATCGACCTGACTCACCATTCGCGAATTGATCGTGATTTACTCGATAAAATTGAAGACAGAGCGAATGAAATAATCTCAGAAAACATTCCTGTAGAAAAAATAGTTCTCGGAAGGGCCGAGGCAGACGCCCAATTCGGATTCGACATATATCAGGGTGGCCCGCCAAAACACGACGAAATTCGAATCATCAAAATCGGAGATTTCGATATCCAAGCATGCGGAGGCACGCACCATAATTCGGTAGGGGAAGTTGGTGAGCTACGCATAATTCGTTCCAGTCAAGTCCAAGACGGAGTGGAGCGTCTGCAAATCGTGGCAGGGGAGACGGCACGCGAATACGCGCGGCAACAAGAGCGGATTTTAGCCGAGGCATCAGATACTCTTGGCGTTCAACCTCAAGATCTACCCAAGACAGTTTCACGCTTCTTTGACGAATGGAAAACACAACAGAAGCGTATCGAGATGCTAGAAGCGGAAATAGTCAGACTGCGGACTAGTGGTGGCGGTGGAGACGCAGTCGAAAAGGATGGAATTCGCTATGCAATTATGGAAATTGATGGTGATATGAAACAATTGATGACAATGCTATCTGAGTTGACACGAGATTCATCGAACCCAACACTGGCGGTTCTCGGTACTCGCGATGGTGGCGGTAAATTGATTGTCGCGAGTACCGAAGGTACGATTGCTGCAGAATCTCATAATGCTGTTGAGATTCTCAATGAAATATCTGGACACATCGGCGGTGGTGGTGGGGGTAGCCCTACTATGGCTCAAGGCGGTGGCTCGAATGGTGAAGGAATCCCCGCCGCTTTGGGCGCCGCTCGCGCTTTGCTCGGGGTTTGAATAATGAACGAGCCAATCGATGTTGCGCCTCGCGCTTCTTCGATTGAATATGCGATACGCGACGTCGTCGTGCCTGCGGTTGAATTAGAAAAACAAGGGCACGAAATCATTCGATTGAATATTGGCGACCCATTAGCATATCCTGGATTGCCAACACCTGATCATATGATTGCCGCTTACAAAGCTGCATTAGAAAATCAAGACAATGGATACGGACCATCATATGGAATTGCAACTCTTCGACAAGCGATTTCAAATTCCGAAATCAGAAAAGGTTGGAATTGCACCGAAGATGATGTCTATGTCACCCATGGAGTTACCGAAGCACTGCAAATCATCTTCGCAGCATTTCTACAAGATGGTGATACAGTTCTTGCGCCGGGACCACATTATCCACCATACATGGCCTATCCTCAAATGTATGGCGCATCAACGGTAGAATACCGGCTCGATCCTAACGATGGTTGGCGAATCGATTTGAAAGACATCAAAGAAAAAATGGATGACAATGTTCGACTTCTGGTACTCATCAATCCAAATAATCCTACAGGCAATGTTGTCACGATTGAAGAAATCGACGATTTGCTTGAAATTGCTTCAAATTGGCCAAAGTGTACAATAATTTCTGATGAAATTTATGACGGTTTAGATTTCACAGGTTCACTAGTATCGGTCGCTTCACGTTCAACAAAAGTCCCAGTAATAACCCTAAATGGTGTTTCTAAGGTTTACTTCGCCCCGGGTTGGCGGATTGGATACATGGCTTGGCACGACCCTAGCGGCGTGCTCAAACTCGTGAGGGATGGTGCCGAGCGTCTTCTGCGTAGTCGTCTGTGTGCCTCAACACCAGCGCAGTATGGATACCTTGCTGGCTTGAATGAAGAATTAGATTGGCTCGACGGACATCGCGCTATTGTGAAGGAAAGATTGGATTATTCTCTAAAAAGAATCGATGAAATCGATGGTCTCGAATGCCAATCGCCGGGCGGGGCCTTCTATTTATTTGTGAAAATTTTAGACGAATCCGTTCCCGATAAACAATGGGTCCTTGATCTACTTCACAAATACCATGTTTTGGTCGTTCATGGATCGGGCTTCTCCCCTGAATTTGGTGCTAACCATTTTCGTATGGTTTGCTTGCCTCCAATCGATGTACTCGAACAGGCATTTTCTAGGATTGACAAATTCATAAATGGCTGATCGTATGGGTTTTTTTGATTTTTTAAAATCCAAAACGAAATCATCTGAGGAGGATATTCTCAAGAACAGATGGAAATTCACTTCAAATGGGACTTATGCAGATAGATATAGACAAGATGAAATCGCTTGGAGAGTCGTTTCAAATTCATTTGAAATTTGGTTTCAAGGAATTGAACAACGAACTGGACAGAGTCTTGGCAGAAGATTAGCCCATGCTGCGGCTGAATCTGAAGAATTTTTGTTGTCGATTGGTAGTGTGCTTGCCAAGCCTAAGGGGCGGATTCCATCAAATTGGCTGGGCGTACACAAGGATTGGTCCTCTAGAGGACTTGGTAAGATCCAATTACTCGAAGATGAAGATGAGATTCGACTCATTGTCAATAATCATCCAAATGGTCCAATATGTGCGGGAAGTTTAGCTGCGAATTGGGAATGTGGAACCGGTCAAAGGCATCGGTTTCGTTGGTCGGAAAGTGTAGGGCAAGGGCTGGTTGTAGATCTGACCTTGGATGATGTGAAAATCCCAAAATCCCAAAAATCCAATTTGATTTGGAACGATTTTTCCTCTTCAACAAATTTGACCGAAGAAGGCCATGATACATTTGCTGACCTTGAATTTTTTGACTCAGGATTTTGGACTATAATGGGTCGTAGGTCGTTGTTTATCCATCGAGATTTATTATTAAAATTTGAAGAATATTCTCTTCCTTATCTTGATAGAATTCACGAGGGGAGAAGCGATTATTCTTGGAATGGATTAGATGATAATCGTGCATTATGGTGGACGGCGATGGCTGATTCTATTCGTGAAATATTTTACTACGCCGGATATCATATTTTTGTAAGCAAAACCGAAGATTGGCTGAGAATTGCTCGCCGCCACCTTTCTCAAGATGGACTTGGAAAAATCAGTTCTGTTGCCTCAATTGATAACACCGGCGGGATTGAATTTTCTATTGAAAATACACTGCACCCGGCTCTGTTAAGTGGGACGCTGCTCGGCTGCTGGGAACGAGCTTATGGCCGCAGAGGAAGGGTTATTTTGAACCAAAATCCGAACGGTATCAAATTGAAAATTTTCTCTCTGAACGAGATTGCTGAATAAAAATCCAGACTCGACTATGATTAAACATTATATCTAAACCTAAGTTGAATTACTTGTCCCCCATGGGGCCGTGGTGATTATTTGGCTCTAAATCATAATCAATATGCAGTGATTGCAATTACAGCTACTCTATGTTTAGCAGGATTTTACACGATTATCGGAGCCGGCCTTGCTACAGTTTCAGGATGGGAAGCAGGTGGCACAGATATCACCACAGGGGATGATGAAATTCATCAGGCTGGAGTCGATACTGATGGCGATGGTTTGCCTGACAGGATGGAACAAACTCTCTATGGAACCGAGTGGGATAATGCGGATACCGATAGTGATGGTTTGGAGGATGGATGGGAAATAGAAAATGGGCTTGATCCTTTAGACAATGGTGAACCTGCCAATACCAATCATCAAACCGAAACTCCAGATCCAGGTCACGATACAACCGAGTTGAACGAAACTTTCCCCAACCCTGATAATGGGCCGTTCGGCGATCCTGACCGAGACGGTTTAATTAATATCGATGAGGCTGAATTGGGAACTAATCCAAATCTACAGGATTCCGATGGCGATGGTCTAAACGACCGTTGGGAATCTCTTTACACTCACACCATCGAGACTCCTGAAGGAACTATCAAACTACTCGATCCACTCGATGGCAACTGGGACTGTTATCTGTTGACGCCTGATGTTAAGGCTCAGATCGAGGCGGATATCGGTACTAGTACTTGGGATGAGATGGGCAATCAATTCGGGCATTCCTGTGATTCTCTTCTTGATCTTGAACAACCTGAGCCTGATAGTTTGAGAAATTATGTCGAAGAGCGTTACGATACAAATCCACTTGAAGAAGATAGCGATGGTGATTTGATTGCTGATCGTTATGAAATTGCCTATGGCAATATCGAATTAGGAGTTCATTGTGGTGTCCCAGTTTTCGGAACCTTGACTCTAAAATCACCTTACCATGAGATGATGTCTGGCATAGGTGATATGACTTGGTTTGAGGAAGATATGGATAATGATGGTCGTTTGAACGGACCTGGGGATTGGGATTCTGATGGTGATGGAATGCCAGATGGTTTCGAGTATTGTTTCGCTCTAGATAACAATGGTGATAGATTTTTGAATCCAGCAAATTCCACCGATGCCTATGGCGATCCAGATGAAGATGGCTTGAACAATATCGAAGAATACGAGGTTGCTTACACTTGGGGGGCAGAGAATTTCACCAGCCCATTAAATGCGGATACTGATAATGATGGTATGCCTGATGGCTGGGAACATCTGAGTGGAATCCATCCTAATGATGGAAGCAATGCTGAGGAGGATCCTGATTATGATGGATACGATGCAGACGGTGATGGTGGTGTCCGTTACGACGATTTGGTGGGAGTCAGTACGATTCACTCAATCAGTGTAATTGTTGGAGAATACGTACCTGTGAACAAAACCATTCTTTGGGTTAGAACCGTTCAAAATAGCGAATATGTCAACCTTCCAGTGAAGACGAAGACTGCTGGTTGGGTTTATCACATTAATGTTGTAATCGGCCAAGAAGTTACTTCACGATTACAAGACTTGGCCGTAGTCGTCGAGGATGATGAGAGATTTACTAACCTCGACGAATACAATGCTCGCGACCGAGATAATGACGGAATTATCGATGGGCGCTCGACCGACCCATTGAATCCTGATACTGATAACGATGGGTTACTCGATGGAATCGAAGTAATAGGTTGGATTATTCGGGTCGTCGACTACGGCGTCCGTGACGTTCATGTTCAAAGCAATCCTGGTGTTTTCGATACAGATAGCGATGGTCTCTCTGATGCAGTAGAATATTATGACACGTTCACTAATGCTACTGACCGTGATACAGATAGTGACGGATTAGAAGATTTCACTGAAGCTATGGACGGATTCCATTGGAATGGTTCTCAATACTTTACCAATGCTTCTTCACACGACACCGATAACGATGGTTTGTCCGATGGTGAAGAGGTCGTCGACGGATTGGATCAATATATCACACATGCTAACAAAGCTGACAGTGATGATGATGGCCTCAACGATGGAAATGAAGTTCTATACATCCCTCGACCTTGGCAAATCCAGACCAACCCTCTGATTAATGATACGGATGAAGATGGTCAACCTGATGGTTGGGAGATGCAGGTATTTTCCGTTCAACAGAATACTCGAAGCCACAGTTTATGGATTTCTTCGACAAATTGGCTTCCTCCTGGCTGTGACAATATGATCGAATGTGGCCGTGGCCCTGGCGGATGGGTCTGGACTAACCATATCCAAGGATTCTCTACCTCTGGTGATCGGGATGGGGATGGTGAAATGGATCCGAAATATTTCCTTCATGAGATGAATCTATCTGGATTTGTTATTCCTGCAAGTGGCCGTTGGGCAATCAACCCGGCATACGGTTCGATGCTCGACAATTCATTCGACATCGATAATGATACGTTGATGAATCAACTTGAAGCTCCAGACCGCTGGAATACCAATCCTGTCGATGATGATACCGATGGCGATAAATTACCGGATGGTTGGGAGGTATTTTTCTCTGAACAAGCAATATCTGAGGGATTGGTTGACAATAATTCTCTGAATGCATTAGGTGCTCGAGGTCCGATGGATCCGAGTATGCCTGATTCGGACCTTGATGGAATTGATGATGGTCAATCTGACTTTGATAATGACGGATTAAACAGAACTCACCTATTAAATCGATATTGTCCAGGATGGAATAATCCTCAAGATTCAGAATGCCATATCGATCCTACAACGGCTGCTGGGAAACGATTTTATGATGATTTAGAGAATTACACGAATTATGAAGAATTCCAAAACGGCACCAATCCAGTTCTGAACGATACCGATGGCGATGATTGGCTGGATGGTTCCGAAGTTTACCATCAGGATCAAGATGAAGATGGAATGTGGTCTGGGTGGGAATATTATTTCCAATTCGATCCGTTTGACCCATCTGATGCGAATGTAGATTCTGATGGTGATGGTTATATCAATAAGTGTGAGAATAAATGGAATACAAATCCTAAGGATGCAACCAGTTTCCCAAGTCAGGGTGAACTCTGTAATGCATTCGAGTGATAGCCGATTTCTTCATTCGTGTCCCCCTCCTCACAGGACTCAGCATGTCTTGGTGGATTCTGCCTACAACTGCCGATATCGGTGTGCGAGCATTCTCTTCAGACGCCGCCGGCGCGATGCGTGAAGCAGCTCTAGGATTACAATCAGTTCAATTATCTGAAGCGGGTGCTACCTCACTCAATTCAAAAATTCGTTCAACGGGAATATGGATGATTCAAGCCCCAGGAGGAGATATCGAAAGAGGATTGGTACGTATGCTTGAAGAAATACTATATCGTGGCTCTGTCGAAAACCAATGGTTGGTAGATGCTGCGATAAAAATCGATGGTGATCAGATTTCACTCCAAGCGGTTTGGGTCGATAGTGACGAGGTGGAAAGAGAGGTTGAAGTGAAGGCGATAACCTTGCATGAGTTAGTTTTACGCGAGATTCAAAGTGGCGAAATCATTGCCAGTGTTGAACCAGATATTCCTACTTTTGAGGGGCCTGGTTGGATGGCTCAAGTAGTTTTTGATATATGATTCAAAATCATTCTTCAACATTAAATCGCTGATAAACTTCGTTTGTTGTCTGTGTTACGCGGATGAAAGTTGTACATTTTGGTAAATCTTTAATTCGTCGCGCGCCGACGTAGGAACAAGCGGATCGAACGCCACCGAGAATCGCTTGTATACTAATTTCCAACTGTCCTCGATAAGGTACCCGCACCTCCTTCCCCTCAGGTGCACGGTGCTTTGCTACCTCGCCATAATGGGCCTGCATCGCCTTAGATGAAGACATTCCATAGAATGATTTGTACTTCTTTCCATTTGAACTAGTTACGAGTTCGCCACCCGACTCATCGTGTCCAGCGAACATACCGCCGAGCATAACAAAATCCGCACCAGCAGCGAATGCCTTTGCGACGTCACCAGGGCTTGAACAACCACCATCGGCCATCACATGCCCTGCTAACCCATGAGCAGCATCTGCACACTCAGCAATCGCAGACAATTGCGGATATCCAACACCAGCCACCTTGCGTGTGGTGCACACCGAACCGGGTCCAATACCCACCTTGACGATATCCGCACCCGCAAGGATGAGTGCTTCAGTCATCTCGCGGGTTGCCACATTGCCGGCAATTACAATTGCTGAGGAGAATTCACTACGAACTCTTCGGACAAACTCAAGAAATATCTCCCGGTAGCCATTAGCCACATCAATACAAATTAGTTTGGCTCCCGCATTAGTTGCCATTTTACGTTTGAGAAGGTCAAACGAGTCTTCGGTAGAACCGCAGGCTATTGCCACATATTCGGGGTCGATTCCATCTTCCCAAGCTTGCGTATATTCTTTTGTGGAGTAGAATTTCTGAGTGCAGGTAAGCATCGAATGTTTCTGCAGTTCCGCCGCGACGCTGAACAGGCCAGTCGTGTCCATGTTCGCTGCCACGATCGGTATTCCAGTCCAAGTAATGTTGGAATGTCTAAACTTGAATTCGCGAACAAGTGTCACATCCGAGCGAGAAACCAGCGTACTGCGCTTCGGTCGAATCAATACATCATCAAAAGTAAGCTTCAAATCATGCTCTACACGCATTAGAACCTTACTACTGCAACGAAGGAGTGCTTAAGACCGTTCTGACTTATTCAAGAGTCTTCAAAGACCCCTAAATAGTAATCTGATTTGGTGCTCGTGCCGGGATTTGAACCCGGGTCGTCGCCTCGAGAGGGCGACATGATGGACCGAACTACACCACACGAGCGGAG